>CAMNOS010000131.1 GCA_946546925.1 uncultured Butyrivibrio sp.
CAAATGCCTGCCAGAACAGGAAGTGTGTGTTGTTGACAACGTCGCTTAAGTTTTTGAAGAGCTGTGAAAGGCTGACACCGTCAAATCCTATAGGGTTCTTGGTGATATCAGCTGTCTCTTTACATGAGTTGATAACAACGAGGAAGAATGGGAACAATACATAAATTGCGATAACGATGGCAATTATAAGTTTGATTGCTACGCTGGAAGTCTTTTCTTTTCTATGCATTATAATTCCACCTCCTTCTTATTAGAAATACGTACCTGAATTATAGAAACTGTAGCAAGGATTATGAAGAACAGAACCGCCTTGGCTTCACCGAAGGCATATTCGTTATTGATAACCGCTGTGCTGTAGATGTTCAGGGCCAGCATCTCTGTACCGTTGGTCAGGTAGTTGCCAAGGAAGCTGGGAACTGATCCTGTACCGTTGGTCAGTGCCAGGTTAACGTCGAACTGCTTGAAAGCAGATGTCAGTGTGAGGAAGGTACAGATTGTAATTGTGGGTGCAATCATGGGAATCTTGATATTGAAAAGAGTCTGCATGGGGTTCGCACCATCGATTGATGAAGCCTCAAGTACATCGCCGGGAATAGTGTTAAGACCAGTTATATAGATGAGCATTATATAACCTGCGTACTGCCAGATATATACGATGATGATAGCTATGAAAGCTGTCTTAGTATCCGAAAGCATTGAGTATGTTCCCGTGAACTTGGTTACAACATTGCTGAAAATGAACTGCCAGATATAACCAAGTACGATTCCTCCGATAAGGTTAGGGAGGAAGTAGGAAGCTCTGAAGAATCCAAGTCCCTTGATCTTGGATGTGCACAGAAGTGCCAGCAGGAACGCAACGAGATTGACAAGTATCATATTAAATAGAACAAACAGGAATGTGATGAGTATGGACCACAGGAAACTTGGCTGCCTGAACATCCTTGCGTAATTGGCCAGTCCTACAAAGCCCTTCATCTTGATTCCGTTCCAGTCGGTAAAGGAATAACCGATACCAAGAACCAGAGGAATGATTACTGTTACAGCAAATGCAAATAACAGTGGAAACAGGAAAATGATGTTTACAATTGCGCGGTGATGCGTGAGTGTTGGGAAAAGATACAACCCCAGAATAAATAACAGCACGCCGATTACCATAAGTGCACCGCGATTGGCGTACAGCGGGCCGCCCTTAGCTATGGCAACCCCAAGTCCCCAGATAGTAAGCACAATTCCGATAATCAGGGAAGCAAAAGAAAAAACTTTTCTTCCTATAGAAAATGTACTCATAAAAGAAATCCCCCTTTCGTGAGGTATATAAGGTTAAAAATGGGGCAGGGCTTTGGAGCCCTGCCCCATAAGGTACATATTAATTATATTACTGTGCGTAGTAGGATGCAATTACCTGAGCCATTGTTGATGTGAAAGAATCTGCATCAAGTGATCCCTTAGCGTAGTCAGCAAATACCTGGCATGTTACGTTCTGGAGACCATCCTTCTTGAGCATTGTGTGCCATCCTGAGTAGTTGCCTGCATCGATGTAGCTCTTCATGCTCTTGTAGAAGGGGTTAATAGCCTCATACTGGCAGTCATCGAAAGGAGATACAAGACCAGCCTCATTAACGAGGATGTTCTGAGCTGAATCACCTGCGCACCAGTTGAAGAATGCCTTAGCGCCGTCTACGTTGCCGTCTGCATATGCTACCCAATATGAAGGGGGACCAGCGATGATTGTGTTGATGCCGTCCTCAAATGCATAAGGAGCGAATCCGCACTCGAATGTTACATCGTCAGGAGATGTTACACACCAGTTACCCTGTGTGATGAATACATACTTGCCTTCCTTGAAGCCAGCAACCTGAAGATCATAGGTTCCGTCTACAAGGAGAGCGGGATCTGAGTACTTGTTCATCATACCGATGAACTCAGCAAAGCTCTTCATTCTTGCTTCATCAATCTTACCACCGTCGTTAAGAAGATCGATGTAAGTTGTGTCGTCAGCCTTAAGGCCTGCATCGAGGTACTGACCAAATACGTGTGTTCCTGAAGACCATCCAAGGTTTGCAGGCTCTGCGCACCAGCCAAATACAGCTGTGATGCCAAGCTCGTCCTTCTTGGAATCAAGAGTCTCGCAAGCTGCCTGCCATGCTGCAGGAGATGTAAGAGTAGCAGGATCAACACCGGCAGCCTTAAGAAGGTCTGCGTTGTAACCAAGAGCAGTTGCCTCAACTGTGTAAGGGAAGCCGATTGTTCCCATTGAATCGTTTACAAGTTCAAATCCTGTCTTGTTGGTCCAGTCCTCGCCTGCAAGATCTGCAAGCATGCCGTCCCATGTGTCTGCCTGGTTAGCCTCGATAACGAAGATGTCAGGCATGTTGTCAGCCTGGTACATTTTCTTAAGTTCGTCGGAAGCATTTGTGTCACCACCGATTGTCTCAACAGTGAGAACGTTGCCTGTCTCTTCCTGATACTTAGCTGCAAGAGCCTGCATCTGAGCATCGATCTCAGGCTTACCGTTAAGAAGTCTTACAGGATCAAAAGAGCCTGTAGCCTCTGCAGCGGGAGCAGCTTCCTCTGTAGCAGCGGGAGCCTCTGCAGTTGTCTCTGCCTGTGTTTCTGTCTGGGCATCAGCAGCAGTGTTGTCAGATGTTGTTGCTGTGTCAGCAGATGTCTCGCCGCAAGCTGCAAGTGAAAGTACCATTGTGCCTGCGAGAAGAACTGACATAAGTTTCTTTTTCATTTCTTTTCCTCCTTTTGTGCAATGTGCCATATGTTACTTAGTTTCTGGCGGTTACTTTTGCGCATAAGTTGTACGCTAGGTATAAATTATCACATCAAAATCCAAATTTCAAGACATAAAGAATAAAAAGTCGATGCCTCATTTTGGCTTAAACGCAAAAGGTTGCATAAATACTGGTGCTTAAACGTTTTCGAAAATGCATTAAAAAACGATAAAAAGTTTATAAACACATTGGTATAACAACAAAAAAGACCAACTTATGCGTATAAGCTATAAGTTGGTCAATATGTACATGGGTTATACAAGTTGTCAGTCTATTCTTCTGACAGTATCACGAATTACAAGATGAGTCGGAAGCTTGATCTGGTTGGGAGTCTTTTTCCCGGAAAGCTGTTTTAGCAGAGTATCTGCGGCAGTGACGCCCTTGAGTTTCACATCCTGATGGACCGTGGTGAGTGCGGGTCTGTGGAGTTGGGCCAGCATGTTGTCGTCAAATCCCACAACTGATATGTCATCGGGAACGGATATGCCCCTGTCTTCAAAGCGGCTGAGAAGCGTTACGGCATAGAGGTCTGATACACAGAAGATGGCGGTGTAGTCTGAAGCTCTTTTACAGATCTCGTCCAGGCTCTTATCAATCTCGTCCGATTTTGGCCTGATCTTCAGAAAATCTTTCTCGGAGTAGCTGATACCGGCATCCTTAAGAGCCTGCTTATACCCTGTGAGTCTTGCAAGGTCAACGCCCTTGGTGTTGTCTGAAAGAAATGCGATCTTCCTGTGCCCCTGTGATATGAGGTAATTAACAATATCATAAGCGCCCTGCTCGTCGTCAAGACCTACATTGGTGAAGTGCTTTAACCCTTCTATACTGTATGTGTCTATGCAGACTATAGGCTTTTTATATTTTTCGCTGACTCGTATTCCGTCGTCATCAAGCATTCCGAACAGGATGAGTCCGTCCACATTCCATGTGGAGACGTGGCGCATGATCTCGCCGGTATCACTTGATATATAGAGCATCATGAAGTAACCTGCATTTCTTATGGTCTCTTCGACGCCTCCTATCAGCACGGAAACAAACGGATCCATGAGAAGGTTCTCGTACTTATCGGCTCGGGCCTTGAGGGCAAGACCAATGATCTTGGACTGGTTCTGCGCAAGATTACGTGCGCTTATGTTAGGTACATAATCGACCTTTTTCAGAAACTCCTCAACCTTTTTTCTGGTGTCCCCCGAAACTTCGCCTGCCTTGCCATGGATTACATTTGAAACCGTCGTAGTGCTCATGTTTAGTTGCTTTGCGATTTCTTTGATTGTAATCATTTTCTATTTGCTCTTTACAAAAAAACGAAGTTAATGTATCTTGTTCACAAAAATACCACGGCGGTACATAAGTTGTCAAAAATTAAATTTTAAGGAGAATTATGAACACACAATATAACAAAATCACTGTTTCTGATGAACCGGTTACAAAACTCAAAAATGCTGCTGATACTGTAAAAGATATAACTGTTCCCGATGATATTCCTCACGGTGATATGCCGGGTGACAAGATTGAGATCGGAGAAAACCATATTGCAAAGGCAAGGACCATTTTTCCGTTACTGGTAAAAGAACTCTCGGAGAAGATGTCGGCCAACCCATATCACAGAGCTGTTGTTGCAGTCTGCGGCGGATCGGGTGTCGGCAAATCTGAAATTGCGTCACTTCTGTCATATTTCCTGCAGAGCGCAGGAATAGGAAGCTACACCATGTCCGGAGACAATTATCCCCACAGGATACCTATGTATAATGATGCTGAAAGACTTCATACTTTCAGGAAATGCGGAATAAAAGGAATGGTTGACGCTGGTGTCATGTCTGCTGAGACTGCCTCTGCGGTAAGACAGCTTCAGGCGGCTGATGATGACGCAAACAAGGCACATCTGGATACTGACACATGGTTCAGAAGCTATTTCGAGGCCGGAGCAAAGGGACTTGATGAGTATCTTGGAACTCCAAAGGAGACAGACTTTGAGGAAGTTGATACTATAATGAAGGCTTTCAAGGACGGAGCGGACAAACTCTGGCTTAAGCGCATGGGAAGGGACGAGGCCTCCCTCTGGTACGATGAGGTCGATATGTCGGAAAAGAACGTTCTTATAGTTGAGTGGACTCACGGCAACAGTGACTACATGAGTCAAGTGGATATTCCAATCCTGTTAAACAGCACTCCGGCAGAAACTCTTGAGCACAGAAGGAGCCGCAACAGGGATGGAAAACTGGACAGCCCCTTCACAACACTTGTTCTTGAACTTGAGCAGAACAAACTTATCGCTCAGGCACACAAGGCCCGGATCATCATCTCTAAGGCAGGCGAAATTCTAACATTTGAACAGTTTCAGAAATTGATGAGCAAATGAATTATTCAGTCCCGGACTATGTACATGCCCGTATCATTCAGGAAATACAGAAAACAGGAGAAAATAAGAATGAGCAAATTTGTAGATAATGGACCTATGCTCAATGCCTATCCGGATAGCATGGGCGGAACGATGAAAGATATTGTAGATGTTCTTTCAAAAGAAGAGTTTAAGGATGTCTTTCAGTCTTTTTATATATTGCCCAGCATATTTAACACGGATCTGGACAGAGGTTTTTCGGTTATTGATTATGGGATCAATGAGGAACTTGCGAAGGAGAAGGACATCGAGGATCTTAAGAATCTCGGAATCGACTTAAAGCTTGATTTTATTCTGAATCATGCCTCAGTTCTTTCACCCCAGTTCCAGGATCTTATAAAGAACGGAGAAAATTCCAGATATAAGGACTTCTTTATCAATTGGAACAAATTCTGGGAGGGGTGCGGAGAAATGACTCCGGAGGGCTATATCCAGCCCCGCGAGGAATACATTAAGGATATGTTCTTCAGAAAGCCCGGGCTTCCGATACTTATGGTCAGGATGCCCGACGGAAGTGATGTTCCTTACTGGAATACTTTTTATCAGGAGGTTCAGTACAAAAGACCTGATGTACAGGATCTTATGGATGCAATGGATATTCAGTATCTTGCTGCGAAGAGGCTGTCTGATCTTGTCTGCGCTGAACTTGATGCAGGCAAAAAGCCGTCTGAGATCGAGTTTGGCAAATATGAGAAGTACAAAGACAAAGTGATCGATCTTCTTGAGTCCAGAAGGCGTTATCTTGGCCAGATGGACCTCAACATCAAGTCTGATCTTGTCTGGGAACACTACAGAAATACACTTAAGGCTCTGTCCGGATACGGCGCAAGGATCGTCAGACTCGACGCTTTTGCCTATGCACCCAAGGAGCCCGGCAAAAAGAATTTTCTCAATGAACCCGATACCTGGGACGTGCTTGAAAAAGTAAAGAAGCTTGCCGATGAATTCGGAGTATCGCTTCTTCCTGAGATCCACGCAAGCTACAGCGAAAAGATCTATGAGGTTGTTGCTTCCAAGGGATATATGACCTATGACTTCTTCCTTCCGGGACTCCTCATCTATGCCATCGAGAACAAGAACGGTGAAGTCCTGAGAAAATGGGCACAGGAGATACAGGACAAGAAGATAAGAGTGGTCAACATGCTTGGCTGCCATGACGGAATACCGCTTCTTGATCTCAAAGGAATCCTTCCTGAGGAAGATATCCAGAAGATGATCGATACAATTGTTGGAAGAGGCGGATTCGTAAAAGATCTTCACGGCGCTAAGAACATGTATTACCAGGTTAATGCGACCTACTACAGTGCACTTGGAGACGACGACAAAAAGATGCTCTTTGCAAGAGCAATCCAGATGTTCATGCCCGGAAAGCCTCAGGTATGGTACCTTGATCTCTTTGCGGGTAAGAACGACCACGAGGCAGTAAAGCGTGCCGGAGCAGGCGGACACAAGGAGATAAACAGAACCAACCTGACTACAGAGCAGATTGAGGAAGCTCTTAAGAAGGATGTGGTTAAAGAACAGCTGCGACTTCTTTCATTCAGGAATACAAATCCCGCATTTGGATTTGATTCCAACCTGTCCATAGACATGAACGGAACTGTCATGACCTTTACCTGGGAAAAGGATGGACACAGGGCAGTGCTTGAAGCTGACTTCTCAGATTACAGCTACAGCATAAAGTGATCACAGATCCTTAATGTGATTTCTTGTTAAATAAACGGAAAACTCTTCGCTCTGCCTTCCCGTGCCGAGTGATGGTAGCAAAAAGCTGTCTGATGTCAAGGGCTGCCCGAGCGGCGCTCAGCGTACTGTCCCTTGACATCAGACAGCTTTTTGCATTGTGGCACTTACCCGGGGAAGGCAGGATGAGTTCCTCGCTGAACCGCAATACTGGCAGCCAACTCTGTTTTTTTGAATTTTCTTTACATAGGCTGTTTCCAGAATAAAGAACTAAAAAACACCTGAACTTAGCCCGATCTACGACTTCGATACAGTTCGAGGCATCAGTGACTGATCATACATCTTAGGAAAAGAAAACAGGCTCAAATAGAGAAAAAACAAACTGAGCCTGTTGTACAGGAGTAGGAAACAGGCTCAAATAGAGAAAACTCAAACTGAGCCTGTTATGCAGGAGCAGGAAACAGGCTTAGATAGAGAAAACTTAAACTGAGCCTGTTGAACAGGAGAAGAAAACAGGCTCAAATAGAGAAAACTCAAACTGAGCCTGTTGAACAGGAGAAGAAAACAGGCTCAAATAGAGAAAACTCAAACTGAGCCTGTTG
>CAMNOS010000132.1 GCA_946546925.1 uncultured Butyrivibrio sp.
CCGGAGCTCTTATATGCCACACTGGCATCTCTCATGGGAATGGGCGGCAAAAGATAATGTTTCGCTCAATAAAAAAAAGAGAAAGCTAGTGCCTTCCCCTATACAAAAAGAAAAGGTAGCTGCGAAAAAATGAGAGCTTCTTCGCAGCCACCTTTTTATTTCATCAATAATTCTGTTAATTCTGGATTATCTAATGCTTTTTCAACGAGTTTTGCCAGGATACTTGTATAGCCTTTACCCAAAGATGCAGTCAGGCAGTATTTTGCGTTACTTGTTTGTAACCATGTAATGCACGATGGATGCGCATCTTGCCGCTGCTTCTTTTTCAAAGGTGGGATAATCCACTGTGGCAGAGCCGTCCGCCTTATCTGAAATGGCTCTGATGATAACAAAGGGCACATTGTTCTGGTAGCAGATCTGAGCTATTGCTCCGCCTTCCATCTCACAGCACAGTCCTCCAAACTCAGATGTGATATTATTTTTTTGCTCATCTGATGAGATGAACTGATCTCCCGTGCAGACCCTGCCCTCAAAAACATTAACTTCCGGTGCACATTCTCTGATAGCGCTGACGGCATTTGCCCTCATGGTCTCATCTGCCGGCAAAGAGACAGAGCCTATTCCATCAAGCTCTCCTTTTTGATACCCTATGGCAGTCAGGTCAAAGTCGTGCTGCACCGCATCGGTTGATACCACAAAATCTCCAATGTCTATCGAGGCGTCCAGTGAACCTGCCACGCCTGTATCGATTATCCTGTCCACGCCAAAACTCGTAATAAGAACCTGAGCGCAAGCCCCCGCATTAACCTTACCTATTCCGCACTTAACGATAACTACATCCTCTCCGTCAAGATTTCCTTCATAGAACTCCATCCGGCCAATATCTGTTACCTTTACGTTTTTCAGTTCCTGCTTAAGGGTATCCACTTCCTCATCCATAGCTCCGATAATTCCGGTTTTTACCGATGACTTAGCCTTTTCCCCGCATCCTATGAGTATGCAGCCAAGTACCATTGCAATTACTACAGACATCAGAGTAATACTTCTTTTTCTCAAATTTAATCACCTCGTTTCCATTATCATGGAGAGTCAGGGTACAGCCCCCTTATCTATTTTACTATATATTCTTGAATTTAAAATTCAAGAATACATACTTGACTTTCTGCCAACTTTCTTTCGGCTCTCTGCGCCGGGCTCAGACAAAAAGTTCCAACACCTTTTTGTTGAACTCGTCGTTCCCCAAAATAGCAGCGCCGATGTCGCATCCCTCCTGCTCCGGGGCGCATTCTCCGCAGATATCAATACCCAGAAGTCCCTGCCCTGCCCCTGCTGCCCACTCTATAAATCTGAGCACCTCGTTGGCGGTGGCATCGCCCTGATCCCAGTTAGTTACGATCTCATCACGGCTTATCACATCCTTGTCCACAGACAGGTATATGGGAAAAGAGCTCTCGATCCCCCTCACCCCGATAAGGCCGTTATCCTCATAAAAGATCTCGTCAAGATCATGAAATACCGCCCTTTTGGCCGCATCCCCATCAAGTTCGTCAATAAGCTTTCTGTCTGCGCCGATGACATGAATATCCCTGACAAATTCATTAGAAAGAGCCACGTCCATGACCCAGCCGCCGCAGGACAATATGTCGAACATCGGTCTTTGCATATCCGGGTGATGATCAAGGACCACAAGGGAAAAAGGCTCTTTTACCCTCTCAAGCATTATCGCGGACATGTAGTGGTAATTGCCGTTATCAAGAAAGTTAATGCCATAGGAAAACCTTTGCCCGCTATGAGCCCTCATGTTCCCCACTTTGCAATCAGCGAAAATCCTATCAGCTATCTCTTCTGCGGCCTTATCATCGCACATGCAGTTGGTACCTGTAATATCGTGAAGGTCAATAAAATGAGAGCTCTTATCGCGGCGATAAAAGCTCTCCTCTTCATAGATTCCTGAAAAATTAAGTATCCTTACATCAAAACTCATTGTCTTACCCGGCAAGATCACACAGATGCACTATCGCATCCTCACTGATTATGCACTCTGCCTGTTCCTCAATAAACATCGCTTCGGGAGAATTCACCGTGAGCATCTCCGAATACTCTACCCCCGCTCTTCTCATATCGTAAATAACGCTTTCATCCGATGAAACCAGTCCTGCCAGCAGATAGTAGCGTCCGTTCTTCTTGTAAAGAACAGAATCCACAATGGGCAGTCTCTGAACAACCTTCGCAAATCGCTTGATATCATCAAAATCATCGAACTCCATCATGTATCTGGAGTACTCGGACAGCGGCTGATAGCTGTACTCACTGTCTGAGCCGGAAGGACCTGCGCCTTCTGAATCCTGGGTGTAGATCCTGCTTATGGTCTCAGACACACCGGATATCATCTTATTGAGGGCAACGCCCTTCTCCTTGCCGGTCTTGGCCTTGATCTCATCGATCTTCTCCTGCGTCAGGGTCTTGAGAATCGTCTCCGCAGCACCCTTTATCCTGTCAGCAGCCTTCTGTATATCGTCATTGGAGAGCTTGACGGCAAAGATCCGAACGCTCCCATCCATCATCATGTTCTTGCTCATCATCATGACCTCGGTCTCGGGGTCATAATCGAGCTGTGCTCCTACTTCTTTATTGAGCTGGGCGAAAAAAGAAGTGGTATTCTCAGCGCCTGAAACCACAGCCTCCGGAGTAAGACCGATCTCGTGCAGTTCTGATGCAGCGATACTGCATTCAACTGTCGTCTCGTTCATTTTAACTATGATCATCTGCATCATCTCCTTTCCGAAAAGTCTATCTCTACACTTTAATTATAGTACCTGAATTCAACAACTGTCCATGTAGCAGTACTGAAAATTCTATTAAAAAAGTCTGTTGCAGCAATAGAGCGCAGGAAAAGAGCCGTAAGCTCCCGCCACGACTCTTTAAGCGTCTGTATATATACTGTTTTATCTCTTAAGTCCCTTCAGTATCTGCAGCATCTCATCGGAAGTTGTGATTACTCTGCTGTTTGCCTGGAAGCCTCTCTGGGTTGTTATCATGTCAGTAAACTCTTTTGCCAGATCTACGTTACTTCCCTCAAGAACTCCGCTGTTCATATAACCGCCTGTGGTGGTGATATCTATTACCCTGGCATCACCCGAATTAAGAGACGCCTGATAGAGGTTGTCGCCCACTTTTTCAAGGCCCATGGCATTGGCAAACTCCGCAACCGCGATCTGTCCCTTCTTGATGGTCTGTCCGTTGGAGTAAGTTCCGTATACGGAGCCGTTATCGGTAAATGAGACACCGGTCAGAACTCCGTGGGCATAGCCCTTGTTGAGGCCCTTTGTGTCACCTTGGTAGGCATTTATCGTGGATGCATGGCTTCCGAACTTGCCCGCATAATTGGTAAGGTTCGTAAAATTAACATTTAAGGGCCCAAGTTCAGGAACGTACCTGTCGAGGTTGTAGACGAAATTGTTATTGTCATATACCATCTTTCTCATATCTGAGAAGTCAAAGGTCACAGGGCCGATAGGAAGCTCATCTCCAAATTCAAAAGCGTAGGTCGTGGCTGTACTTCCGCCGACCGTGCGCAGATTCCCGTTGGTATCGTCAAAGTCAAGGTTCACATATCTTCTTTCGCTGTCCTCTGTTCCATACTCTGCAATTATATTGCCATCCGCGTCGCGGACTCTCTTTAGGTCAAAAGAGTAATCGGCACCCTCTTCTGTGCTCCTGCGCATCTCATAGTCAAGACGGTAAAGGTTGCCGTCCTTGCCGATAATGTCATAGGTGTGGGTGATATTGCCCGCATCTCCCGACAAAGTTACGTTTGTGGCGATCACGATCTCGCCTTCTGTTACCCTTGCGGTGCTCGTTGAATAATTCGCCGTGGGCGATATGCTCTCAAGCCTTCCGTCGTGCTTGTTATATGTGAGGGTCAGCTCCTTGCCGATATTGCTCGAAACAGTATTGCCGTCCTTATCCGTTATCTTGTCTATGGACACCTGATAGGTGGAGTCGTCAGTATCCCCTGCATCGGTGAATTTGAAGCTGATCGAATATCTCTCGCCGTCATTGCCGTACACCTCAAGAATCTGCTTTCTTCCGTTCTCGAGAGCCTCATCTTCCTTGTCGATGTTGCCCTTGAGATAGGCCTGTGACGTGGCGCTTCCTTCCATGTAATCGGTCTCAAGAACACCATCCCCGTTCATGTCCCGGTTCCTGTTGATGACCTTAAGGCTCTGAAGTGTAACCTGGTTGCCGATGCCTGCCTCTCCCCTTGTTCCGAGCACGTAGTAGCCGTTGCCCTGTGTAACAAGATCGCCGTTGGCGTCAATCGTAAAAGAGCCGTCTCTGCTGTAGTTCATGACCCCTGTCTGTGCATCGGGGCTGATGATAAAAAATGATGGTCCCGTTATCATCAGATCCAGCGCATTGTTTGTGGTCACGGCAGACCCCTGGGCTGTGATGTTCGTATAGATTGAGCCAACCCTTGATCCGAGTCCCACCTGTGATATATTGGTCGAAGCAACATTCTGTCCGGCTCCCGTTCCCTCTTTTACCGTCTGATAAAGAATGTCCTGAAAGCCTGTTGCCTGGGATTTATAAGCGGTTGTATTGACATTGGATATGTTGTTACCAATGACATCCATTTCCATCTGGTGTGTTTTTAAGCCGGCGACACCCGACCAGAGTGATCTCATCATAGTACACTTACCTCCGTAAGCCTTAAGTTCAAATGCTGCACAAGTACATCCGTGTACTAAAATGGCAAGATCCGTTTGCCCGGAAAAGAAATTTAAGCAGAGTATTCCTGCTGTATTCTTTATCGGACCGATCCTAATAAAAATTTAGAGCCGGGGGATATTTTTGTACAAAATGTCATTACCATTCACGGTTTTTATCATGTGATTTGTGATATACTTTATTAAAGCTTATAGAAAAGAGATCTAAGTAAATGGATTATAAAAGAAATAACAACTCACCTGAACTCAAAGACGAGATCAGGGATATAGTCGATCTTATTCTTACGGACTATGAAAAGGGCAGGGATGTGGACAAGCTTGATGTGTACAACCAGCCCGACAGGGACGCAGTTAAAGACATTGTCATCAAGCTCATAAGGATCATCTTCCCGGGATATTACAGGGACAAGGTGTACAAGAGCTACAATGACAACAACAGGATCGCAGTGGTCATCGAGGACGTCATCTACAACATGCAGAAACAGATTGCCATCGCCTTTCACCACAGCCCGGAATATGAAGACGCGGGTGACGAGACCTTAAACTGCGGATCACGCCGCATAACTCATGAGTTTTTCAAACAGCTCCCCAAGATAAGGGAGTACGTCAACACCGACCTTCAGGCGTGCTACGAAGGTGACCCCGCAGCTTATTCAAAGGGCGAGATCATCCTCTCCTACCCGGGTCTTACCGCTACCACCATCAACAGGATCGCGCACGAGCTGTATCTTCTCAAGGTGCCTCTCATCCCCAGGATGATGACGGAATACGCCCATTCCAAGACAGGGATAGACATACATCCCGGAGCAACCCTTGGCAAATATCTTATGATAGACCACGGAACAGGCATAGTAATAGGTGAGACCTCTATAATAGGTGACCACGTCAAGATCTATCAGGGAGTTACCATAGGCGGTCTTTCAACCCGAGGCGGCCAGAGCCTCAAGGGCGTAAAGCGGCACCCCACCATCGAGGACAATGTCACCATCTATGCAGGAGCTTCGATCCTGGGAGGCGAGACTGTCATCGGAGAAGGCACGGTCATCGGTGCCAACGCCTTCATAACTTCCTCCGTTCCCGCAGGAAGCCGCATCAGCATGAAGAATCAGTGAGACTATAGTCACACAAATTCACACTCAGCAAAGATATTGTTCACCGCAGCATGGTACTCCGCCCTGCTGCGGCTTTTTCTTATCTGCTTAAGGCATTTGTCGCTGTCCTTAAAATGAACATGAAGATAAGCCCAGTGTTCAAGCATCTTGAATATGACATTCCTGTCCTCAGGAATGTAACCGGCATATGCGTCATACAGCTTCGCAAGGTATCTTTTGAGTTCATCCGGCAAAAGAGCGCTTCCCCCTTTGAGCTGCCTTACAAGTGACGGGTCCGATAAAAGCCCTCTTCCTATCATGACGGATGAGACCTCTCCCATCTGAGTTTCACTGCAGGAAGCATCTATCCCCAATTCATTTTTAATTCTTTCAAAGGATGCAATATCAACAATGTTTCCGTTGTATGATATGTCAGCCTTCCCGCCTGCTGCCCGGTATGCACTTACCGCTTCCTTAAACTCATCAAGTCTTGGGGCGCCGGCGTAGTAATCTTCTCTTACCCTTGCATGAATGATCAGCTCTTTTACCGGATATCCGGCATAGATCTTCATAAGGGCCTCTGCCTCTTTGGGGTCGGAAAAGCCAAGTCTTGTCTTTAAAGATATTTCCGGGAAGGTCTCTTTGCCTGAAACCGCATCAAAGATCTCCGAGAGCATCCTGTCAAGATATTCAGGCTCAGCAAGAAGCCCTGCCCCTTTGTGTCTGTTTACAACAGTCGGCGCAGGACATCCGAGATTCAGATTGACCTCATCATACCCGAGCTTTTTCATCTCGCCCGCTGCCCAGGTGAAGTTCTCGGAATTGGCTGCCATGATCTGGGGCACTATCTGCTTAAGGGATCCGTTAAAAGCTGTGTTCTTCTCGGGGAGCACATCCGCCTTTTCCCTGTTCTTGAAGTGATGGGTGTGGGACGCGGTCAGAAAAGGTGTAAAGTAACTGTCAACCCACTCCCCGAACACCTCCCTGTGTATGTTTCTGAGAGGATACAGCGTTATCCCCTCCATCGGTGCATAGTAGAATTTCATATTGCATCCTTTCAGAATCGGCATATTTCAAATTATTTTCATATTTTAAACACAAATGGAGTATAATATATCCTTGTGTGATAATCATCACAAATTTTAATAAACAGAGGTAAATGAAATGAGTCAGGAGAAAATTGACGCTTATAAGAAAGAAAAAGCAGGAAGAAAAGAAAGACTTGCCAAACAGAAGGTAAGAAGAAAGGTTACAAAGATCGTCTGCGCGATCGTTGCTGCAGCGCTTGTATGCGCAATCGGAGTTGGCATCTACCTTGGTAACACTTCATCCAAAGCCGCTGATGAAGGAGCTGCCGATGCTTCAGTAGTTGAGGAAGTATCTGAAGATACAGAGACTGCTGCAGAAGAAACAGCACCTGAAGCAGACACAGATGCAGCAGCAGAAACAGCACCTGAAACAGATACAGATGCAGCAGCAGAGACAGCATCTGAAACAGATACAGATGCAGCAGCAGAGACAGCATCTGAAACAGAAGCAGATGCAGCAGCAGAGACAGCATCTGAAACATCAGGCAACTGATTACTGCTTTAACAGAAGATAAGCCCGGACGCGCACATTTTTAAGATGT
>CAMNOS010000133.1 GCA_946546925.1 uncultured Butyrivibrio sp.
ATCGATAAGGTAAAATCTTTTGTTAACGATATTACGAAGTTTGATTATGACTTCGACCTCGTTTCAGGAAGATACGTTATCGATGCTAAGTCTATCATGGGTATTTTCTCACTTGACCTTTCTAAGCCAATTGACCTTAACATCCATGCAGAAGACGGAGCAGATGAGGTTCTTGAGATTCTCAAGCCTTACATGGTCTGATCACTTAGATCAGATCTCCAAAAGAGACTATTCAAGGAGTCACCCGAATGGGTGGCTCCTTTTTATTGAGCAGAGCACCTGGCGAGGTCACTTTGTGATCTCGATCACTTCATCCGTATCAAGCGCAGTCTGCACCAGCTCATCTATTCTCTCTGCCAGGCTCTCTTCATGCCTCTCGATGACATCAAGCCTCGGCTTTGTGACAGGATGCTTGGCAACAAATATGGTGCAGCAGTCCTCGTAGGGCAGGATTGAGGTCTCGTAGGCTCCGATCTTCTCGGAAATGTCAACTATATCCTGCTTGTCAAAAGCAATGAGAGGCCTGTAGACAGGCATATCCCTGACAACCTCTCCCGTGCACTGAAGACTCTGCATGGTCTGTGATGCCACCTGTCCAATGCTCTCGCCGGTAACAAGTCCAAGGCATCCGGTCTTTCCTGCGATGATGTCCGCAATCTTCATCATGTATCTCCTCATGATGATGGTGAGCTCATCGTGAGGGCACTTCTCATAGATATACATCTGGATATCCGTAAAGTTGATGACATGGAGTTTGATCGATCCTGTGTACTTAGCAATGACGCCCGCAAGATCCACAACCTTCTTTTTGGCCATCTCACTGGTGTAGGGCGGCGCATTGAAATATACAGCCTCCATATCGACGCCGCGCTTTGCGATCATATATCCTGCGACAGGGGAATCGATTCCTCCGGAGAGAAGGAGCATGGCCTTGCCCGCTGTACCTATTGGCATTCCTCCGGGTCCGGGGATGATCTCGGAGAAGATGTTGAGTTTCTCCCTCACCTCTACGTTTATGAGAATCTGAGGCTCGTGGACATCCACCCTCATCTCATCATAGGCGTCAAGCACCTGCGCTCCGATCTCGGCTGCAAGCTCCATGGAATCAAGGGGATAGCTCTTATCCACCCTTCGGCACTTGATCTTGAAGGTCCTGTTCTTATCTGGGTAAACTCCGTCTATGAAATCTATAACAGCCTTTGAGATGCCATCCTTATCAGGAAGGTTGTTCTCACCATCCCTTGCGATGGAAACCGCAGGACAGATTCCTGTTATTCCGAACACGGTCTGAAGGGCGGATACTGTCTCATCGAAATCAAATCCTTCCGCCTCAACATATACCCTTCCTGCAACCTTGGATATGGTAAAAGAGCCATCGCACTTTGACAGAACTCTCTTTATCTGCCTGACAAGAGCATCCTCAAAAATATATCTGTTTTTGCCCTTTACACCGATCTCTGCGTATTTTATTACAAAAGCGTGATACTGCATAATTCTCTCCTTAATGCCTGTAAAACTTTCTCATGGTATCAACCTGGGATTCTAGTGTATCCAGCAGGTAATCTATCTCTTCTCTGGTTGTCTCAAAAGACATACTGATGCGGATTGTGGACTCAAGAAGGTCCTTGGGAAGCCCCACGGACTTGAGCGTGTCCGACACATGGGGATTGTTGGAAGTGCACGCACTTCCTGCGGACACATATATTCCCTTGCTGCTGAGCATATTGAGTATTGTCTCTGCAGCCAGTCCCTTAATTGAGACACTGACGATGTGCGGCGCACCATCCCTCGCCGCAGGCCCGTTGAGACGGATATCACTTATCCTCTCAGAGAGGGATGTCATCAGATACTCTTTGAGCTCATACAGCTCTTTGACCTTGCCCTCCAGATCTGAGTAGCACATCTTCGCAGCAAGCGCCATTCCAGCAATTCCAGGCACATTCTCGGTTCCCGATCTCATTCCCTTCTGCTGGCCTCCGCCGAAGCAGATATTGGTGATCTTCGAGCCCTTTTTAATATAGAGAAATCCCACCCCCTTGGGACCATGGATCTTGTGACTGCTGACAGAAAGAAGGTCTATGTTCATGGACCTGGGCCTTATCAGGAGCTTACCATACCCCTGGACTGCGTCCACATGAAAAAGAATCTGCGGATTGATGCTCTTAATCAGCTTCCCCGCTTCTTCTACAGGCTCTATGGCGCCGATCTCGTTGTTGACGAGCATCATGGACACCAGGATCGTATCATCCCGAATTGCCTTTTTCAGATCTTCGAGCCTTACAACTCCCGTCTCGTCCACAGGAAGAAGTGTCACCTCGAAGCCTTCCCTCCTTAAGTATTCACAGGTCTCAAGGACCGCGGGATGCTCGATCGAAGTTGTTATTATGTGCCTGCCTCTCCAGGCATTAGCCCTGGCAGCGCCAATGATAGCCAGGTTATCAGACTCAGTTCCTCCTGAAGTAAAAACAATCTCAGCCGGGTCAACCTTCAGGGTATTGGCAATGGTCTCTTTTGCCCCAAACAGGCGCTCCGATGCAAGAACCCCCATGTGGTGGACGCTTGAAGGGTTACCGTATTCTTGTGTCATTACTCTGGCCACCAGGTCAGCAACTTCCGGAAAAGCTCTGGTGGTGGCTGAATTATCCAAATATGCTTCCATTTTATCTTCAACTTTCCAAATGATACATAAGCCATGAAATGGCTGTAAAACCTGCGGTCTCCGTGCGAAGTATCCGCCTTCCGAGAGTTATGGGCTGTATGCCGCCATCAAGGCACAGCCTGATCTCTTCTTCCGAGAATCCGCCCTCGGGACCTATGAATACCGCAACGCTCTGTCCCGGTTTAATATTCTCGATTATCTGTCTGGTAAAAGAGATATCTTTGGCATTCTCATAAGGTATGAGCCTGACATCTATCTGATTGTCTTCGCAGTACTTAATAGCCTGCTTCATGGACAGAGGCTCAGTAACTTCCGGAATGATTCCGCGCTTACTCTGTTTGGCTGCAGCTTCTGCGATTGCCTGCCACCTCTTTATCTTGGATGCGCTCTTTTTCTCATCGAGCTTGACAATGCAGCGCTTCGTCGACATTGGAATGATGCGGTAAGCACCAAGTTCCACTGCCTTCTGGATGATCAGCTCCATCTTGTCGACCTTGGGAAGTCCCTGGAAAAGATAGATCCTGGAGGGAAGTTCATGTCCGTTCTCCTCGACAAAGCAGAGCTTGCCTGCAACAGTGTCTTCAGTAAAAGAATCAATCTCGTAAAAGAGCTCTTTTCCGCTGTCATCTCCCAGTATGCTCACTGAAAACTGCTCGCCCTTCTTCATCCGAAGGACGTTTCTTATGTGATTGTAATCACTGCCGGTTATCATGACGCTCTTAAGGTCGCCTGACACCTGCGCACTATCAACAAAAAAGTGATACATCAGTTTTTCCTCGATGTTATGGATACCCAGTCTCCCTGGTGATGGATCTCAAGTATCTCAAGTCCCGCATCAAGATGGGCCTTTTTAACTTCCTCTTCCTTGGTATTGATGATGCCGGAAGTAATGTATATGCCGCCCTTCTTGAGCTGGTTCATAATAACAGGGGTAAGGGGCACAAGAACATTGGCCAGAATGTTGGCAACTACGATATCATACTTATCATATCCAACTCTGTCCTGTACTTCCTTGTCATCGATGATATTGCCTATCATCATCTCAAATCTGTCATCTGTGATCCCGTTGTTGGTCATGTTCTCAGCAACTGCCGGAACAGCGCACTTATCAAGATCTGTTCCCACGCAGTGCTTAGCACCGAACATCAGAGACAGAATCGAGAGCACTCCGCTTCCCGTTCCCACATCCAGAAGCTCAGTCTCTTTTGTCACATATTTTTTGAGCATTCTTATGCAGAGCTGGGTAGTCTCGTGCATTCCGGTGCCAAATGCCGTTCCGGGATCTATGTGAAGGACCATGGACGCTTTTTCAAGGTCCTCTGCGGTCTCTTTTTCCCATGACGGAATGATAAGTATATCATCTATATAGAATTTATGGAAGTACTGTTTCCAGTTGTTGATCCAGTCAATGTCCTCAGTGACATCAACAGATACGGTGCCGTCTCCGATGTCGGAAAAGCTTCTCAGTTCATCCAACTTCTCTTTTATTGCTGAGAGCATCTCCTCAGGGCTCTTCTTTACTTTCACAGGCTCTCCGTCATCGCCCATAAGCTCCACCGTGAGTCTGTTCTCATCATCGATCTCCACAAAAAAGCTAAGGTAAGCCACCCCTGACTCAATCCCAGTCTCTTCCTCATCCGGCTCCAGCTCAGGCGCATCGATAAACATCTGCTCCTTGTCAGCCGCAGTCAGGGGCACATTGTCCTCGATCTGCGCACCCTCAAGGCCTATGTCCTCAAGGTACGAAACGATTATATCCTCTGATTCCTCATTGGTCCTAACGCGAAAACGCATCCACTTCACGATTGTTCCTCCTGTACTACCGGCACCTCTTCAATAGTCGCTAAATACCATTATTTAATACCAAAATCATCATACCTATTTTACACTATGCAAGTCCATATGTATAAGGCTTTCTTCAGCAGCTCTTTTGTCTGACTTAGTTTCGCTATTATTTGGTATTCCCTTAATATATAGCGAAAAAATACAGTCTTTTTCGCTACTATTTCATGCGGCTACATATAATAGCGACACATTTTGTCATTTTCTTCGCTACTATTAACACCCATCGGCTATAGTAGCGAAAAACGTCTATTTTTCTCGCTACTATAAACAGCTATGGCATATAGTAGCGAAACGACACTATGCCAAGAAAAAAGCTGTCTGGTGTCAGGGGATAATATACTGAGCCCCGGACATCAGGCAGCTTTTTTGCCTGCTGCTTCTAAGCGCTACGCGCGATTATTCTGATCATTCCCAAAACTTTTTCTTCTTTTTGCCGCCCTTGTCATCGGCTCCCATCATGCGCTCCGCTGCGGTAAGAGAGTCTCCGGTCTTCTCGTCGAACTTCTTGAGCAGATCCTTGGCTTCCTTGGAAAGCTTCTCAGGAACCTGTACAACAAGAGTTACATAGTGGTCACCTCTCTGATCCTTGTCACGAAGTGAAGGAACACCCTTGCCGCGAAGCCTTACCCTGGTGTCGGTCTGAGTTCCGGCCTTGACATCATAGGCAACCTTGCCGTCAACGGTATCTATGAGCACGGTTCCGCCGAGGGCTGCAACCGCAAAGGATACGGGAACCATAGAGTAAATGTTGTAACCATCCCTCTGGAAAATAGGATGATCAGATACAACAACTTCAACAAGAAGGTCTCCTCTCGGGCCACCGTTTGCACCCGGCTCACCCTTTTCTCTTATCCTTACGCTCTGTCCGTTATCTATACCTGCAGGAATCGTGACCTTGATCTTCTTTCGGCTGGCGATGTAGCCGGAGCCGTTACAGTCACTGCACTTATCCTTGATGACCTTACCGGTACCGCCGCACTCGGGACAGGTCTGTACATTTCTCACAGTGCCAAAGAAAGACTGCTGGGTATAAACAATCTGTCCTTTACCTCCGCACTTTGAGCAGGTCTGAGGTGTTGTTCCCGGCTTGGCCCCTGTCCCGTGACATGTAGGGCAGGGATCCTTGATTGTGAGATCAAGTTCTTTCTCACAACCAAATACGGCCTCAAGGAAAGTTATGCGCACAGAAGCACGAAGGTTCGCTCCCTTGGAAGGGCCATTCCTTGTGGCACCTCTCGTCCTTCCGCCTCCGAAGAAGTCCCCGAAAATATCCCCAAAGATATCTCCAAAGTCCGCTCCGCTGAAATCGAAGCCGCCATTGAAAGGATTGCCGCCGCCCTCAAAGGCTGCATGTCCGAACTGGTCATACTGACGCTTCTTCTCAGGATCGGAGAGAACCGCGTATGCCTCGGATGCCTCTTTGAATTTGGCCTCGGCATTGGCATCACCGGGATTCATATCCGGGTGATACTTCTTGGCCAGGACTCTGTATGCTTTTTTGATTTCCTCCTCCGAGGCATTCTTACCAACGCCCAGGACTTCGTAGTAGTCTCTTTTTTGTTCTGCCATTGTATTTCCTCATTCAACTTCTCTATAATGCCTTTAATAGCCAGACAGAATTTCTCCGCCTGGCTATTATTTTATTCAGAAATCGGACGCATCAGACCTCTCTGTAATCTCCGTCAACAACATTGTCGTCGTTTGAAGATGAAGCGCCTGCATTCATGTCAGGGCCTGCACCTGCTCCCATATCAGGACCGGGCTGAGGACCTGCACCTGCTGCTCCCTGAACGTTCTCATACATCTTGGCAAAGAGTGCCTGAGCATCGTTCATGAGTTTCTCCTTCTGGCTCTTGAGGGAATCGATCTCAGAGTCTGAGAGCTCCTTGTCCTTGGTCTGCTCAAGTGTCTCCTTGAGGGCCTTGATATCATCCTCAACTACCTGCTTCTGTGAAGCGTCGATCTTGTCGCCAACTTCCTGAAGGGCCTTCTCTGTCTGGAATACGAAGGAGTCTGCATCGTTCCTTGCATCGATACCCTCTTTACGCTTCTTGTCCTGAGCCTCATACTCCTGAGCCTCTTTAACAGCCTTATCGATATCCTCGTCAGACATGTTGGAACCAGCTGTGATTGTGATGTGCTGCTCCTTGCCTGTGCCAAGGTCCTTGGCTGATACGTTAACGATACCGTTAGCATCGATATCGAATGTAACCTCGATCTGAGGAACACCTCTCATTGCAGGAGGGATTCCGTCAAGTCTGAACTGTCCAAGTGACTTGTTGTCCTTGGCGAACTGTCTCTCACCCTGAAGGACGTTGATATCAACGGCTGTCTGGTTATCAGCTGCAGTTGAGAATACCTGGCTCTTCTTGGTAGGGATTGTTGTGTTACGCTCGATAAGTCTTGTAGCAACACCACCCATTGTCTCGATTGAAAGTGAAAGAGGTGTTACATCAAGAAGAAGGATGTCACCTGCGCCGGCATCGCCTGCAAGCTTACCACCCTGGATACCTGCACCTATAGCAACGCACTCATCAGGGTTAAGGCTCTTTGAAGGCTCGTGACCTGTGAGCTGTTTAACCTTCTCAACTACGCAGGGAACACGTGTTGATCCACCAACAAGAAGTACCTTGCCTATATCTGCATTTGTAAGACCAGCATCCTTCATGGCGTTCTGAACAGGGATTGCTGTTCTCTCTACAAGGTCGTGAATAAGCTCTTCGAACTTAGCTCTTGTGAGGTCTACATCGAAGTGCTTAGGGCCGTCAGCGCCTGCTGAAATGAAAGGCAGGTTGATGTTGGTCGTTGTTGAAGAAGAGAGCTCCTTCTTAGCCTTCTCTGCAGCTTCCTTAAGTCTCT
>CAMNOS010000134.1 GCA_946546925.1 uncultured Butyrivibrio sp.
TCATCCCTATGTCCTGCATCATGAACGATCAGGATCCCAGCCTTCTTATCAACGGCTTTGGCGAGGGCTACGGTGACAACGATATAGGACAGCACATCGCTGTAACAGACGACAAGAAGGTTATCTTCACAGCTACACAGGACGGCTTTAAGTCAGGTATGCAGTGGCTCCACAAGCTCTATGAGGAAGGCCTTATCGATCCTGAGTGCTTCACACAGGACTGGTCAACCTACGTTGCTAAGGGTAAGTCACACAGATACGGCGTATGCTTCACATGGGACGTTGCCAACATCGACAACCTTGAGGACTTTGAGCCTCTTGCAGCTCTTCAGGCTGACACCAGGAACGTAACACCTATGAACGCTTCCTTCACATCAGGCTTTGACCGCGGCAGATGCGTTGTAACAGCTAAGTGCGAGAATCCTGCATTCGTATGCGCATGGCTTGACCTTATGTATGATCCTTTCCAGTCACCTCAGAACAACTGGGGAACCTATGGTGAGGACGATGAGTTCGATATCTTTGAGCTTTCTGAGAATGCCAACGGCGAGAAGATGCTTAAGCACGCACCTCTTGGAGATGCTTCACCTGTAGAAGTTCGTGAGGCTGAGGCTGTAGGCGGACCTCTTGCAATCCTTGACGAGTACTACGGCGTATACGTAACATGCCCTGATGACGCTCAGTACCGTCTCGACTGGATCAAGGAGTACTACACAGACGACATGCACTGCAAGTACGTATATCCTAACGTATTCATGACAGCTGATGACACTGAGAAGCTTACAACAATCCAGGCAGACCTTATCAGCTACGTTAACTCCAGCAGAAGTAATTTCGTTATGAACGGCGTGACAGATGCTGACTGGGATGCATATGTAAAACAGGTTAACGCTTACGGTCTTGAGGATTATCTGGCAATCTACCAGAAGTACCTTGATGAGTTCTACAAATAATCAGGAAACTTTACAACTAAATATCAGGGGAGGGGGATAAGCTCCTCCCCTGTTTTTTTAAGAGGAAATCATGAGCAGCAAGTTAGATAAAGCTAGAGAATATGAAGCAAGAAAAGAAGAGATGATAAAAGAGGAGCAAAGGCCTCTTTTCCACTTAACTCCCAGATGCGGCTGGATGAACGATCCCAACGGCCTTAGCTTTTATAACGGTGAGTACCATCTCTTTTACCAGTACTACCCCTATGAGACCGTCTGGGGACCCATGCACTGGGGACATGCGGTGAGCAGGGACATGATAACCTGGAAATATCTGCCGGCAGCCATGGCTCCGGATACTGAATACGACGGAGCGGGATGCTTCTCCGGAAGCGCCATAGAGACTGAGGACGGCAAACACCTTCTTGTTTACACAGGCGTTCGCAAGGAGCAGGATGAGAACGGCGACATCCGTGAGATCCAGACCCAGTGTGTTGCTGTGGGCGACGGAGTCAACTATGAGAAGTACGCCGCCAACCCCGTGATCACAGAGGATTCACTTCCCGAGGGGGCAGGCAGGTACGACTTCAGAGATCCGAAAGTCTGGAAGGAAAACGGCAAATACTACATGATCGTCGGAAACAAGACTGTGGACAAGGACGGACAGCTCCTTCAGTATGTCAGCGATGACGGCTTTAAGTGGGCATATGACAAGCTGGTGATCAAGAACAACCACAGATTCGGCGTTATGTGGGAGTGCCCGGACTACTTTAGTCTGGATGGGAAACAGGTTCTTTTGACAAGTCCCCAGGACATGCTGCCGGAGGAGCTGGAGTTCCACAACGGGAACGGCACACTGTGCATAATAGGCAGCTTTGATGCGGAGGGCAACTTCTGCGAGGAGAACTGTCAGGCTGTGGACTACGGCATTGATTATTATGCGCCTCAGACTATTTTAACTGGCGACGGACGCAGAGTTATGATAGGATGGATGCAGAACTGGGACACCTGCGGAATCAGAAGGGACGACTTCCCCTGGTTTGGTCAGATGAGCTTCCCAAGGGAGATCACCATCGAGAACAACAGACTGATCCAGAGACCCGTAAGGGAGATCGAGAACTACTACGGCAAGAGGATCAGCAGACAGAATGTGCTTATTTCTGACACCGCCACCCTTTCGAGCATCGAGGGCAGATCCATCGACATGACGGTAAGACTCAGGTCCACAGGAGAGGACCTATCCTACAGGAAGTTTGAGATCCGCTTTGCAGACAATGGCAAGGCATATTCAACAATTTCCTATGACCCCATTGAGAATATCGTCAAGATAGACAGGAAGCACTCAGGCAGCAGAAGGGCGATCGTGCACCAGCGCAGATGCAAGGTGGCAGGAAAAGGTGGTGAGATCACCTTAAGGCTCGTACTTGACCGCTTCAGCTGTGAGCTGTTCATCAATGACGGAGAGCAGGCAATGTCCATGGGAATATTCACTGACATCAAGGCCGAGGGCATCAGTTTTAAGGCAACCGGTGAAGCAATGCTTGATGTACTAATGTTTGAATTGGAGAAAAAGTGATGAGCAGATTTGACGTTGTTGCACTTGGAGAACTACTGATAGACTTTACCAATAACGGGATGAGCGGCCAGGGCAATCCCATGTTTGAGGCCAATCCCGGGGGAGCGCCCTGCAACGTGCTCTCCATGCTTCAGAACCTTGGCAATAACACGGCTTTTATAGGCAAGGTTGGAGATGATTTCTTTGGACGTATGTTAAAAGAAAGAGTTGAGAAGCAGGGGATCTGCACAGAGGGCCTTAGCTTTGACAAGGTGGTCCACACAACTCTTGCTTTTGTCAATAAGCTTCCAAACGGCGACAGGGACTTTTCTTTTTACAGAAATCCCGGAGCTGACATAATGATCTCTGCTGCGGACATTGAGAACGCTAAGGACATCATTGGGGACACAGAGGTTTTCCACTTTGGAACCCTGTCCATGACTGATGAGCCCTGCAAAGAGGCCACCAGGCTGGCAGTTGACACCGCCAAAAAGAGCGGCGCGATCATAACCTTCGATCCCAACTACAGAGAGCCCCTCTGGGACAGCACAGACTCTGCGCTTAAGGCAATGGAGTACGGCTTTGGTGTCTGCGACGTCCTTAAGATATCGGATAACGAGGTTGAGCTCTTCACCGGCATGAAGGATGTGGAAGCCGGTGCAAAAAAGATCCAGAAGGATTTTGACATACCAATGGTCTTTGCAACTCTTGGACCTAACGGCAGCATGGCGCTGTATAAGGACAGAGTGGTTAAGAAGGATGGCTACAGAAATCCCGACACAATAGAGACTACAGGCGCGGGAGACACCTTCTGCGCATGCGCTATAGATTATGTGAGAAGGCATGGCCTTAATAATCTGACAGATGAGAATCTTAAGGATTGCCTGACCTTCGCCAACGCGGCGGCATCCATCATCACCACCAGAAGAGGTGCACTGTCTGTGATGCCTTCCAAAGAGGAAGTTGAGACGTTTTTAAGTAGTGCCAATGCATAATGATCTGACATAAGTGTTTAAGGCTCGTCAGGGCTGAGGAGAGTGCATCGAATTCACCAACTCAGCCCTGATTTTTTGTTTAATAGGAAATTACTCCGAATTTCCTATTAAACAAAAAACGCTCCGCTATGGATGCGCACTCGCGCGTAAGGTATATGTTGCATAAATGCAACCGCGCTCGGCGCGAGCATGTTGCGAGCAACATGCTTATTTATTGGCGTTTTCCAACAATAAGCGTTGCGGATTTTATTGTTTTATGAAACAATATGGTAGGCTATGACGGAGGTTTCAGGTGTTGGAGCCCCGGCATAAAAAGGAGATTTTTATATATGGCAAAGGAGATATGGCGTCCCGGAAATATGCTCTATCCCATCCCGGCAGTCATGGTAAGCTGTCAGAAGGAAGGGGAGAAACCCAATATCATAACCGTGGCCTGGGCCGGGAATGTATGCAGCTCTCCGGCAATGCTGTCCATCTCGGTGAGGAAGGAGCGCTTTTCCTATGACGCAATAAAGTCCAGCGGTGAATTTGTTGTAAACCTTGTAAACAGGGACCTGACCAGGGCCGCGGATTGGTGCGGAGTAAGGTCCGGAAGAGATTTCGATAAGTTTAAGGAGATGAAGCTGACACCGCAGCCATCTCAGCAGGTCTCAGTGCCGGGAATTGCGGAGAGCCCCGTCAACATAGAGTGCAGGGTAAAGCAGGTGCTGGAACTTGGAAGTCACGACATGTTCGTGGCTGAGGTCCTTTGCGTCACTGTGGATGACAGCTACATGGACGACAAGGGCAGGTTTGACATGAGCAAGGCAGGCCTGGTTGCTTATTCTCACGGAGAGTACTTTACACTTGGGGAAAAGATTGGTAAATTCGGATACAGTGTTGTCCGAAAGAACAAGAATACAAAAAAGAAGAAAAACAGGAAGTGATTGATTCATTTCCGGAATATGCATATTATAATTGGTTACAGCGCTGCCCCGGATAGATTGCGGATATAGCAAATCGGGGCAATATAACAAAAGTCTTGGAGGTCAACGAATGTCAGAGAAACTGTTTAATATAGAGGAGTTTGCAATGGTTGCCAGAAGGAGTGTGGCAGAGGGAGCAGTTCTTCTTAAGAATGACGGCAATGTGCTGCCACTTTCAGAGGGCACAAGGATAGCTCTTTTTGGCAGGAGCCAGTACAACTACTACAAGAGTGGTACCGGTTCAGGAGGAATGGTCAATACCAGGTATGTCACAGGAGTTAAGGAAGCTCTTGAGGCAGATGAGAGGTTTGTGCTTAATGAGGAGCTTAAGGGCCTCTACGATAGCTGGATCAAGGATCATCCCTTTGATGCGGGAGAAGGCTGGGCCAGTGAGCCGTGGTTTCAGGAGGAGATGGAGATTACTCCCGAGATTGCACAGAAGGCTGCAGCTTCATCAGATGTAGCCGTGATCATCATCGGAAGGACCGCGGGAGAGGATCAGGACAACAGTTCAACCCCGGGAAGCTATTTTCTTACTGACAAAGAGCTTATGATGATAGGGAATGTCACAAAGGCCTTTGAGAAGACGGTAGTTCTTTTGAACGTGGGCAATATCATAGACATGAAGTGGGTTAAGGAGTTTGATCCCTCAGCCGTGATGTACATCTGGCAGGGCGGCCAGGTAGGCGGCCTTGGAGCTGTGGATGTCATCTCCGGGGATGTTAACCCGTCAGGACGCCTTACGGACACCATTGCGGAGAATATATCCGATTATCCTTCGGACAAGAGCTTCGGGGACAAGGAGAGGAACATACTCACAGAGGACATCTATGTTGGCTACAGGTATTTCGAGACCTTTGCTAAGGAGAAGGTTCTTTACCCCTTTGGCTTTGGACTTTCATATACCACATTTGATATTAAGTGCGATAAGTTCGATTTTAATGAGGGCGATGCACGCTTTGACGTCACCGTCACCAACACAGGGGACAGGAAAGGGCAGCAGGTTGTTCAGCTCTATGCTCAGAAGCCACAGGGCAGGATGGGTAAGCCATCCAGAGAGCTGGTGGCCTTTGCCAAGACAGGTGAGATAGAGCCCGGAGAAAAAGAAAGCCTTAGTCTTGAAGTCTCTGCCTACACCCTGTCAAGCTATGACGACAGCGGATTGACGGGGTATAAGAGCGCCTATGTGATGGAGGAAGGCGTTTATTACTTCTACCTTGGAGCAGACGTAAGAAGCGCTGCCCTTGTGGCAAGCTATGGATTGGAGGAGACTTTAGTTGTCTGCCAGCTTTCAGAAGCGCTCGCTCCGGTGATTGAGTTTAAGCGCATGAAGCCTGCGCTGGCAGGGCAGGGGCTTGAAGTGAGCTATGAGGATGCACCTCTTGCCACCAGGGATCAGATGAAGGAGAGAAAAGACAATCTCCCAGGGGAGCTTGCCCAGACTGGGGATAAGGGATACAAACTTACGGATGTGTTCAGAGGAAACTGCTCCATGGATGAATTTGTGGCGCAGTTTAGCGACCACGATCTGGCCTGCATTGTAAGGGGCGAGGGCATGAGCTCACCCAAGGTAACCCCCGGCTGCGGCGGAGCCTTCGGAGGCCTTACTGAGTCCTTAAAGGGCTTTGGCATTCCTGCAGCCTGCTGTACAGACGGACCCTCCGGCATCAGAATGGATTCCGGCAAGACCGCCTTTGCAATGCCAAACGGCACATGCCTTACAGCCACCTGGAACATGGATCTTTTAGAGGAGCTGTACAAGTGGGAGGGCCTGGAGCTTCGTAAGAACAAGATCGACGTCCTTCTTGGACCCGGCATGAACATACACAGACATCCATTAAATGGAAGGAATTTTGAGTACTTCTCTGAGGATCCCTTCCTTACCGGAAAGAGCGCTGCAGCACAGCTTCGCGGCATGCACTCTGTGGGAGTGACAGGCACCATCAAGCACTTTGCCCTCAACAGCCAGGAGACCGGAAGGCGCAAGGTTGAGCACGTTGCTTCGGAGAGAGCTATAAGAGAGATATACCTTAAGGGCTTTGAGATCGCGGTGAGAGAGGCAAAAGCCCACGCTGTGATGAGTTCCTACGGCCCTGTTAACGGGCACTTTACAGCCTCCAACTACGACCTTATTACCAAGGTTTTGAGGGACGAGTGGGGCTTTGACGGAATAGTTATGACTGACTGGTGGGCCGAGGCCGGCATTGCAGGAGAGGGAACCCGCGGCAATGCAGCTGCAGTCATTGGAGCCCAGAACGATCTTTACATGGTATGCAAGGACGCTGAGACCAACTCCAACAATGACAACTCTGAGGAAGCCATGAAGGACGGAACGACCACCAGAGGCGAGTACCAGAGATGCGCTGCCAACATATGCAGGTTCATCCTGGGTAAGCCCGTATTTGCCCGTCTTGTGGGCGAAGGCAACGAGATGGATATAAGACTTGAGGAAGAGGGCGACGATGAAGAGGAGCTCTTTGGAAGGATGATCGACTGCCGCGTTGATGAGTCGGGAGTCGGCACCGTGGATGTGAGCGCCATCGGCACTGCAAGGAACACCACGAACCTTATCTCAGTAGCCTTCTCCAAGTGGGGCTACTACAGGCTGTCACTGACTTGTAGGTCAGCTGCTAAGAGCGCCCTTGCCCAGATACCGCTCACCATCTTCAAAGACAGGGATATGATAAAGATGATTACCCTTAAGGGCGATGAGAAAGAGTGGCAGACCATCGACATAGATTTAAGTCCAAGCTTTACTACCTTCTATCTCAAGCTCTATTTTGCTCAGGATGGAATGGAGATAAAGGACATGACTGTGACACTGACACAGGTGATCGATAAGTGGTTTGACGACCAGGAATGACCCTTGGGGGGACGGAGTTGAGGGGACATTTTTTGACCGCCGGGGACGGAGT
>CAMNOS010000135.1 GCA_946546925.1 uncultured Butyrivibrio sp.
CGGCCATTGCCTCAGCGACATCCACATTAAAAATGCCAAAGAGTGCCTGGAAAGATTTGAGTGTATCGAGATTGTTCCAATTAATCATTTGCAAAATCCTCCGTTTTGTCTAGATTATAGCCAATCCAAGTTTAACAAATGAATCCGCCCATATCAAGAACAGAATTAAAACCAGCCGAACCAGATATCCAGGATTGACCTTGCACCGATTTTATATTTGACTGTTTTCGTTCCGCTGGTGCCGTTAATGCCCATAAAGGTTACCTGGGCAGTGCCCTTGTTTCTGTTATTCACGTAGCTTCCCGGAACCACCATGAAATCGCCTGTAGCGCCACCATCGGTACTTAGGAAAAGAGCTGTCTTCTGCTTCCCAATAGTCGCCTGACCAAGCTGCTCCTGGGAGGTAATAAACACAGGTTTTCCTTTGTTATAGTCCTGATTTTTTATCTTAATTGTTGCCTTGGACAGATCATTGGTGGCTCCTGCCTCCAGGATTCGATAAGTTGTCTCAATAGAATCCGAGCTGTAACCGCCTTTTCCTGTAACGCTGACTGTTATCACGTCTCCGGCTTCAGGATGTGATTTCTTGTCAAGTATTGCGCCATCCTTGAGATAGACAATCTTCTTATCATAGTCGGTTCCTGCTTTTAACAGCTTACCGTCATAGTCGAAGACCTTTACTGTAGTGGCATACTGGTTGGCCTTTTTGGAATATGCCTTATCTGTAGCTATCACCTTTATGCCGTTTTCCGCTGTAAAGGCCCTTGGCGCTACAGAAAATCCCTTGGATGCCTTGGAAGCGAAGTTCCCTTTGCCTGTTATGGTGACGGTCGCTTTTGTGGCAGGGTATTTGGTATTTCCGGAGTACTTAAGGGTGTAGTCCCTGCCCTCCTTCAGAACTGTGGCGCCAAACATGACTCTTACTGCCGGCTTGGCTCCGCCCTTCTGATACTGAGCGGTAAGCTCCTCTCTTCCGTCTGACGAAGTGACACTGACCTTATCTCCGGTCATGGGGTAGGCTTTTATGTTGAACGTGATCCTTCTCTCACCTACAAAGCTGCATTCCAAGGCCCCGGGATCTCCGCTGGCATTCAGACCTTCAAGGATCACTGTGGCTTTGCCAACTTCCCTTGCATTCAGGAGTCTGGTTATCCTATAGTCCACTCCCTCGGTCAATCTCGCATTGTTATAAGTAAGGAAGAAGTCGAAGGGAGCGCTTCCGTCTGCGGCCTTAAGGCTGTCAATATCATAAGTGGATCCGGTATAGAACTGAGCAGGAATTGCAGTAACCTTGACCTTGCTCATTGCAATCTGCTTTGGTGCTGCCTCTGTGGAAGCGGCAATTTCAAGAGTTCTCGTACCGGTAAAGTTTCCGAATCCTGTAAATGTCGCCACAGTATCTGTGGTATCAAGCGTATAGTCTTTGTTCAGCTTTAGCTCTTTTCCGTTCCAGGCAATGGCCGGCTTGTAGGTCTTGCCGGATTTTTTGAGGTAAGTTCTAAACGCCTGTGTATCTTCAATGGAACGCTTATCAATGGAGAAGTAGAAGGTCTGCTTGCCACTGTAGTTTCCCTTCATTGCCAGGATCACCTGCGGCACTGTTTTGAGTTCTTTTGAAGTGAGTTTATCCAGCGCTTCTATTACATAGGCGTTCTGGTTATTCTTGTAGGACACAGTGTAATCGGTCTTTGGAACCAGAAGGTCTGTTCCATCGTAAACCCTGAAGTTCTGGGTCTGCTTAGTGCCATCGTAGGTGAGAGTCTTAACGCCTCCGAGCCAGATGCCGTCAGGGATGATGCCGCTCTCAGGGACGTCTTCGGTAAGGACTTCGCCGTACTTGCTGTAGGCAATTTCCTGTCCGTTCTCAAGGATCTCTTTTACAGGCTCGCCCTTCTCATCGAGAACAAACAGTGATGCCTCGGAAAGCTCGGTGTCATCTGAAATAACAGTTTCAATGACCTTGTCGGGAACCAGTTCTATATTACTGTAGACCTTGAACTGAGGGTCCTCACCACCCATATCCTCGAAATTGCAGGACATCACTCCCTCGTCAGTGGCCGTTATCTTTACCTCATAGTCTCCGCCCTCAGGCAGGAGATAGTGCTTTACGTCCTCGATAACATACATGGGGATGGTAGTTACCGACTCATCAACCACGTTGTCGGTTATCCTGCCAACCAAAGCTTCGTCTTTGTAGACTTCAACATCCACAGGACATGCTGTGACACACCAGCGTCCGGTACGCTTCTCATAGTTGACCAGATCTTTTCGAACAGCGTATAAGTAGCCTGCCATAACGTGATTATAGGCTTCTTTAGAAGTAATAGCATAGTTATCGTCCAGGAAATTGTGGCTGAAACCATCAAGATGACCAAATCTGCCTTTCATGGTCCCGACACCGCTGGGAAGCCTATTCCCTTTCCACCTTGGTCCAAATGTATCATTGAAGTTATAAATGTTATGAATATTCTCATATCCGACATGGAGTGGTGTATCACTCGTTTCTGCAGCAAACGTATTTATACCACCAAAGGTATACACATATATGTTGTTTTTGGATACACCTGTGAAGTCGTCGCAATACACCGCAAATAGATTCGCAGCCGCGCCACCAAGGCTATGCCCATTGATCAGGATTTTAACTTTTGTCTTATCCTTCATTATTTCAGGGTGCTGTTTCAGTACATAATCAAACCCCTTTCTGATTTCGTACTCAAACATAGATACTAAGTCAAATACATTCTTCTTATATTTGCCGTCCCATCTGCTGCCGGTAAATGCATCAGACATGAATTCCTGATTGGTAATTGAGCCTCTGGCCGTTACGACCAGAAGTTGATACTCCTGTTCATTAGCGCGTATTGGAGAATAAGCTATTGAAAAAGCCTTCTGATCATCGTTGAAATCATTATCCACCTTTCCGAGGTTCTTGGCTGATCCGGGATAACTGAAAAGATAAATATTCTCCTCCCTGAATCCCAGATCCTTATATGCCTGGAGGATATATTCTCCATCATTTCCATCTGCTGTTTCAAGCGGATTAAGGCTGCCATACCTTCTCATCCCCTTTCGGCCTTCTGCTGCAGCACTCAATGCACCTGCTACCAGTGCGAGATCTCTGTTGGGGATTCTGGATATATCACTGAAAAGATCCCCTCCCCACTTAACATTTTCATAGAATCCTCCGAGATTCATTGACCCGCCCAGAGTACTTACATTCGCATCATATACATCACTGCGACACTTTGCAGGGTCGGTGTAGTCATCAACATGATAGTAGATTTTTTTATTTACCAGCTCGCTATCCATGGCGATAACGCTGCCATGTCTGAAGTTAAATGTATAGACAACAGAGTCTGCCCCGTTCCATACTTTGACAAAGTAGTAGTTATCATATGGCGAATTAAAGGTCAGGTTATGAGAATCTGCCTTTGTAGTACATGACGGATCATTATAAATCTCCCACGATGCTCCGGGAGAAACCACAATATTCAACAAACTCACTTTCAGATCATTCGGAATGAAAAAAGTGTAGGCATGAAGTGAATCATTGTATTTGTACTCACACCCTGCCGGACTTTTGATCTTTATGATTCTGAGGTCCTTTGCGGCATAATGTATCGTCGCACCTTTTAGCGAATCATTTCCATCAAATATTGAAATAAGCTTCCACTCAGACTCTGTTCCGGCATAGTATACGTCTTTTACCTGTGTGCCCCGGAAAGCATTTTCCCTTATCTGCCTGACGCTCAACGGAATGTAAACTTCTTTAAGATTTTCATGGTTGCTAAAAGAATTTGCACCAATACTCCATATGCTCTGTTCAATGATTACTGTATCTATCTGAGGATATCTATTCCACCACGGTATCGTTATCTCACCATCTTCACTTTCATCGAAGTCAAAGTCAGACATATCCCCGCTGCCGGAAATTGTAAGAATTCCATCAGAAAAATCCCAATATGCAAATACTCCGCAAGGATTTTTCTTGATGTAGTCATAATGGATGGTGGCGGAATCCAGAATATCATTACCTTCAGCAATAACGACGCTCTTCCACTGAGCACTTGAGCCTTGATAATAGATATCTCTGACAGAGTCGGCTTCGTTAAACATATTCGCATCTATATATTTTATGTTTTTAGGAAGATACACTGTTTTCAGTGATTCATCCCCATAAAACATGGATTGTGTATATACGTGCACGTCATCTCCTGATTGAAAATCCCAGTCAGAAAGATCAATAGTCTTTAAACTGGTGCAACCTTCGAACATGCCGCCAAAGGCACTTGCAACTTTGGTATCAAACATAGAAACATCTATATCTGAAAGCTCGGTGCATTCACGAAACATCCAGGCGAAGCTTTTTACTGAAGAAGTATCTATTCCGGCAAGATCAAGTTTTGAAAGATTTGAGCAGTAAGAAAACATTGAATCCATTGCGGTTACTGACGATGTATTAAGATCTTTGAAGCTGAAGCTTTCCAGATTATTACATCCAATAAACATAGCCGCCGTTGACTCGAGGCTTACTGTATTACAACCGGTCATTGAGACGCTCTCGATTGCGGAGTTGTCGAACATACTGACCATGTACTTAACTTTGGACAGATCAAGCCCTGACATATCCACTATATTCAAAGAAACACAGTGAGCGAACATGTCTGACATATCTGTAACATTCCGGGTATCAAGTCCTGTAAGATCCACAGATCTGAGACCACGGGCACTGGAAAACATGCCCCTCATAGTAGTGACCTTTGAAGTCTCAAATGTAGGCTTGAAGTCTACACGAGTCTCATTGTCAAAGCGTTCTACCCAGCCGAAAAAGTGGAACATGTTCTCCATATTGGTTACATTCGATGTATCAAGGCTGTTAAAATCTGCATTTTTGAATGCTGCTTCGGAAAACATACCCTGCATATTCTCAACCTTGGAGGTATCAAGACTCTTAAGATCCAGCCCACCGAGCGACCAGTCACTGGCAAAAGTATAAGACATGTCGGTGACATTCTCGGTGTTTATTCCCGTCAAAACCAGACTGGTAAGGTTATAGCATAATTGAAACATTGCGTGCATATTTTGCACATTTCCCATGTCCAACGGGGACATATCCAGCACAGTCAAAGATCTGCATGAGTAAAACATGCTGTCCATATTCACAACATTCTGCGTGTTAAATTCTGACAGATCAATAGATTCCAACTTCCAACATTGGTAAAACATATGACTCATGTCCGTAGCAGACCCCGTATCCGACTTTGAAAAATCCACGGTCCGCATTTCTATTGCATTCCAAAACATAAAACTGAAATCTTTTGTTCCTGAAAGTTCTACACGGGCAGACATTATCTGTGTCCCATAAGCCATCCATGGAATGTTTCTGATTCTTGCTTCCACATCATTTACATCCAGCGACGGTGCAAACTCACCTGTGCCGCTGACGTACAAAGTTCCGTCCTTGTCAATTCTCCAGGTCGTAGATTCGTAGGAGCCTGAGGCTATATCATCGCCGGCTGTCACCAGGTCTTTTTCTGCATAAACTTCTTCGGAAACCGGATCAGGCAATACTCCTTCCTCAGAAGTATCTTCTGCCATCTCATCAGCAGTTTCCTCTGCAGCCTCTTCTCCCTGCTCTTCCTGTTCCTGCGCTTCTGCTTCCAGCTGATTGTCCTCAAAATCTTCTGGTTGAGCCTTATCATCATCCACTTCAGGCACAGTTTCACCATCTGCATCCTGTATCAAATCTTCGTCATCGAAAGTACCGATTTCCACTGCCGGCAAATCCTGCGCAACAGCCATCGCATTAATCGGTGTCATCATCATTAGTGACGCTGCTAATACAATTGCTAAAGCCCTTTTATACATGTTTCCTCCCGATATCACTGTGTGTTTACGTTGTAATTAATTTTATCACATCTGCTTCAAACCATATAATCTTTATAAACTATTCTCTGTTGATAATTAAATGTATATACAATATAATATATTTAATTATAGGAGGACAAAGTATGCATCAGATTGCCATTAGGGCCTGGGGTAACAGCCAGGGTATAAGGATTCCCAAGGACATATTAGAACAAATGAATCTCAAGGAATCAGATCTGCTGGATGTTTCAGTAGAGAACAACGCTATAGTGCTCAAAAAAGCCTTCCAGCACAAGCGCTTTGAGGAAAGACTTGCCGCCTATGCAGGCAAGATTTCTGTATGTGATTTTGACTGGGGTGAGCCTGAAGGGAGAGAGATGCTATGACAGATTTTTCCCAAGGCGATATTCTCAAGATCAACGGATATAAATATAAGTTCGTCATTACCAGCAATAATGCGTTTATCAGTGCTACAGGTGTATTTCACGTATGTCCGCTGCTTGAAAACGTTGAAGAAGGTCCGCTGCATATTATTGTTGTTGGCAAGAAGAACACTTCCGGTGCTGTAATATGTGAGCAGCTCAAACTTATAGACCCCACAGCAAGAGCCTGTAACAGAATCGACTCATTACACTATGATGACATACTGAACATATCTGATGCCATCCAGGGTATATTTGAATATGACTGATTTTTGCAGCAAAAAAGCTCCCGGATTATGATATGTACGCGTTATGCAGGTACATATCATAATCCGGGAGCTCTTTTATTGTCTGGAAATCTTTATTAAAGCATTCTGTTAAGTCACTTCTGGATATAATCACAGCGAAGCAATCAACTCTTTGACCAGTACGGCACAGTCGTGAGCTGCCTTCTTCTCAAACTCCGGGTAGTCCATGATCTCGCTGCCATCAGCCTTGTCGGAGATGGCGCGGATGATGACAAAGGGGATGTTGTTGAGGAAGCACGCCTGGGCGATGCCCGCGCCTTCCATCTCGCAGCACATTCCGCCGAAGTTCTCCTTGATGGCATCCTTCACTTCCTGCGAGGATATGAACTGATCTCCGCTGCAGACTCTTCCCTCGAAGATCCCCAGGTCAGGAGCTGCCTTTTTGATAGCTGTCTTCGCCTTCTCGATCAGCTCTTTATCTGCGATAAATGCCTGGGTTCCAAGCTGAGGGATCTCTCCCTTCTTGTAGCCGAATATGGTTGCGTCAACGTCGTGGTAGCAGGCATCGGTAGAAAGGACTATGTCTCCGATATTGATCCTGGCATCCAGCGATCCTGCGACACCGGTATTGAGGACGTGGGTCACCCCGAACGTGTCAGCCAGGATCTGCACGCAGATACCTGCGTTCA
>CAMNOS010000136.1 GCA_946546925.1 uncultured Butyrivibrio sp.
GTCATGGTGGGTGACATACTTCTGCATACACCGGTGGAAGAGGCTTCTGAAAATGACGACGGAACCTACAGTTTTGATGCCATTTTTGCGAGAACTTCTCAGGATATAAGAATGGCTGACCTGGCAATAGTAAACCAGGAGGTCATAATTGGAGGGAAGGAGCTTGGCATCTCCGGGTACCCGGCCTTTAATGCACCGGAAGAGATAGGTGATTCCCTTGCAAATGCCGGATTTGATGTAGTGTGCCATGCAACCAATCACGCATTGGATAAGGGAAAGAGGGGAATATGTAATACGCTGGATTACTGGAGTACCCATCACCCTGAGATGGCGGTTATTGGAATAAATGCAAGTAAAGAACAGGAAAAAGCGGTAGACATCATCACAAGGAAAGGCATCCGGATCGCAATCCTGAATTATACCTATGGCACCAATGGCATAGCACCTCCGAAGGATATGCCATATGCTGTCGACATGCTTGAAGCTGACAGGGTGAAAAGAGATCTCGAGTATGCAGAGGCCAATGCTGATTTTACCATCGTATGCCCCCACTGGGGAACAGAGTACAATCTGGGAACGGACAAAAGCCAGCAGAAATGGGTGAATTTTTTCAGAGACGGCGGCGCGGATCTGGTGATCGGAACGCACCCTCACGTCATAGAACCAATAGAGTTTTTTGAAGATGATGTGCCGGAACGAGGCAACAACCGCGGCGGTGGAGATATGCTTGTATATTATTCCCTGGGGAACTTTGTCAACTGGACTTCAGGCACGGGAAAAGGAATAACGAATCGCATGGTGGGCGCAATGGCACAGGTTACGCTTGAGAAGAAAACATCCGGTGAAGTTGTGATCGGTGATTACTCAGTTACGCCGCTGGTGTGCCATGTGACGCACGGACATAACGGAGTGAGCGTCTATCCCCTTAGCAGCTACACCGACGAACTGGCACTGGGCAATGCAATACGGTCGCAGGACAGTACTTTTTCAAGAAAGCAGTGTCTGGAACTGTGCGAAAAGGTCTGGGGAAAAGAGTTCGTCAGATAAACGAGCTGTAATCAGTCCCCCAGATGCACGGTTGGTAGATTCCACTTAAAGTGCATGGCAAGGAACCTCAGGATCACAATCGTAAAGAATCCGGCAAGGGAGCTTAAAAGCTCATTGCCGGTGTATTTCCACAATAGAACAAGTACAATCGCACCTGCGATGCAGGCAATGGCATAGACGTGCTTTATAAGTACAGCGGGGATGTTGTCAGCAAAGACATCCCTGACAATCCCGCCGCCGATTCCGGTGACGATTCCCACGAAAGCAACCAGAAAGAGATTATCACCGTAAGGGGAGTGGATTCCCATGAATGCACCGTCTACCGTAAAAGCTGCAAGACCCAGGGTGTCAAGCCAGAATATCAGTGTGTCGTATAAAGGAGTCATTGCCTTTGGCATCGGCTTTTTGAGATACATGATAAGAAATGCAATGTTGGCCGTAAGTAGTGAGATGATGGTGTAAGCAGGGTTTACAAACATTGCGGGAGGGATATTGTCGATGATGATATCTCTTATAAGACCGCCGCCTGTTGCCGTGACCAGTGCAAGGAGATTGATACCGAAGATATCCATGTCCTTTTTGGCAGCAACTACCGCGCCGGAGATCGCAAAAGCGATTATTCCTATGTTTTCTATTATAGTCATCAAAAATACATTCATAACCTGTATACCTTTTTGAGCAGTTTATTTAGCATCACTGCGAGGCTGAAGCTTAGCCGCTTTGGCGCGCTCTTTCAATTCCCTGAGCTCATCAATGCTGAAGGTGTATGCCTTGTTGCAGAACTGGCACTTGAGCTCTATCTCTTTTCCGTCGCCTATCATGCTCTGGAGCTCCTTCTCGCCTACAAGGATAAGGGCTCTCTCAACTCTGTCTCTGTCGCAGTTGCAGTAGAAGTTAAGATCTACCCTGTCGGTAATCTCCATATCAAAACCTTCGAGGACGATGGACAGGAGTTCTTCGGGAGTCTTGCCCGACTTTAAAATGTCAGTCACTGAGGTGAACTTTTTGAGATTCTCCTCGAGATGTGTGATCGTCTCCTCATCGGCAAAGGGCATGAGCTGAACTATGAAACCGCCTGCAGCGATAACTGACAGATTCTCTCTCTCAACAAGGACGCCGAGTCCGACAGAAGAAGGGGTCTGCTCGGACTTGGTAAAGTAGTAGGTTAAGTCTTCCGCAACTTCTCCTGAATAGAGGGGAACCTGACCGATGTAGGGCTCTTTAAGTCCCATGTCCCTTATCACGGTAAGGCTCCCTTCTCCAATGGCACCGCCCACATTCAGGTGCCCTTGCTCATTGGGAGGAAGAATGACGAGGGGATTGCTCACATATCCCTTGACGTTGCCCTTGTTGTCTGCTGTTGCGAGGAGCCCTTTCATAGGACCGTCGCCGTCCATCTTGACTGTGATCAGGTCATCATCGTTATCCATCATTGTCCCCATCATGGCGGTTCCGGTCATGAGCCTTCCCAGCGCAGCTGCCGCAATGGGAGACAGATTATGAACCTTCCTTGCGTAGTCTGCGAGTTCTTTTGTTGTCGCAGCAAAAGCTCTTATCTGGGCATTACCTGCGGTTGCTCTTACCATGTAATCTTTATATGACATTGTTCTACCTCGTTATTATTATGTTTTTACAGTTCATAAGCAGTATAATCTGACAGGTCTTTTACCCCTGACATTATATTGTACCAACCGGCATGTAAAAAATAAATATAAAAAAGTAAAGTTAGCTGCCAGATCATTGCTTTATGGTTTGGCGTGCTGTATTTATCAAAATTTAATAAACGATTCCGATAATTTTCCTGAAGATGTGGGTATAATAAATAGTAGTGCATTAATGAACAGCATTACGATTATTATGATAAGGTACACCAAGGAGGGCTTAAATGGAACCTAAGGAAAAGAACGGAAAACTGGTGCAGAAACTGATCATTGCAGCTATAGCAGCAATTCTCGGAATTTCGATAGTGCTCACTGTCATCAGTTCTGTAAACATCAACAATGTATATGATGAGATGGTCGAAGAAGAGCTGAAGATCAGCGCAGAGCATCTTCAGAGCGAGTTAAATGCCGTATGGGACGGAGACTGGGAATACATTGACGGTCAGCTCTATAAGGGCGGGGAAAATGTCATGACAGAGTATGAAGAGCTCATGGACGATCTCCACGCCAAGACCGGCATAGAGTATGCACTCTTTTATATGGATGAGCGCGTTATAACAACTATGACAGGCGGCGGAAAAAAGCTTGTGGGATACAAGGCCGATTCAGAAAGGGTTTCGAAGGTTATTAACGGCAAGCAGGAATTCTACGCTACCAAGGCTGCTGTAGCCGGCACAGACACCAGATATTTTGCATATTACGCACCAATGCTTCAGTCAAACGGAGCACCTGCCGGCATGGTATTTGCCGGAAGAGGTGTGGAAGATGTTGAAGCAAGGATCCGAAGCATAGTTGTTTCCATGGTTGTGCTTTCACTTGCACTTGCAGTAGTTCTTTCGATTGTGGGTATCATCGTCACAAACAAGACATCCGTTAAGATGAGAGCTATTGCTGATGAGCTTGGCAATCTTTCACAGGGTAATCTCAAACTCAATATTGATCAGAAATCCGTTGAGAGAAACGATGAGATCGGACTTCTGGCAGATGGCGCACAGAAGCTGAGTGACAAGCTCGGTGAAGTAATAAGGACCACAATGGATATGTCCAGTGAACTTAAGAAATCGGGAGCAGAGCTTTCTGATTCTGCAACCCAGGCTTCCACAGCATCCAATCAGGTGAGCCAGGCTATAGATGATATCAGCAAGGGAGCGGTCAACCAGGCTGAGAGTGTTGAGAGCGCTGCAGGAAATACCCAGGATATCGGAAGAGATATCGATCAAGTATCCGAGAACGTTGAAGAACTCAATGCTTATGCGGGTGAAATGAAGACTTCCTGCGAAGCTGCGATGGAAGCTCTCAACAAGCTGATAACCCAGAGCAGGGAGGTTCAAGAATCAGTTCGCGAGATCGGACAGACCATTGATTCTACCAACGAGTCTGCAAAAGAGATATCCAAGTTCTCCCAGGCTATCACAGAGATCGCATCCCAGACCAATCTTCTTTCCCTCAATGCCAGCATTGAGGCAGCAAGGGCCGGAGATGCAGGAAAAGGATTTGCGGTTGTTGCAACAGAGATCGGACAGCTCGCTGTACAGAGCAGTAATTCCGCTGATGAGATCAAGAAGATTGTTGAGAAACTGGTACAGGATTCCGAGGCTTCCGTAGAGGTTATGCAGAAGCTCAACTCCAATTTCGATGTGCAGTCTGATCAGCTTGATGATACCAAGTCTAACATGCAGAGCATGGCTGACAATGTGGAGAATGTGGCTGCAAGTACCGACAGCATTGCAGCACATATTGGACAGCTCGGTTCCGCTAAAGACAAGCTGGTGGAGATCATTTCGGATCTTTCCGCTATATCCCAGGAGAACGCCGCATCTACAGAGGAGACCAACGCCTCCATGCAGGAACTGAATGCAACATTTTCGATCATTACGGAGTCTGCAAATCAGCTCCAGGAACTGGCTACTCAGATGCAGGATGCAATAAGTTATTTCAAGCCCTGATACACAGTAAAATAAGCGCTCCCCCAACCGTGAAAAGCCCATGGTTGAGGGATTTTTTTGCGGCTTGCCGTAATTGACATTTATTTAACGGATGGATATAATATTGCTTAGATTTACTCTAAAAAAGTATATGGAGAAGACTATGGCAGATAAAGAAATTTCTCAGGCGGTCATCAGCAGACTCCCCAGGTATTTCAGATATCTTGGCGAGCTTAGAGATAAGGGAGTTGAGAGAATATCATCTCAGGAACTCTCAGATATCATGAAGGTCACTGCTTCACAGATAAGACAGGATTTCAACAATTTTGGCGGTTTTGGACAGCAGGGCTACGGATATAATGTGGGATACCTCTACGATGAGATAGGCAAGATCCTTGGCCTTGACAGGCAGCATTCTCTTGTGATCATCGGCGCGGGGCATCTTGGCAAGGCTATTGCGGGATATACCAATTTCACCAGGAGAGGTTTTGTTTTCAAGGGCGCTTTCGACTGCAATCCTGAGCTCTATGGAACCATGATAAGGGACGTTGAGGTAAGACCGATCGATGAGGTTGAGGATTTTGTGAGGAACAACAAAATCGAGATAGCTGTTCTCACCATCCCCAAGGATCAGGCGGTTCCCATGGCTCACAAGCTTGCGGCCTGCGGAATCAAGGCAATCTGGAACTTTGCTCATGTGGACCTTGAAGTCCCTGACAATATTCAGGTTGAAAATGTACATTTATCTGACAGTTTGATGAAATTATCGTATAATATAGACAGGTACGAAAAAACATTAAATTCTTAGTGAGATTACCCTAATGGCTAGAGATGATAAGGTGTACATGTCCGCGTTGGAAGGCAAGAGCATTCCAATCCTGACGCTGGATGACAAGTGGCATAAGCTCTTTACACAGACAGAGATGACTCCCGAGATAGAGGCTCTTGCTGATGAGCTGAATGCTCTTGTTGAAAGAGACGGCAGGATACGCACAGAGACCAAGAAGATCAAGAAACTCAAGAAGACGCTTCTTAGTGAGATAGTGCCTCTAAGGGACAAGGCCAACAAGTCGGGCGGTTCTGCAGCAATTGAAAAAGAGATTTCCGAGAGAACAAGGCTTATCGGTGACTGTAATGAGAGACTTGACTCACATCAGGATGAGCTTCTTGATCTTTCGAAGAAAATATATGACGTAGACTACAAACTCATGATAGAGACCATGAAGGTTTGCTATGAGACTCTTCACGAGAACACCGAGTACATAAACGGCCTTGATCAGTGGATATCACAGGTCAGAGTCGAACTAAAAAAGAATGTCATTCGCCTGCAGGAAGCGGAGATGGAGAACTACAATCTTTATTCCTACATGCATCAGATTTTCGGACCCGAGGTCATAGATCTGTTTGATATGAGATATGATCCCAACAGAAGACATCCCATAAGGCGACCCCTTGAGGGATCTGAGGATGAATACGTAGAATGAATGTTACAGGCTGCCTTTTGGGCAGCCTTGAATTTTATGAAAACCAGTTTTTGACATCATTTGGAGGCGTGTATGAAATATGCAGTGTCGGCTCAGGAAATGAAACAGTGTGACAAGAATACCAGCGAGTATTTTGGGATTGACAGCATGGTACTGATGGAGCGGGCATCACTTATGGTGGCGCAGGCCATCGATGACTGGAAGAGCAAAAGAAATGTCGCAAGAGTATATGCTGCTTTGGTACTTGCCGGAAGCGGCAACAACGGAGGGGACGGTATATGTACTGCCCGTCTTCTTAAGCAGAGGGGATACAGGGTGAGCCTTGTCCTTACGGGTGATCTCACAAGGACCTCAGACCTGACTGTAAAACAGCTGGAAACAGCCAAAAAGTACGGCATTCAGGTTGACACTTTTTCCAATATAAGAGACAACAAAAGAGGAAACGGTTTTGATATCATTGTAGATGCAATGTTTGGAATTGGCTTAACACGCCCTCTTTCCGGAATATGCCTTGAGGCTGTGGACTACATAAACAGACTCAAAAAGGAGAGAGACAGGGACCTTTTTGTGGTATCCGTCGACATGCCATCAGGGATAAACGCTGATACCGGAGAAGTCTGCGGTGCAGCCGTAAGGGCTGATGCGACAGTCACTTTCAATCATGTCAAGCTTGGCCAGATACTTTATCCCGGCTGCGAGTATACCGGGGAACTGATAACAGCAGATGCGGGGATCACTTCTGAGAGCTTTCTTGGGAAGGAGCCTGAGGTCATCTATTATGACGGCGACGCAGCAGCACTTCTTCCCGAGAGGAAGAGGGATTCCAACAAGTCTGCCAACGGCAAAGTCCTTATAGTTGCAGGCTCGAGAGGAATGAGCGGAGCGGCAGTTCTTGCTTCGTCTGCCTGCCTTAAGACCGGTGCAGGTATGGTGAGAGTCTTTACCGCAGCAGAGAATGCAGAGGTGATAAAAGCTCTTTTGCCTGAAGCTATCCTTGACACATACGAGGACTTTGAACCGGTGGGAGATAAACTGCAAAGAGCGATGGAGTGGTCTACCCAGGCTGTCATCGGCCCCGGTATAGGCACAGAGGGCAAGGG
>CAMNOS010000137.1 GCA_946546925.1 uncultured Butyrivibrio sp.
CCTAAGAGACTCGAACTCTTACGCTTTCGCAACAGATTCTAAGTCTGCCGTGTCTACCATTTCACCAAGGGCGCATATGTGACCGGCGAGACTGCGACAGCGCCATGCGCCTAGTCCCCTTGTGGGAAACTCGCAACCAGCATCAGGAACAGAGACTTAAGCTCTGCGTGTATACCAATTCCACCACGGTCACAAATATTTAAGTTGTAAGCTCCTCAGTCGGAGTCGTAGTAATCGTGTCATGTCTTTTTCTCCTATTATCAAATAATTTAGTGGGCAAGATGGGTGTCGAGCCCATTACCTCCGAAGAGAGCGGATTTACAGTCCGCCGCGTTTGCCGATTCGCTACTTACCCTTGGGGTGACCAGAGGGAATCGAACCCTCATGTGCGGGGCCACAACCCGCCGTACTAGCCGTTGTACTATAGCCACAGTACCTCCTGCGGGCCTTGAACCCGACATCTCCAGCTTGAGAGGCTGGCGTCCTTCGTCGCTACGCTTCCTCAGAATGCGTAGCTTGACCTCCACTGGAGGTCACGCATCCAATTAGACTAAGAAGGCTGATGATCCCCGCCGGAGTTGAACCGAGCATTTCAGCCTTGAAAGGGCTGTGTCCTTGCCATTTAGACGAGGGAACCTTATCCGGAGCTGTGTTTACTCACAGCTCCTTTATCCAATTTATCCTTTCAAGCACCTACCTGTGCCTGAATGCCGTTATCAATGACGATAATCTCATCTATGTGAACTCCGAATACAATTGCCAGAACCACCAGATTATCTATTGTTGGCATCGCCGTGCCATGCTGCCACTTGTAAATCGCCTGAGGTGTAGTAAACCCAAACATCTCCTGCAGATCCCTAACGGTCAGACCTGCATCCTTACGCATCTTTGTTATATTCTTTCCGGTTGCCACCATATCAATGGCTGGAATAGTTACCATTTTTGCTCCTTTCCGCATGTTGCACTAAAAAAATACCGCCTACCTTTTTCATTTAAGGTAAGCGGTCGCCAAAACATGTTTATTTATCTGCAAAAGCCTGGTATCATTCCCACCGGTTTCGCGTATCAACAACATCTTCTCGCACTTGCCTATCCTTAAATGAAAGCATGAAATGCAATCCCCACTCCGAATATTTCTGGAGTGATGATTCATATCTTTCACTATGCAGGCAATAATTGCGATTCATTGTTGTCATGTCTTTTCCTTTCCCGAAGCACTGTTTTTGCTCCGCTTATCTCTTTCTATATCGAATAGTAGCACTGAAATCCTTAGCTGTCTATTATACCCGTGGTATAAATTTTTACTGTTTCTTTTTAGGTACTTTTTAAGTTGACCCTGTAATATGACCATATCAGGTAAAACACCTGACCCCCTCATAAGAAAAAATTCATAACACTTTATGGCTGCAGGTTCTCATATCCTGCAGCCACCTCCCAAACATCCCGGGGCTGTGCGACAGCCCCCTCTTATTTTGCGTGTTTTTATAACTGCATGTCTTTTCTTAATCGTTACTGCTCTTTTGCCCATACTGCATACAGGGTAACTTTCTTCTTATAGCCACCTTCTCCGAAGTTAAACTCATCTTCATCTTCGAATCTGTCTCCCAAACCGTCAGCATTTAATGACCAGCCTGCGAAGATATATCCGTTCACATTGAACTTATTTTTGTAAAGCGGATTATCTTCTTCCATGCCATAAGTCATCTTCTGTGTGCTCATCTTACCGATAGCCTTACACCCCTTCGGCGGGTTGGCATTAAAAGCAATCTTGTAAGTGAGGGCTGTCCACTTCGCATAGATATCATAATCCTGACATGTGGTCTTGGTAATCTTTGCTACCTTTTTATTGGTACTTCTGTCGAACCATCCTCCAAATTTATATCCGTCTCTTATCATTTTGGTCGGCAGCGTTATGGCTTTTGCTGCAACCATCCGGTAAGTGTAGGAGGCAGGAATATAATTCTTTTCGCCTGCAACATAGCTTCCGCCTCCGAGATCAGCCTCAATGGCAAAGTCCGATCTCCAGACTCCGTACAGATTAAGCACCATTACATCGTCTTCTTTTGAAAGATCGGGAGCTGTAATCTTCTCCTTATTTACATAGATCACTTCACCTGAAAGTGCCTTTTCCCGAGTAGCTGCCCAGCCAACAAAGGCTTTATCCGTGCGTTTGTACGGATTTGCAGGCAATGCCTTTGCTTTATTGAAGGTATATCCCGTAAAACTCCTGGAACCTGCTTCTGCCTCCGGAACGTCATGAAGGACAACCTTGTAGACAGTGCTCCACTTTGCATACAAAGTCATGTCTCCAAAGGTCTTGGCATCAATCTTTTTGACCGCTTTCTTGAAATCCGGGTCACTGAACCATCCCACAAACTTATAGCTTTCACGAACAGGTGTAGGAAGCGATGTGACCAGTCCTGTGCCGTAGGTATATTTCTCTGCATATACATTATCATCACTTTCATTTCTGTCTCCACCACTTAGTTCATAGGCAAGTGAGTAATCCGACAGCTGCCATACCGCATAAAGCGTAGCTGAATCCTTGTTCTTGTGAGGTTTTAGCCCTTCATTTGAAAGAACGGTCTCCCAAGCAGCTGTATTGTCTTCACCAAGATCTACAGCAGACAATCCAGCGTCAGGCACTGTGGCATCCTTAGTGGCAGACCATCCTGCCAGACAAAATCCCTTATTCACAAACTTATTTGTGCTTAGCTTTAGCGTCTCTCCGTAGCAGGCTGTGGTCTTGGCCGTCTTGCCGCTTACGGTCATTTTAGCTCCGCCCTGAGCCTTGTTGGCATCATAGTTAATGGTATAGGTCCAGGGTGTCCACTTTGCGTAAACTGTCATGTTGCCTGACGAAGTCTTTGAAATAGATTTAAGAACAGTCTTGCTGTTTGGCAAAATTGTCCAGCCGCCAAACGTATATCCTTCCCTTGAAGCTGTCGGAAGCTTAGTAACTGCTGTTCCAAATGTATATAGAGCCTCATTCTCATCAATTCCTGCAGCTTTGCCAAGTTCGCCTGATCCAAAAGTCTTACTTTTAAATCTTGCAGTATCAGTATCATCATCATTGAGATCGAATGTTACCTTATACTCACCTGGTTTCCACTGGGCATAAAGCGTAGTTTTGCTGATTCCCGCCTTGGTAAGCTGGGCGACTCCCAGATCATTTGCAAGAGAAAGTGCCTGGCCACTCCTTATCTGCTCCGGAGTTATCTCTTTTCCGGAGCCGTCCGCTCTGGTATTCCATCCATTAAAAGAACAGCCCTCTGCCCTGAAGTTGCATGATAAGATATATACAGGGTCGTCATAAGCAAGTCCTGTCGTCTCGCCCATAAGTCCAAGTACAGAAGCTCCGAAGGCTTTTTTCGCATTAGCGTCATAAGCAATAGTATAAGTCTTTTCCGGGCGCCACTGAGCGTACAGAGTCATGCTGTAATCAGCATCCGGATCATAATCTTCACCCTTTACGATGAGATCAGTAAATGAAGCCTTATCAGCCAGACGTATTCCGAAGCCTTCATCTTCTTCGGGAGCAGATGAGTACCATCCGTCAAACACAAATCCGGCCCTTGTATACACATTCTTAGGCAGGGTGTATTTCGTACCAAAGCTGCAGTACAGAGGATCCATGGTATCTGTGTCTATGTTATTTACGGCGTTGTCTGCACCATTTCCGTTGAGATGTATCATGTAACCGTTTGAAGTGACTTCAACCTTGCATGATTGTCTGTAGCCACCTTCTTCTGTGATTGCGGTGATCTTGGCTTCACCCTTTCCAACACCCTTGACAACACCTGAAGAGGTAACAGTAACTACGCTCGTATCGCTGCTCTCCCAGATAACATTCTTGTTGGCTGCCGTACTTGGCTTAACAGTAGCCTTGATTGTAAAGGAATCCCCTACAGTGATGTCCTTATTGTACGTGTCAAGCTCTACTCCCGTGACGAACTTATTCTTTTCATCACTGTTCTTTACTACAATGATAGTGCCACTGGCTACCTGAATGCCATTCTTCATTGTGTTTATAGAAATGGTGTAGCCGGTAGTTCCGACACTTTTAGAAACTATTTGGTAATTTAAAGGTTGCTTTTCATTGGGCTCTATTGTTGCGATATCAGGATGATCAACAGTTATTGTTATTCTATCCAATTCACCCGGCTCAACATAGGACGGCTTATAGATTGTCATCCCAACATTTTTGCCTAATTCAACGACACTTGATTCATTCGCAACTGCTTCGGAAATGTATATAGGACAGTGCTCTATACCTGCTTCCGAATAGAATTTATATTCATATCCAAAATTTTCAAGTGCCTGTCTTAGATTATTTAAGCCTATCTCATTTCCCCAGTTGATAAATGAACCATCATCTACATAGATCACCGCGTTGGCCGGAAATGTTGCTATCGGATAATCTTCGTATTTCTGCCAGTCCCAGTTTCCGTCCTCATCTAAAGTCGTTTCGTATGATCCTCTGGCATCCTTACCCTGCATTGAGCTCTCAAAGTAATAATCCGTCCAATGTCCTTCAAAATGAATGCTGTCATAATTAGTGCCATAGAATACTCGTCTTGCACCGGAATCACCATGGGCAAAAGATATATCGTCCTCATACAGAGTCAGCGTCCCGGTAAGTCCGGTGCACCCTTCAAAAGCCCCATCCCATAAGTCCAAGTCTCTTGTACTGTCGAGCCTGTTATCCGGTATGCGGTGCATAAATGTAAGTTTAGTCAGGGATGTGCAATTCATAAATGCCTGCTGCATGATATCCCCGCTGGTCAGTTTGAGTTCTCCGCTAAGGCCTGTACATCCATAGAATGCGCACTCTCCTATTCTGTCGAGCCCATACTCAAAGCTCACTCCCGTTAGCCCACTGCATCCCGCAAAGCAGTAATCCGGAACACATCTGAAAGGTCTTTTTACTTCTCTTCCATGTGAATCGGATGCATTAAGGTATGTGCCATCCCAAAAGTCACTTGGGATAGACAATTCTCCGGTCAGACTTATGCAATTATGAAACGAAAATCTGCTTGCGATCATTCCCCCGGGAATTCTCAGCTGGCCTGCGAGATTTGTACAATCTTCAAAAGCTCCATAACCGATCTTATGGATAGTGTCGGGAAACATAGGTGTTATTTCAGTAAGATTCCTGTTATCCGAAAAAGCATAATCGCAGATCTCTGTCAAAGTTGACGGAATCGTGATTTTTAAATCCGTGGTATGGACAGAGCTGGAAGATAAGGAAAAAGCCTCTTTACCAATCTTTGTCACACCTTCAGGAATAATAATTGTTCCGCCAAGCTTTTTGCAATTACCAAAACATCTCGTGGGTATTTCACTCAGTCCGCTCCCCAGTATGACGCCAGAAAAATTGCTTTCCGCAAATGCACTTTCCGAAATTTTTTTTACATTAGAAAGATCAATCTCTCCTGTAAAATCAGTATCATAAAATGCAGCTTTTCCAATAGACACAACACTTTCAGGAAGATTCAAAGCACCGGAAAATCCGGCACCTCTGAAAGCCTCATCTCCAATCTCTTTGAGGCTGTCCGGAAGCACAAGCTTCTCATTGCGAAGCTCAAAATTCTCGAATGCACTGTTTCCGATCCTTGTGACTCCTTCTGAGATAGTAAGAGATTTAAAGCTGTTATATCCACTAAGGCTCTTTATTTTGGCAATCCACGGTACGCCGTACTCATCATCCTTGTAATAAACGTAATCGTACATGGGTCCTGTACCGGAGATGGTGAGTTTAAATTTGTTGGGCTCACTGTCTGTTGATTTCATTGTCCAGGTGAGGTTATCTCCGCACTTTCCGGTATAAACTGCAGCCCCGGGTTCAGGCTCAGGTATCGGATCAGGTGCTGACGGGCCTGAGGTATCACCTGCTATTGTTTCATCATCATTGACATGATACAACCGCACAAAGCAGTTTCCATTAAAGTATTTATAATGGTTCTTTGTACTGTCATCCCATCTTACTGTTGCATGATTGCACCATACCTCATTATGTCCGTTTACACCGTGACCGTCAGTAAATGTGATGGTATCAGAGTCATACTGCAGAATGATCATATAATGAGTTATGTCATATTTGCCGTTCACAGGATTTACCGGGTCATGGCAAAAGAGTATGTCACCTGCCTTCGCACTGTTTTCGTCCAGAAATTGTACTATTCCTGCGCCGTCTCTTTTGCCCTCAGCATCAATGATAGTACACATATTTGACTTCTGACGGCGGCTATGACCATAGACGCCTTCCCATACATAATCAGCAAAAGCACAGCATGTTGAAGATACTATGTTTCCTGCTGCATTGTAGTAATGTATAGGAAGCTGTCCATTTGGCAGGGAATTCACATAGTTATCAACAGCATTTATGACCTGCTGCTCTTTTCCCGATATTCCCAGGAGGTTTTCTTCGTTATTTACCTCTCCGTTTTCAGCAGCAAAAGAGCTATCTGCCTCTTCACCGGTTTCCCAGATTGCTGTCAGTATAAGATCTTCTTCAATTGTAAAGCTGTATCCTCCCGTATATACAACAGCTCCGTCAGCTATCGGGCTCCATCCCATGAAACGATATCCGCTCCGTTTGGGAACAGTCTCAGAAACAGTAAAACAATCCCCCCGACGGTAGTAATTTTCGTCCACAGGAAGTCCTGTAACATCGTCCTCTTCAGCCTGGTATGCTACAGTCAGTCTTGCGGATTCAGTAATCTCTTCAAGAGCGCCTTCTGATGTGGCCTTTCTGACATTCTCTCCCTCTGCAGGATCATCAGGTAGTTCAAGATCCGACGCATCATCGATGAATCCGTCTGCCTCTTCTTCAGAAATAAGTTCTTCTGATATCTGCTCCGTGCTTACTTCTTCAATACTGTCATCAGTAAACTCCGTTGCATAGACAGTCTGCGACGGCAACATCGTCGCGACAGTCAGTGCAATGGCAAGCATCCCTGCCATGACACTTTTACACATTCCTTTCATCCCCTCTACCTCCAAAATATAGTTGTTTGCAGAGCGCAAAACGCACCCTTTTAAGTATAAATCAAACCTAATTTATTGTTAAATTAATTAAAATGCCAGGATAGTTCTCCTTGCCTCTAAAGTAAATAATGTGGCTGTCGCTTTATGATTCATGATATGCTCCCTTCTAGGTAGACAAGAGAAATAATAAAAATCTTGTACTACTTA
>CAMNOS010000138.1 GCA_946546925.1 uncultured Butyrivibrio sp.
GGCAGCTCCTTCCATGCAGCCCCAGTCAGCAGGCAACCCATGGACCTGTTCCTGTGGCAACGTCAACACAGGCAACTTCTGCCCCAACTGCGGATCCAAGCGTCCGGCAGCCGGATGGACCTGCTCCTGCGGCAATGTCAACACAGGTAACTTCTGTACAAACTGCGGATCACCAAAGCCTAATTGATGATCAGAATCAGAGGATAATATGGCCCTACACGAATATGAATGCCCCGCCTGTGGCGGGGCTATGGAATTTAACCCGGGGTCCCAGAAGCTCAAGTGTCCCTTCTGCGACTCAGAATTTGACGTTAAGGACTATGTTGCCAATCATAACTCCGAATCATCCGGAGAAACTGCAGAAAACCATGTGACGGGACAGGAATCGGCCGATGATGGCACTCCAATGTATATTTACAGCTGCGGCTCCTGCGGCGGCGAGATCCTGGCCACTGAGTCACTGGGCTCCATGAAGTGCCCCTTCTGCAGCAACAATGTAGTCGTCCACGAGAAATTTAACGGTGCCTTCAAGCCTGACTACATAATCCCCTTCGCCAAGACCAAAGAGGATGCCATGCAGGCTTATTCAGGTTATGTCAAATCCAAGAAACTTCTGCCCAAAGTCTTTTTTGAGCAGAATCACATCGACGAGATCAAGGGGGTCTACGTGCCATTCTGGCTATACAGCGCCACCCAGAACTACGTGGGAAACTTTGAGGCCACCAAGGTCAGGACCTGGAGCGACTCCAATTACAACTACACCGAGACCAGCTACTTCGATGTAGAGCGGGCCGGGAGCGAGAGTTTTAAACAGGTTCCCGTGGATGGATCAAAAGAGATGCCGGATGACCTGATGGAATCCATAGAGCCCTTTGACCTGTCCAAAATGGTTCCATTTAACATGGGATATCTCGCCGGCTTTCTTGCCAACAAGTACAATGTCACAGCACAGGAAGACAGAAATCGTGCGGTCCAGCGCATGACTGCAACTACAACCGTCAATGCCAGGAATACCGTGATCGGCTACAGCTCTGTCAGAAACATATCTGAGAACTGCACAACGACAGATGAATCCACCAGGTACGCAATGTACCCTGTCTATATCCTGAATACCACATGGAAGGGGAACAACTACCTCTTTGCCATGAACGGACAGACAGGCAAATTTGTCGGAAACCTTCCTTTCAGCAAGGGACAGGCCGCCAAATATTTCTTCCCCATTGCGGGAGTGGCTGCCGCAGTTATCTTTGCCGTGCTGATGTTTGTTGTATAAATAAATTTGGGAAACAACGCGATGAATAATATTAATACTCAAAGACACTTTGCAAGAGCACTTATCCTTTTCATTATATGTCTCTTTGCTTTTTCATTACGCGCTCAGGCATCCGAAGTGCTGTGGGACGAGTATACCGTTCCCTCTTCAAGACAGAAGGAGCGCCTTTTAGACAACGCCGATCTTCTGACTGACAGCGAGGAAGCTCTTCTTCTTGATCAGCTCGACACTGCCAGCAACAAGTGGAACTGCAACATAGCTGTTCTGACTGTGGATGATCACTCCGGTCCGATACAGGACTATGCCGATGACTACTTCGACTACAACGGTTTCGGAGCAGACTTTAATGACAACGGCATCCTGTTTATGCTCAGCATGTATGACAGGGAGTGGGCCATCTCCACATCCGGAAGAGCTCAGTATACCTTCACGGATTATGGTCAGGAATATCTCATGGACCAGATCGGTGAATACCTTTCAGACGGCGATTACTACGAGGCATTTTCAACCTATGTTAAGGTATGCGACAGACTGCTGGAGATGGACTCTCAAGGCACTCCTCTGGACTATGGAGTTAAAGAGCCCAAAACCTCTTCCGACATCTTTGCTCTCATCCTGGGAAGTCTTTTCGGCGGATCTGTAGTTGCCCTGATACCGGTTCTCAAAATGAAGTCCGACTTAAAGACAGTTAAAATGGCGACCAATGCCTCCAATTATCAGGAAAGCGGCGGACTGAGACTCAGCCGCAGTGAAGACCGTTTTGTGAGAAAAACACTCACAAAGGCGCCCATTCCCAAAAACGACGATTCCAGAGGAGGCCACAGCGGCGGCAGTACCCTGCACACTTCGAGCTCCGGTCACTCACACGGAGGAAGCCATGGGCATTTTTAAACTGTCCTATCCAGGCAGACAGTAATACCACAGGTCCGGGAAGATATACTTCATCATGCATTTCCCGAGAACCATGCAGGAGGATTATCTTCAGTGAAAACTGGCATGAGAATCCGCAAAATAATTTTTTCGGTGCTTGCCATCAGCTTAGTAGTGAGTTCACTGCTGGTACTTGGCACAGATTTTTTTGACACACCAACCCGCTTCGACTTAGTCCAGCTGGATGACAGCTGGACTGTTAGTCGTGGCGGAATCACGTGGGAGCTTCCCAGCATCAGAAACTCCAATCTTGGAATCTCAAACTTAGGCGATACCATCACGCTCACAAGAACTCTTCCAAAGTCCCTTATCAATCCCTCAAGCATCTATTACAGAACAATCCTCTCCTCCACCAGAGTTTACGTGGAGGGCAATCTTATATATTCTTTTGGCGACGAATATGTTTCATCAGGGCGAATGCTCCCCAAAATGGAAAACTTCGTACAGCTTCCACAGGACTTTTCAGGCAAAAAGATCACAATTGAGATCACAGCGCATGAGAACAACGCTTTCTCCGGGCTGTCCCCCATTGTATTTGGCAACTACGACGATATCAAAAACAACCTCATCCAGTCCAAGAGGCTCAATATCGTCATCGGCGTGTACCTGTGCCATCTGGGGTTCCTGTTGCTGATCATCGCGCCGTTTCTTGCATTCTCAAGAAATCACGACTTCAGCATCTTTTTCAGCGCCGTGAACTCTGTCATGGTCGGAGTCTATCTGCTGTGCTATAACGACATTTTCTGGTATATATCCGACAACCCTGAATTCTATACCTTCATCGAATACTTTTCGCTCTTCATGATACCTGCAGCAATAGCCGGTTTTGTTCTCACTTCCGGAAAGTCCGAGTACAAAGTCTTTGGCATCGCGCTTCTTGTGATCAACCTGGTATTTGTGATCTCCACCTCTGTTCTGCATATCCTCAACATTGTCCATATATGTCTTTTTGTATCCTGGCTACATGTCATCGGAATATGTGAAGGCATATTTATCATCGTGACCGTAATAAAGCAGGCTATAAGAAACAGCATAGAGGATGACAACTATGAGTACAGAAGAGCCTCCACCAACCTGCTCATAGGTGGTCTAGTCTTTTTCCTGTTATGTTCCGTTATTGACATAATAAAGTTCAACATCATGAAGTACTCAAGGTTCGGAGAAGTAAATACCCATATCAACTTCACGACGATAGGCGGCCTTGTCTTTATAACAGCGCTTCTTCTCAACTATTTCTTCCACTGCATCGAATACTTCAGCGAATCCTCTGTCAAGGAGCAGCTTGAGGGCCTTGCTTATACGGATCCGCTCACTTCAATCTCCAACAGAGCGCGGTGTGAGCAGGTTCTGGCAGAACTGACAGGCAGCTTTACCATCATAAGCCTTGACCTTGATTACCTGAAGTATACCAACGACAACCTGGGGCACGACCAGGGTGATAAACTCCTTTCAGTCTTTGCCGAGATCCTGAGCGGCAGTTTTACTGATGCAACTCTTACAGGAAGAATGGGCGGCGATGAGTTTATTGTAGTCCTTCCATATGTTGACGATGAACGCACAAACAGGAGTATCGCCTGCTTTTCGGACCAGCTAGCCTACAGAAATACAACCGAACCCCGTCTTCGTTTCTCTGCTTCCTGGGGATATGCCTCCAATACCGAAAAAGAGCTGAAGGGCAACAACAGTGCCCAGGACGTCTACCTGCTTGCCGACAAGCGAATGTACGCGATGAAGAACAGGCATCACAAGGAGTCTCTGGGAAGACTCTACGACGATCTGTTCAAAAAAGTTCACACGGAAGGAGGAGAGTCATGATTACCAGAAAACACCTTCTTCCACTTATTTATTCAACAGCGATTGCTGTTTTTGTCATATGGCTCATAGCCACCTGTGTAACATATTCCCCCTCATATCCTGTCCTCACCCTGGACAGAGTTTTTGAAGTCTCAATAAACGGGGAACGTCATTTTGATGTTGAACTTTTCGAGCTGTATAAGATCATGGGCAGCAAACTTAAACGTGGCGACAGTGTCTCTGTCACCACAACCCTTCCGGACATGGGCGACGTGCCTTTTCCTGCAATCCTGTTCAGAAGCAGATACACAACACTCACCTGCTACATAGATGGCCATAAGATTTATGAATTTGGTCAGGGCATGTATCACGAAGGAAAGTTCATCGGTAAGATGTACCATTTTATCCCTCTGCCCAATGACTACGCAGGAAAAGATCTTCTGATGGTGATGAATGTAAGCGAACCCAACGCATTTACTTCCCTTGCACCTATCAGCATGGGATCCCAGCCCGACGTGGAAAGCCGCTTCATCCATGAACACATGACGATCATCGCAACAGGTATGTTCCTCATAGTATTTGGCATGGTCTTCCTGTGCATCGCGCTTTTCTTTGTAGTATCGTTCCCGGATATCATGAGCTTTCTTGTAGGATCACTTTTTTGTGTCAACTTAGGTATCTGGGTTATGAGCTACTACAACGTTCTTTCTCCGTTTTTATACACCCCATACGAGACTGAACTTGAGTATTTTACTCTTTATCTGATTGTTCCTTACTGCTTTATCATGGTTTACTTCATTCAGAAGATTGAGAAAAAGCGACTCTACATGACATGTGCCGCCCTGGCAATCCTTATAACCCTGGTTCAGTACGTACTTCACTATATCTTTAATATCCACATGAGGGTCACTCTCCCTCTGTATCATATAGTTGGCACTCTGGGATTTGTGCTTATTGCTTACTTTGTATTCAGGAACATTATCAAAAAAGACATCTCTGCTTCAGCAGCAATGCAGATGACAGGACTCGTTGCCTTCAGTATATCTGAGCTGATACACTTAGTGATCTACATGCTTGACACCCTTCACATAAGGACAAGCTCTTTTGTCAGCATGCTGATCATCAACAGCGGTTGTCTTATATTTGTAATGAGCCAGCTGGCAAATTATATGCTCTTCACCTCACAGGCATTTGCACAGAGGCAGGAACACGCCTCTCTCTCACACCTCGCCTATGCAGACGGCCTCACCAATCTTCCCAACAGGGCAAGGGCGGATAAAGAGCTCTCTGACCTGGACAGATCAGATGAAGACTACGCAATAATAAGCGTGGACCTGAACGGATTAAAGCCTGTAAACGATGACTTCGGTCACATTGCGGGCGACAAATACATTAAGGATTTCTCAAAAGTACTCATGACAACTTTTCAGGATGACGGGTTCTGTGCCAGAATTGGCGGAGATGAATTCCTGGTGATTCTGAAAAAGGTAGATGACAAAGATATCGATGCTCTCATCGGAAGAATGACAAGTGCACTGTCCGTCATGAATGCCCTCTACACCGACTACAATAGGAGTGTGGCGACCGGATACGCTTTCAGGCATGAAGCAGAGGGCGGACTCTCACATGAGGTCTACCTTCTTGCCGATCAGCGAATGTATGAAGCCAAACGCAAAATGCATGAGGAACTTGGAATACTCACAAGATTATAAATATCAGACAGTTAAAATGGCCTCCGGATACCACCCGGAGGCCATTTGCTATGTATATGTATGAACGATATCAGATCTTCATTGCTATGTCCCACGCTCCCCAGATCGCTGAGCGTACGTTTCCGACTTCGCGGCAGTCCCCAAGAAGGTGAACATGCTTGTCCGCTTTAAGAAGCGGCACGGGACGATATCCGACGGACATTATGACACTGTCAGCAGGAAGCGTCTTGATTGTTCCGTTATGTAATTTTACATCCACTGTCTTCTCGTTGATGCGGCTTACACCTGCGTTCAGATAAACAGGTACATTCTCAGTCTTAAAGCAGTCACGAAGGTAACTGGTGTTAGCAAGGCACATGTTCTTGACAGCTATAAGGTCGTCCTTCATCTCCACAATCTGAGGATTCTTGCCCTTTCTTAGCAGGTCGAGAGCAATCTCACAACCTGTAAGTCCGCCTCCGATGATCACGACATCATTGCCGACTTCTCGTTTGCCAAGAAGATAATCTGTTGCGTCCATGGCGTACTCATCTGCACCGGGAATAGGAATCCTGTTGGGCTCTGCACCGGTAGCTATGATGTACTCATCTGCAGAGGGCAGAGAGTCTGTCCTCACATTATAGTTGAAGTGTATCCTGACCTTAAGCTTTTCAAGCTGATGCTTCTGCCACTCGATAAACTCCCTGTCCTTTTCCTTGAAGGAAGGTGCTGCGGCAGCTATGAATACACCGCCAAGTTCACCCGTCTTTTCATATATCTCAGGCTTGTGTCCGCGCAGAGCAAGGATCCTTGCAGCCTCCATTCCACCGATACCACCGCCAATAATCGCTACTTTTTTGGGATTCTCTGTGGGTTTAACCTTGTATTTTCTGCTCTGCATGCTTCTGGGGTTGACCGCACACCTGCACATTCCGGCAGACTCTGTAAGATCCTGATCGTTAGCTGAACCGTTGTGCTTGGTCAGGTTAAAGCAGGCTGAGTGACAGCAGATGCATGGACGTATCTCCTCTTCCCTGCCCTTTTTGAGCTTGCTGACCCACTTGGGATCGGCCAGAAACTGACGCCCGACAGCCATGGCATCTATGCCTCCCTCACTGATGGCTCGTGATCCAACCACCGGATCCATCTTGCCCGCGCACACAACGGGAATATCAACAAACTTCCTGATGTGCTCCACATCCTCAAGATTGCAGTTCTGAGGCATATACTGCGGCGGATGAGCCCAGTACCAGGCATCGTAGGTGCCGTTGTCACAGTTGAGCATATCGTAGCCGGC
>CAMNOS010000139.1 GCA_946546925.1 uncultured Butyrivibrio sp.
AGACACATTGAAACATCGGGTTTGCCGTACTTAAGCCATGTGAATGTCATGCAGGTAACTGTTGCAAGTGCCGGTGCAATTGTTGTTGTAACAAATACAGATCCAAGCTGATCAACTGATGTACATGCAGCTCCGTTGAATCCGTACCAGCCAAGCCACAGGATGAATACTCCAAGGGACGCTGCAACCAGGTTGTGTCCCGGAAAAGCATTGACCTTTACTACCTTGCCGTCCTTGTCTCTCTCAAACTTACCGATCCTGGGTCCTAAGAAAGCAGCTCCGATAAGTGCTGAGATACCGCCTACCATGTGGATGCAGTTGGAACCGGCAAAATCATGAAATCCCATCTGAGAAAGGAATCCGCCGCCCCAGGTCCAATGGGCTTCAATCGGGTAGATCACAGCTGAGATAACTGCCGAGTACACACAGTAGGATATGAATTTAGTTCTCTCAGCCATTGATCCTGAAACTATCGTTGCTGTTGTTGCACAGAACACCAGGTTAAACACGAAGTTGGACCAGTCAAAGCCCGCATAATCTGTGAATATGTCAAATCCCGGTTTGCCGATCAGTCCCGCAAGGTCTTCCCCAAGGAAAAGACCAAAACCTACAAGAATAAAAACCACTGTCCCGATACAGAAATCCATCAGGTTCTTCATAATGATGTTTCCTGTATTCTTGGCTCTGGTAAAGCCTGCCTCGCACATTGCAAAGCCTGCCTGCATCCAGAAAACCAGAGCTGCGCCGATCAAAAACCAAACACTGAATACTGTTCCGTCTATAGCTTTTAAGATTTCTTCACTCATACTCTTCTCCTCCTTTGTGGAGTCAGGCGGCTCATCCCTGGCCTTTCCATGACTCCCAATATAAAAGACGATGCGACAGGGTCTTACTGTGCTAGCTCCAGTAAAGATGCCCCATTGCATCGTCTTTATAAACAAAAAAGCGTCCTAGAAAGCCTGTGCTTTCTAAGACGCCCTTGTCTTTATGAAATAGAAGTTTAAAGGATACCCAAAACTTTGTCAAGTACTTTTGTATACAATTATACAAAAATTTAAAAAATCCGGCTTACATCAGTGATCAGCGGCTTTTGCATCCATGAACCGGTCTATCACCTCATAAATCTCAAGATTGGGATCGTCCACCATGCTGATCTCAGTGTCAAAATTTATGAGCTTATCCTGCCCATTTTCCCTCATCAGCCACCGGGGAAGAGGCCTGTCTTTGACCTCTGTGTCATATACCTTATCCCCTGCCTCGGATCCGGTGGCTGCTGCGTCAGCAGATCTGTAGTTCCCGTTGGGGTCTCCTGTGTATGCAAAATTTACCCAGTAGCTCTGCATGATCTCTGACAGCTCATAGTCGCTCTCGTCGTACAGTCCCGGATGACGCCAGAGATTGCCGTAAGCATAGGGCAGTTCACCGGCGTGGAAGTTGGAGAGGATATTATTGGTCTTAGTAAAATAATATTCGTATGCGGGTCTATTCTCTTTTACCATGTAATTGTTCCATACATAGTGGGAATAGGTGAACCACATCGCACTGTAAGCGGTATTCAGCGCTCCCTTTGCATCTCCCATGCCGTCGATGATAAAGTGCTGATCTCTCTGAGGAAGATCCCACGGAACAACCTCTGCCATATCCTGCGCATAGTCCTCCATGTCATCAGCAAGCAGCTCAACATAGTTGTCTTTTGTGGCCTTGGTGTCAAGGAGAAACGCATCTGCCTCTTTTGCATTGAAGCCGTTTAAAAGAGCTTTCTCATGGTTCTCACCCTTTTCGTAGGTGAGGTATGGTTGCTCCTTAATCGCATAGCCGTCTACTGTCATTGAAGAATTCTGCGTTTTGGTCTTAAGGAGCTTGTCAGCGGAAATCTTCCTGAGTTCTGAGGAGGACCTGACGCCAAACTCCTTTCTGACTTCTTTGCCTGTCTCCATTGCCTCATCAAGGCTTCTGAAAGTGTGGAACGGAACCTTCGGCACAATGCTGCTGGACTCCGCAATCGCATATTGGAAAAGTCCTTCCGTAAGAGGTGATACGCAGAGTGCATTAACACTTGAAGCGCCTGCTGACTCTCCTGCGATCGTGATCCTCGAAGGATCGCCGCCAAATGCCTTTATATTGTCGTGGACCCACTGAAGTGCCGCAATCTGGTCAAGGAGCCCATAGTTGCCTGTAGTGTCATTGGGAGACTCTGCCCGCAGGTCATCTGCTGCATAGTAGCCGAAAACTCCCAGCCTGTATGCGCAGTTGACAAAAACAACGCCTTTTTTGGCCAGATCCTCACCTCTGTACTCGCTGTAGGACGATGTCCCGGTAGTCAGCGAACCGCCGTGAATGTAGAAGATTACAGGCAGAAGCTCGCCACTTTCCTGCTCAGGTGAAAAGACATTCAGATAGAGGCAGTCCTCGCTGATCGTCTCACGGTACTCGTCTCCGAACTGTATCCTGTAATCATGCCACCCGAGGATATGCGACAGGGAATCAAATATCACAGAGCCCTCCGGCTGCATCGCCTTAGGACCAAAGTGATCGCAGGCACGTACTCCCTCCCAGGGTTCGGGCTCTTGCGGTTCCTTGAACCTCAGGTCGTCAACCGGAGGTTTGGCGTATGGAATGCCGGCATAAACCTTCACTGAGTGGTCGTTATTATAGACACCGGTGAGCTGTCCCTGAGCAACCGAAACCGTATCGGTAACATCCGGCTTTTTGTTGTCGACCGCCGGAACCAGCCTGTACGGAGGCCTTGTAAAGACAAAAGTCATAAAAAGTGCCAGGACAAAAATCCCCCATCCCATCAGTAGCCTTAGATTGTAGATTTTCCTGCCTCTGCCCGGAATACCGCCGCCTATGGTGCCAAACGGGCTCTCATTTCTGGTATAGAACCTTTTCCTGCAATATTGTCTGTAGCAGATCATTGCCACATACATGACAAGCGCAATACATAAGCTCACCAGCCTGTTTTTGCCAAGTTCAAGAAGCGCCGTATAGATGAATATGATAATCAACATTAAAAAGTAAAACACTTATCTAACCTCACTCAAACTGCGCAGCAACCTTTTCAAGAAGAGATCTGATCTCAAGATGCTGCGGGCATACATTCTCGCACATGCCGCACCTGACGCAGTCAGACGCCTTTCCGGAGCCGGAAGTGATCTCTTCATACTGCTCCTTTGTAGTGCCGGTAAAGCTGCCCCTTCCGTTCATGCATGCAAAGAGATCCGGAATTCTGATGTCCATCGGACAATGATTCTCCTCGATGCAGTAGCGGCAATTCGTACATGGAATGAGGTCAAGGCCCTTGGTTATCCTTGTTACCTTCTCTACTGCCTCCATCTCTTTTTCAGAAAGCGGCACAAAATCCTTCATGTAGGAGATATTGTCCTTCATCTGCTCAATACTGCTCATTCCGGAGAGTACCATTGCAATCTGATCAAAGCCTGCCACAAAACGGATGGCGTAAGAAGCATAGCTCATATCTCCAAGCTCATCGTATACTTTTTTGGCTTCGTCGGAGAGGGATACAAGACTTCCGCCCTTAACAGGCTCCATAACCAGGATCGGCTTGTCGTGCTTCTTGCAGACTTCGTAGCACTTTCTGCTCTGGACCTTGTCATCCTCGTAGTCAAGATAATTGAACTGTATCTGTACGATCTCGATCTCGGGATGGTCAGTGAGTATCCTGTCCAAAAAGTCTGCCGTGTCATGGAAAGAAATTCCAAGATGTCTTATCTTGCCCTCTTTTTTGAGCTCCTGTGCCACATCAAAGGCTTCACATCTCTGGAACTTATCATAGTTGCCCCTGCCCAGAGCGTGCATCAGATAGAAGTCAAAATACTCCACTCCACACCACTCAAGCTGCTTCTCAAGGAAGGGCCTGATCTCTTCCCTGCTGTTGAAATAGGGTTCGGTAAGCTTGTCTGTAAGGGTATACTCACTCCTGTCATGGCGGCTTGTAAGACACTCTTTCAGAGTCGTCTCAGACAGTCCGTCGTGATAGCCGTGTGCAGTGTCAAAGTAGTTGAAGCCGTTTTCTATAAAGGCATCAACCATTTCGCATACCTGCTTTTTGTCAATCTGTCCTCCGGTCATTGGCAGTCTCATTGCCCCAAATGCCAGTTTCTTTTTCATCTCCGGAAAAAATACCTTTGCCATAAGAAATCCTCCATTCTCCTGAACCTGCAGATAATCACCTGCCGATTCAAATTAAGGCACGCAGATAAGTGCGTGCCCTGTTGCTGTTGTCAGCTAAGTGCCTGTTCAAGATCCGCTATGAGATCCTCCTTGTCCTCAAGTCCGCAGGACATTCTCACAAGCCCTGCAGGTATACCTGCTTCAAGAAGCTGCTCATCGGTCATCTGCCTGTGTGTCGATGTTGCGGGATTGAGGCAGCATGTCCTTGCATCCGCAACGTGCGTCTCGATTGCTGCGACCCTGAGCTTCTTCATGAAGGCTTCTGCTGCGCTTCTTCCGCCCTCAAGCTCAAAGGAAACTACTCCGCATCCGCCGTTAGGCATATATTTCCTTGCAATCTCGTAATAAGGATCTGATTCAAGTCCGGGGTAGCTCACCTTGACCACCTTGGGGTGTTTTTCAAGGAACTTTGCAACTGCAAGACCATTCTCCACATGTCTTGGCATCCTTACGTGCAGTGATTCAAGACCGAGGTTGAGGATAAAGGCATTCTGCGGAGACTGAATGCTTCCAAAGTCTCTCATGAGCTGAGCCGTAGCCTTTGTAATGAAGGCTCCCTCTTTTCCAAACTTCTCTGCGTAGGTGATGCCGTGATAGGATTCATCGGGCTGTGTGAGTCCCGGGAACTTGTCAGCATGTGCCATCCAGTCAAATTTGCCGGAATCAACAATTGCCCCGCCAACGCCTGCCCCGTGACCATCCATGTACTTGGTTGTGGAATGAGTCACTATATCCGCTCCCCACTCGATCGGCCTGCAGTTAACAGGTGTTGGGAAGGTGTTGTCCACGATGAGCGGAACACCATGTCTGTGGGCTGCATTAGCAAACTTCTCAATATCAAGAACTGTAAGCGCAGGATTGGCTATTGTCTCACCGAACACCGCTCTTGTGTTGTCTCTGAAGGCTGCATCCAGTTCCTCATCCGTAGCTGTTGGAGATACAAATGTCACCTCGATCCCCATCTTGGCCATCGTCACAGCTATCAGATTGAACGTTCCTCCGTATATTGAAGAAGAAGCTACTATATGACTTCCGCACTCACATATATTGAACAGTGCAAAAAAGTTGGCTGCCTGTCCGGAAGATGTAAGCATTCCGGCGGTTCCTCCCTCAAGAGCAGCGATCTTGGCTGCCACATGATCATTGGTAGGATTCTGAAGCCTTGTGTAAAAATATCCGCTCGCCTCAAGATCAAAGAGCTTCCCCATATCTTCGCTCGTATCATATTTAAAGGTTGTGGACTGAATTATAGGTATCTGCCTGGGTTCACCGTTCTTCGGGGTGTAACCTGCCTGCACACACCTGGTTCCGATTTTCTGCTGACTCATCTTCTTTCATGCCTCCGAATGTATTTTTTCAACACTTATATCCATTATACTTTAATATAGACCTTTACAGAAGATGTGCCCTCAGCTCCTCTCCGCTCTTTTCTGAGAGCATTGCGGGAGGAATATCCAGCATGGTCTTGCATCCTGTTGCGCCGTCAGCATGCATCCTGTATGCTGCTCTTGCAACTGCCGTAAGAACACTTGTGGTGAATTCCGGGTTTGAATCAAGCTTAAGGCTGTACTCGATAATGTGGTTATGCTCCTTGTCGGCGCCTGTCTTTCCGCTTCTGAATACAAAACCGCCGTGAGCCATACCGCTGTGATCCCGAAGGAGCTCCTCTTCGCTGATAAAGTGTACTGTCGTATCATAATCAGCAAAATAGTTGGGCATCTCCTTGATCTCTTTTTCAACTGCGGCTGCATCTGCTCCGTCCTCAAGGACTACAAAGCACTCTCTTGTATGCTTATCCCTTGTTGTGAGTTCAGGATTCCTGCCGCTTCTAACTGCTTCAAGAGCACTCTCCACCGGAATTGTGTACTGCTTGGCATTCTTAACACCCTTAATGCGGCGGATCGCATCTGAGTGGCCCTGGGAAACCCCCTTGCCCCAGAAGGTATAATCGTTGCCGTCCGGAAGAATTGCATTGGAGTAAACCCTTGCAAGTGAGAACATTCCCGGATCCCATCCGCATGATATAACAGCCACCTTCCCCGCTTTTGTAGCAGCTGCATCCACATTTGCAAAGTGCTCAGGGATACGGGCATGAGTGTCAAAGCTGTCAACCACGTTGAACATCTCAGCATACTTGGGTGTCTGAACCGGAAGGTCTGTTGCACTTCCGCCGCAAAGAATCATTACATCAATCCTGTCTTTATAGTTCTCTGCTTCATCGACTGACACTACCGGAACACCCTGTGTCCTGATAGTCAGACTTGAAGGATCTCTTCTTGTAAAAACAGCAACCAGCTCCATATCAGGTGCCGCTGCAACCGCTAGTTCCACGCCTTTTCCCAGGTTTCCGTAGCCCAGGATTCCAATTCTGATGCTCATCTTTATTTCCTCCTAACAATCTGCATTTTTATCACATTCGAATCTGCAATTAAATTGTATTATACTCTAATTTCACCGCTTTAGTCACCTAAAATTAATAAAGTTTTGCAGGATGTTTTTTCGTACCTTCAAGTATGGTATACTGATAATACTAAATAAGAAGGGGGATTTTGGTTATGTTAAGCGAATACACTAAGATACCTGCATCACTCAATTCTAATGTTGCCCTCAAGATCATTCCGGGACACTATGCAACGACCCATTCTCACATAACCAACTATATGGAGATAGGGACCTTGAAGACCAGATGCAA
>CAMNOS010000140.1 GCA_946546925.1 uncultured Butyrivibrio sp.
GGAAATAGAAACTATTAACTGTAGTCCTTAATGACTACATCATTACTATACTAGGGAGGTTACTTGTAATGAAAAAAAGATTAGTTTCTGTACTTATGTCAGCAGCGATGGTTCTATCACTGGCAGCATGCGGTGTGACAGCACCGGAAACACCTGCGGCAGAGACTAGTGAGGCTGAGACACCTAAAGCTGCTGCACCTGCAGCAACAGAAGCAGCAGAAGAGACTGCATCTGAAGAAGTGGCAACTGAGCCTGCAGCAGATGCGATCACACTGGTCATGGCTGAGGTTAATCCTCTTGATACCATCGTTGGTATGACTGACCAGAAGTTCAAGGAAGAGGTTGAGGCAAGATCAAACGGCTCTATCGTTATCGACCTTCAGGCGAGCGGAGTTCTCGGCTCAGAGAACGATGTACTTGATTCGATGCTCGGCGGCGGAGGAACAATCGATATGTCCCGTATATCCGCTTTTGCTCTTACAAGTTACGGCGGACAGAAGTCAATGCTTCTCTCACTTCCGTACATCTTCACAAGCCGTGATCACTTCTGGAAATTCGCAACATCAGATCTTGCCCAGGAGTTCCTCAAGGAGTCCTCAGAGAACGGCTCAGGTGTAAGAGGTCTGTTCTATGGTGAGGAAGGGTTCCGCCATTTCTTCACATCCTATGAGATCTCAGACATTAATTCCTTCAAGGGCAAAAAGATCCGCGTTTCCAACGATCCTATCATGAACGGTCTTGTTGAAGGCCTTGGAGCATCTCCTACAGTTGTAGCATTCGGTGAGCTTTACTCAGCACTTCAGACCGGCGTTGTTGACGGTGCCGAGCAGCCCATTGCTAACTACAAGTCCAATGCATTCCCGGAGGTTGCACCATACATGATCCTCGACGGACATACACTTGGCGCTATCCAGGTAGTTATCACAGATGAGGCATGGAACAAGCTCTCTTCGGAACAGCAGCAGGTTCTCATCGATGCAGGTAAGGCTGCTTCTGAATACAACCGCTCGATCTCAGAGGAGAAAGAGAGTGAGGTTCTCGAAGAGCTCAAGGCTGATGGTGTTAACATCGTTGAAGTTGACGACATCACACCGTGGCAGGAAGCTGTTAAGCCTGTAATTGAAGAGAACATCAAGGGACTTGAGGACTACTATCAGAAGATAGTTGATCTTGGCAAATAATAAAGAGGGAAAGGTGCCGTATGAAATCATTTTTCGATGCGGTAGATAAGATCAAGCCCGTTTATGATGTTGCATATAAAGTGGTCCTTCTTATATGTAAGCTCCTGCTGGTGGCGGATATTCTGATCACCAGCATGAGCGTCCTGGGAAGGTACGTGTCTTTTGTTCCGGACCCTGCATGGAGTGAGGAGATAGTCCTCACACTCATGTCCTACATGGCTGTTTTATCGGCAGCTCTGGCAATCAGACGCGGAGCCCACATTCGTATGACTGCGCTGGATGTTTATCTCCCCAAAAAGCTTATTAAGATATTAGATCTGTTTGCAGATGCCTTCATAATGGTACTGGCATTTGTGATGCTGATAGTCGGCTGGCAGTATGCGACTACACTTGGTGCCAAGGCATCCTATGTATCCCTGCCAAAGCTCTCCAAGTTCTGGATGTATTTCCCGATACCGATTGCGGGACTTGCAATGATCATCTTTGAACTTGAAGCTATCTATAACCATATCAAAGGATTCTTACTGAAGGGGGAGGATAAGTGATGGCTGTGAATACAACTGCCATTGCGATATTGCTTGTGAGCTTTATCGTGATGATATTCTTAAGATTTCATATCGCTTATGCGGTAGCACTCTCATCTATCTTCTGCCTTTTGTACCAGGGACTTCCTCTTACAACCGTCTGCCAGCAGATGGTCAAGGGCATCAGCTCTTTCTCCCTCATGGCAGTTCCCTTCTTTATCACAATGGGCTGCCTTATGGGAAGCGGAGGCATATCGGAGAAGCTGATCGCACTTGCCGATGCCTGTGTAGGATGGATGACAGGTGGCATGGCGATGGTCAATATCGTTGCTTCCTATTTCTTTGGAGGAATATCCGGGTCTGCTGCGGCAGATACAGCATCCCTTGGAAGTATCCTCATTCCGATGATGGTTGAGCAGGGCTATGACGACGACTTTTCCACGGCGGTTACCATCACATCTTCCTGTGAGGGACTTCTTGTTCCGCCCAGTCACAACATGGTAATCTATGCCATGAGTGCAGGAGGCGTTTCCGTGGGAAGCCTGTTCCTTGCAGGATATATTCCCGGTGCGCTGCTTGCCGCATCTCTTATGATCGGCTCTTACATCATCTCTAAGAGGCGTCACTACCCGAAGGGAGAGGCGTTCAGTATAAAGAAATTCCTAAAACAGCTGGGGATCTCCTTCTGGGCGCTAGCGGCGATCATTATCGTTGTTGTGGGCGTTGTGGGCGGTGTGTTCACGGCCACAGAATCCGCAGCCATAGCGGTAATCTACAGCCTGATCGTCAGTGTGTTCATCTATAAGGGACTGGACTGGAAAGGTGTCTGGAAGACCCTTGAGCAGTGCATTGACACACTCTCCATAGTCATGATCCTGATTTCTACCTCCAGCATCTTCGGATACTGCCTTACAACACTGCATGTGCCTGACATTGCTGCAAAGGCGATCATAGGCCTTACAAGAAATCCGGTTCTGATAGCTCTTCTTCTGAACCTGATCCTGCTTGTGCTCGGATGCATCATGGACATGGCTCCGATCATCCTTATCGCAACACCGATCCTCCTTCCGATCGCAACATCGATTGGAATAAATCCTATCCAGTTCGGAATTATGATCGTCCTCAACTGCGGAATCGGACTTCTGACACCTCCGGTAGGCGCAGTCCTGTTCATTGGCTCGGCAGTCGGAAAGGTCAAGATGGAGAGAGTGGTTAAGGCAACACTGCCATTCTATCTTTGCATGATCATTGTACTGATGCTGCTTACCTTCGTTCCTGAGATCAGTATGTTCCTTCCGAACCTGTTGATGAAATAAATATAATTGTGAGGTCTTTTTATGGAATACAGATTTAAGTGTGATGTCAGGGCAAAAGACTTGTGGGAGATGGCAATGGCAAGGACATATAATTCAATGATTGGACTTATAAATATTGTCTTTACCATTGCGATGATACTCCTTACAATACATTTTTTTGACCGGGTTCCGGATGTGATCAGTATACTTTTGCTCCTGGGCTGCATTCTTTTTCCTGTTATCCAGCCGCTTGCCATATACGGCAGGAGTATCAGGCAGCTTGAGGATCTGCCCCGGGATATGGAGATGGTCTTCAGCGACAGAGGGGTCGATGTTCATGTTGGGGAAAAGAGGCAGCTCCTTAAGTGGAAGATGATCAGAAATGCCATTAAGAGAAGCAACATGATAGTGGTCATGTCGGATGACAGTCACGGCTATATGCTCACCAACAGGGTCCTGGGGGATCTGAAGGAAGAGTTTTACAGCTATCTGTGCCAAAAGATCAGGAATCAGTTTTAAATAGTAATTAATTGGAGGCGGCGATATAATTATCCATATAACTATAACGCGGCCTCTTTTGTTCAATTATGGGAAAAATACGTAACTTCTGGGAAACTCTTACCATCAAAAACAAAATCAGGGTATTCACGATCAGCGTGTTTGTGGCACTGGCTCTGGCAGTGCTATTTGACATGTGGCTTGTCAGGCTCTTTACCGTGGACTTCAATGAGATCATGGAAGACAATTCCAAAGGCGGCGAGATCGTGGCAGCGATAAAAAGGGAGACTGAGGCCTTTGACGAATACGTCAGGAGCACGGGGACGACGGATGACGATGCCTGGAACAGCTGCGTGGACGCCACAAGGGCCGCAATCTACTCGGTCCCTCTTGATTATGCCCATCTTGGAGACAACAGATTTGCAATTCTGCAGGCCCTTCAGAGCTCCTATGAGGTCTACTGCGTAAGGCGCAATCAGGTAATTTCCGATTATCGCAGCGATAACATATATGTGAACAGGCTCTATGACATCTACAACATGCAGAGCTATCTGTCTCAATATGCCCGTAAATTTGCTGATTTCACAATGCAGGAAGGCAATGACAGCTACAGGAAGCTCCTTCCGATAGTCTTAAGGGTCCCACTGATCGTAGTGGTGCTCAGTGTCGTTCTTTTCCTTATAACTTTCCAGATATCCAGGATGCTCAACAGGAGCGTGACAGCACCGGTTCTCAAGCTCGCTACGGCGTCGAGGAAGATCGCGGAAAATGACTTTTTCATTGACGATGTGGTTGTTGACAATAAGGATGAGCTTGGGCAGATGGTCTCTGCATTTAATAAGATGAAATTCGCTACCGGCGAGTATATCAAGGCCATGGAGGAGAAGAGAGAAGCCCTCGACAAGCTCCATGTGCAGGAGATGGAGAAGCTCGAGATTGAGAAGCAGATGGAGACCATAAACCTCGAACTCTTAAAGAGTCAGATCAATCCGCACTTTCTTTTTAATACATTAAATGTCATTGCGGGAACGGCCAACCTTGAAGGGGCCGGAACGACGGAGCAGATGATCGGAGCCCTTAGCTCACTTTTTCGGTACAACTTAAAGATTCAGGCCAGAGAGTCCATTCTTGCCCAGGAACTGAATATTTCCAAAGACTACATGTACCTTCAGGGAATGAGGTTTGGAAGCAGGGTCGAGTTTGAGATCAATTGCGAGGTGGATGAGAACAGCATCATCGTACCAACGTTTACCTTCCAGCCGCTTCTGGAAAACGCCATCATTCACGGCATTTCGCCGAAAGTAGAGGGAGGCAGGGTCTGTGTGCATATATGGCAGGATGGCGACCGGCTCCTTATAGAAGTGGCGGACACCGGTATAGGAATGGATGAGGACACACTTATGAGGGTCCGTGGCAAGCTTGAAGGTGGAGAGGACACACCCCTTGATGAGGATATCGTGGGTATCGGTCTTGGGAATATCAACAAGAGGATAAAGGGCATGTATGAAGGCGGGAAGCTCGAGATAGACAGCGCTCTGAATAAGGGGACGACTATTTTGATAACTTTGCCGCTTCACAACCTTATTGAGCAGAAGGAGCAGTGATGTACAGAATTCTTGTGGCGGATGATGAGCCTATAGAGAGGCTGGTAGTAGATAAGAAGATAAAATCTCTTTTCCCTGATCAGGTGCAGGTGTTTCTTGCAGAGAACGGCATTCAGGCGGTGGAGACCTTTGAGAAGCAGGCGTGCCGGATCGCTATCCTTGATATTGAAATGCCCGGCATGAACGGGCTTGAGGCGGCAGCACAGATAAGGAAAAATGATCCCTGGTGCAGCATAATCTTTCTGACCGCTTTTGATGAGTTTAATTATGCGAAAAAAGCTATAGAGGTAAGGGCTTTGGACTACCTCTTAAAGCCGGGATCTGACGAGGATCTCGTAAATGTTCTGGAGCAGGCTTTTAGTATCTGTGATAGAAATGGGGAATTGGAAATTCCGGAGAGGCAGCAGGTTATTCCGGATACAGAGGATTATATCAGTGCTGCGCCGCCCAATGTTTTTGTCGGGAGGGTGCGGGATTATATAGAGGCGCATTACAGCGATGACATAGCACTTTCCGATGTGGCGGGGCTGTTTGGATACTCGGACGTGTATTTCTGCAAGCTGTTCAAGCAGAACTTTGGCAAGAACTTTATTACTTTCCTCAACGAGTTCAGAATGGATAAGGCCAAAGAGCTCCTCTCTGATCAGAGAATCAATATAAAAGATGTGAGCACCCTGGCGGGATACAGGGATGCCAACTATTTTACCAGGATATTCAAGAGAATGGTGGGAATGACACCAAGTGAGTACAGGAGCGGAGCTATAGGTATATGAAAAGAAAGTATGGATACATAATTGCAGCTGTCTGCGGCGTCCTTGTGCTTGCAGCCACTCTGGCCGGTATCATTCTGGGAAATGCAAAGAGCTCACAGCAGGCTGCTCCGGAATATGTTTTCCTCTATGCTGAGAATCAGGTGGCTGATTACCCGACAACCCACGGGGCAGAGAGATTTGCTGAGCTGGTTGGTGAGCGGACGCAGGGCAGGATAAAGATCTTGGTTAAGCCGGACGCAGAGCTTGGCAGCGAGATGCAGGTCATACAGCAGATGCAGTACGGAGGCATAGCATTTGCGAGGATCTCGCTATCGCAGCTGGCAGAGTTCATTCCTGAGATGAATGTGTTGCAGATGCCCTATCTGTACAGTGGATCGGAGCACATGTGGAAAGTTCTGGACGGCGAGATTGGCGATGAATTTCTTTTAAAGACCAGAGAACACGATCTGGTGGGACTGTCCTGGTATGATGCGGGAGCGAGGAACTTCTACAGCACAACCCCTATAACCTGTCTTGAGGATTTTGGAGGCATGAATATAAGAGTTCAGGAGTCGGACATGATGGCAGATATGGTCGCAGCCCTGGGGGCCAAGCCTGCCAAGATTGTCTACTCAGAGGTCTATTCGGCGCTGGAGCAGGGAATTGTGGACGGTGCTGAAAACAACTGGCCATCCTACGAAGCCATGGGACATTACAAGGTGGCAAGGTACTACACGATAGATGAGCACACAAGAGTCCCGGAGCTGCAGATATGCTCCGGTGCTGTCTGGGACAGTCTCTCAGAGAATGATCGTCAGATAATATCAGAGTGTGCCAGAGAGTCAGCCCTCTACGAGAGGAAGCTCTGGGCTGAGCGGGAAAAGAGC
>CAMNOS010000141.1 GCA_946546925.1 uncultured Butyrivibrio sp.
CCTTTCTCTTCTCCTTCCTGACTTCGTCGTCAAGCCTCTGTTGAAGACTGTCAGCCAGTCCGGTAAGCTCTGTGATCTTCTGCTCAATAGCATCATAAGCTTCATCCAGTTTCTCTGTCTCGAGCTGCTTTTGGGACTTATTCTTAAGGTCATCTTCCTGTATCTCAAGAGCCTTCTTTTTGGCGCTTAAGTCCTCTGCGCTCTTATCCCGCTTGCTGCGGGCTTTCTCCGCAGCCTTCTTGGCAGCCTGAAGGTCTTTCTCGGATGGAACGTCCGTCTCCAGATGAGCAAGGTGTGGATGATGTGTTGAGCCGCAGACAGGACACGCATCTCCCTCCACAAGGTCCCTGGCCAATATGCCGGCCTGGGCATTTCTGAAGGTCTGATCCAGTGACTCGTACCTTGAATTGAGCTTAATGAACTCGTTGTTCTCAGAGACGTACTCCTCCTGCCTTTGCTCATATTCATCCTTCTTCTCAAAGAACTCATCAAGCCCGCCGGACAGTTCCTCTATCCGCTTAATGCTGTCCGATACTCTCTGTGCCTCTGCCTTGATCTTTTCAATCTCGGCACCGGTATCCTTAAAGGCAGCATGCTCCTTTTTCAGCTTAGCAAGTTCTTCGCTCTTAGAGGTGCGCTCGTTCTCGCTCTGTGTCAAAAGAGCCTTCAGCTCCTTCGCATTCTTTTGACCGGCTTCAATCTCTTTGGAAAGCTTGTCTGCCCTGTCAAAGCCTGCAAAATCTGCCTCAATCCTATGAGCTTTCTTCTCAAGTTCGCTCTTATCAGACAGAGCACTCCTGGCGCTGTCAAAAGCCCGTGTAAGCTCATCCACCCTCGGAACCTCCTTATCGAGGCGCTCCCCGGCTTCCTTCATTGCAGCTGAGGCCTTCTCTACGGTCATTGCAGTTCCGAGCCTCCTGTTCACGTCAGACAGCTTCTCCTGCACTTCTTTAAGCTCAGCATCAAGTGCCTGTTTGGCAAGGCCGTCCTTGTCAGTAAGTTTATCAAGAAGCTCCAGCACTTCCTCCGATACAAGCTCTCCTTCCCTGGCCTTTCTGACATCCACGGACAATGGATCATCCTCATCCACTCTGATGCCCCCAATATACTGTTCTATGCTCTTCCTGCCATCCTGAACCTGCCCGTAGAGTTCAAGATACCCGGCATTGAGGTCTTTCTGCAGAGTAAGATAATTGTGGGTCTTAAATATGTCCCTGAAAATCTTGATCCTGTCATCGGTTGTAGCAAGAAGGAGCTTGAGAAAGTCTCCCTGTGCCAGCATTGCGATCTGCGAGAACTGCTCCCTGTTGATTCCAAGGATCTCCTCCACTTTGGCCGTTACCACCTTGACTTTGGTGACAACTGAACCGTCAGGCATGGTGAGAGTTGCATCAGCCAGCTGCCTGGTCTCTCCGCCGCCTCTCCTTGACGGGCGCATATACTCAGGATTGCGCTTTACCACATAGGTCTCGTCCCTGTGGCTGAAGGTCAGCTCCACCTCAGTAGGTGTATCAGGTGCCGCATACTTGGACCGGAACATTGACGGATCCCTGTTCTCACCGCTGGCATCCCCGAAAAGCGCAAAGCAGATGGCATCAAAAATAGTGGTCTTACCCGCGCCGGTATCTCCGGTGATCAGGTAAAGTCCCTTATCCCCAAGCTTCTCCATGGGTATCTCTGTCGTTCCAGCGTACGGTCCAAAGGCTGATATCTTAATATTCAAAGGTCTCATTGCGTCACCTCCAGATCTCTTCTATAAGGTCAGCTACAAACTCTCTCTGATCCGGGCTCATCTCCCGGTTGTTCTGCTTCTCAAAAAACTCACTGAACAGATCCATCGGAGATCTTGTCTCAACATCCACAGCATCCGTCACGTTCTGTCTCTCTCTGGTCCTTTTGTTGTCATAGCTGATGGACATAAGGTTGCGGTATACGACCCTGAGCTTGGCAAAGGCGTCGATGACTTCATCCTCATCGGTGAGTACCGCATGGATATAATCCTCAGTATCCGTGCCCTCGTAATTCTCCTTACTCATAAGCTCGGCATATGTTCCCTTTATCTCCCTAAGGTCATGCCTGGGCTTTAACGGGATCTCGCGGATGTCAATGTCGCCCTTGGGTCCGAATTCCACAACAGTCAGACTCTTAACATGATTCTTCTCAGAAAGTGAGTATTTGAGAGGCGTCCCGCAATATCTCACGGTGTCTCTTCCTACAGACTGTCTGCCGTGTATATGCCCCAGCGCCACGTAATCGAAGGCATCAAACACCGATGCATCCACGTTGTCCAGACCTCCAACCACAACTTCCTCTGAGTCGCACCTTACGGCACCTGTCACGAACTGGTGAGCCACGAGGATGTTCCGTGCCCCCTCATCCACCTCCATGTGCTCTACGGCCACCCGCACCGCATCCGTGTAATCCTGAACCTCTTCATCGGGGAAAAGAGCTCTCACAACAGCAGGCTTAATAAAGGGAAGAAGATATATGTTTAGCCTGCCGTTCTCATCCGAAAGCTCAAACTTTGCTGCCTTCCCGTCGTATACAGGAGATAAATGTATCCCTGCCATCTCCACCAACTGTCCGTGGTCGGAGAATCTGACCGCCGAATCATGGTTACCGCTGATGGCATATACGGGAACCTTCTTGTCCGCAAGACTTATAAGGAAGTTGTCCCAAAGCTGCATAGCATCCTCACTGGGTATGGACCTGTCATACACATCCCCTGCGATTAGCACCCCGTCAGGCTTCTCTTCCTTAATGATCGTCAGTATCTCTTTTAAGATGTATTCCTGGTCTTCCGTCATGGAGAATTCATTGACACGCTTCCCCAGATGCAGATCCGACAAGTGAATGAACTTCATAGCCGCCCCTTTCCATCCGTCCTTATTTATATTTCTCACTACTTCTATCCTGGATCTGATTCTCGATCCAGGATCAAGTCAATCTAATGCTATAGCTAATGTTATCACAATACCTGTATCATTTATCACCCTCAATCAAACAATTTGTAGCAATTTGCTGCTCTTATTTCTATAGGACATCTGTATAAAATTCCTTTATAATAAAAAACGAATTTATTAATCTTTATTTCAGGAGACAATATGGAAAGAGATTTATTTGAAAAGACGCCTGTACCTCAGGCATATATGAAACTGGCTGTGCCAGTGGTATTATCCATGGTACTTGGTGTTATTTATAATTTTGTTGATACCTGGTTTATTTCCCTTACTGAAGATTCCAATCTGGTAGCAGGAGTATCAATATGCGCCCCGATCTTTGTGCTGTCCATAGCAATGGGGGATGTCTGGGGACTTGGAGGGAGCTCGCTTATATCGAGACTGCTTGGCGAGCACAAAGACGATGAAGCAGGGGGCGTTTCTGCATTTTGTCTCATGGCAGCATTCATTACAGGAATAGTGTTCATGTTGGTAATGCTTTTTTTGCGTAATCCGATTCTTCTGGCTCTAGGAGCAAACGAAGCTTCAATGCCTCATGCATCTGCCTATTACACATGGATAGCGCTTGGAACACCATTTATCATTTTTCAGATGATACCCAACAATCACTTAAGGACAGAGGGACTTGCCAGGCTTGGCATGTGGGCTGCAATGGCAGGTTCTGTTACCAATATGATCCTCGATCCGATTTTTATCTTCGGGATGGGGATGGGGGCCGCAGGTGCAGCACTTGCTACATCTCTCAGTAATGTCCTCAACTGCGTGCTGTACATCCTGATCATTAAAAAGAAATGTAACGTCATCTCACTGGATATCAAAAGAGCTGTGGCTTCTGCCGGCAGGGTGGTCGAGGTCCTCAGAATCGGAATTCCTGCTTCTGTAACAAATATAATGAACAGTCTTGCAATGCTTGTCACAAACAGAGCTCTTGAGCCTTATGGAAATGAGTGTATAGCGGCAATGGGCATCGCCTTCAAGATCAATATGATTTCCCTTATGACCCTGATTGGATTTGCCTTTGGCGGCCAGCCTCTATTCGGGTATTCCTATGGAAACAGGGACAGGAAACGCTTTAAGAGCACCCTCAAGTTTGCCTATCTCTTTGAAGTAGGCCTTGGAACTGTATTTGCGCTTATTCTGTTTTTGGCCGCACCGTTTCTTGTGAGATTCTTCATGAGAGATCCCATTGTTGTAGACGCCGGAACTTCAATGATCCGCTACATGCAGATAAGCTCAATTCTGGTTGGAGTACCTCTGGTCTCCACCTGTGTCTGCCAAGCGGTAGGCAACGCATCAGGTTCTCTGATATTATCTCTCTTTCGTCAGGGCATACTCTTTCTTGCTGCTATATTTATCTTGTCCATCCTCCTTGGCTTTAACGGAATTCTGTTGGCACAGCCGACAGCAGATTTTTTGACCGGTGTCGTGGCTGTCTTTATAGTAAACAGAATATTACGGAGTCTCAGTTAATATATCCTCCTGAAATGAAGCTGTATCGCAGGATATGAGCCGAACATGGGATCAAAGGCATACCCGGCGTTCATAAGTGCTGCACCGCTATAAATCTCCCCTTCAGTCTTTTGAGAATAAACTCCGTTTTCCGGGACCTGTGCATTGGATGAAATACAGTTGTCAACCTCATACATAGCGTCGGGATCAAGCCTCCGCAGGCGGACATACATAACTTCAGGGTTGGCCCTGACATCCGTCACCACCAGACTCACAAGAGCTTCGGACCTGTCCTCGGATACAAAGCCCCAGGAAGTGTAGTACTGCTCATCCTGTTCATCTGACAGGCGCAGGTATCTGCCCTTCTGTATAAGATCGTAGTACTTGTTGAAGGTCTTTATCTGATCCCGGATCATTGCCTTCTCCTGAGAACTCAGAAGCCTCGGGTCAAGCTCATAGCCGAAGGTTCCTGCCATTGCCACAATAGCCCTGGTCATAAGCGGCACCTCACGACCTGTCTGATGATTGGGCGAAGCGGACACATGGCTTCCGATGGTGCTTATGGGATAACCATAGGAGGTTCCCTTCTGGATCTTTAACCTGTTAATGGCCTCAGTGTTGTCTGAGCACCATATCTGCGGAGAATAAAACATTATTCCGGCATCAAATCTTCCGCCGCCCCCGGAGCACCCTTCGATCATAACATCAGGAAACCTCTCCCTTAGTCTCTCCATAAGAGAATAGGTTCCAAGGACAAACCTGTGGGCCACTTCCCCCTGTCTGTCTGCAGGCAGTGCCCTTGAAAAGACATTGGACAGGGATCTGTTGAAGTCCCATTTAACGTAGGAAATCTTAGCGCTGTTGAGAATCCCGGAGATGCTCTCATACAGGTAATCAACAACCTCTGAACGGGACATATCAAGCACCAGCTGATCTCTTGCCATAACAGGTTTCCTGTCAGGATCTGTAAGAGCCCAGTCGGGATGAGCCCTGTAGAGATCGGAATCCTCGTTGACCATCTCCGGTTCAAACCACAGACCGAACTTCATGCCAAGACTCTCTACATGGTCAGCTATTTTGTCCATTCCCTTTTTGATCTTATTTCTGTTGACAACCCAGTCGCCAAGGCCTGCGTGATCATCATTTCTCGCCCCGAACCAGCCATCATCAAGCACCAGCATCTCGCAGCCGGCCTCTTTGGCGCTGTCAGCAATCTCCATTATCTTATCATCATCAAAGTCAAAATATGTGCCCTCCCAGTTGTTCATAAGAACCGGACGCTTGATATCCCGAAACTGTCCGGGACATATATTTTCACGGATGATTCGGTGGAAAAGAAAGCTCAGCTCTGAAAGGCCCTTATCGGTAAACGCCAGCATCACTTCAGGAGTTGTAAACTCTTCCCCCTTAGATAATTTCCATCTGAAATGATCATCAGAGATCCCGCTCACAACGCGGATGGTTCCGGCCTGATCCTTTTCTATCTCCTGGGCATGCTCTCCGGAGTACATGAGCATGACGCCAAAGCTGTCACCATTCCACTCGTCAGTATTCCTGTCACAGAGAATGACAAAGGGATTATTGTGGTGGCTGCTGGTACCCCTCTTGGAACCTATTCTGCAGATGTCATGTGTCACCCTTCTTCTTTCAGGCTGTCTCTCAAAAGCATGGCGGCCGTGAAAATGTATAAGATCAAGATCCTTGCCCATGAAATCCACACAGGCAGATGCTGCCTTATTTAAAAAGATATCTCCATCAGACTCATTTTTTATGACAGAATATCTTGAAATGATGTCTTTCTCCTCAAATACCTGGTACGCCAGAACTACAAGGAGCCCTGCCACCTTATCTTCAAGATATATCTTAAGGGTGTCGACCTTGTCTTTTTCAGCTCTCACATAGGGAAGACCCTTAAGCTCATCCCTGCCTGAAATGATCTCATGACTCTTATATCTAAGATCAGCCGTCCCTGAACCATTTGAAAGGCAAAGGCTCAGTGCACTTACCCTGTAGTCTCCTGCGCCGTCAGTTGAGTACTCCTGCGGAAGTGTATCTGCAGATATGCCCCTTTTGTTCCTGCATTCATAGGGATTACCTGAGAAGCCTCTGTCCAGTTCCTTTAAGAGATAGCTCATATCAAAGCCACCCACTCTTTTACCGTAGTAGGTGTGAAGAACCATCCCCAGCTCATTTATCCTGATCTGATACTCTGTGTTTTCGGTCATCAGGGAAAAGAATCTGCTCTTTTCATCAAATACTATCGACATATCAAAGTTTTCCTCCTGAGGTTGCAA
>CAMNOS010000142.1 GCA_946546925.1 uncultured Butyrivibrio sp.
TGGGATAATACTGCGGCTCTCCGCAGATCACAATCCCGCTACTGCGGAACATACCTGCGCATAAAAAAACCGTGACAATATTGTTTATATCATAACGATATCCCATTGTCATAGTACAACAACCTTGTTCTTACCTGTATTCTTGGCCTTATAAAGAGCCTTGTCAGCCCTGATAAGCGTATCCGAATAGTCACCTTCATAGCCTGATACACCAATAGAAATAGTAAATGGCACAGGTGTGTCCTTGGCCTTTTCAATCTCTGTTCTGAACTGTTCCATACGGGCGCGGGCTTCGTCTACGCTGCAATTCCTGAGGATCAGTACGAATTCTTCACCACCATAGCGAATAACATACTCATCATCATGTATCTCCCTGTTCAGCTTCTGCCCAAGGAAATAGAGAGTCAGGTCGCCGGTATAGTGCCCGTTCTCATCGTTGATCTTCTTAAAATCATCAATATCCAGTATTGCCACAGCGATCTGTTCTCCGGAGGACTGGATCTGCAACGCGTTCTCAGAAACTATTTTCTCCAACAGATGCCTGTTGTACACCATGGTAAGCGGATCGGTGACCATCGACCACTTAAGCTTCTGTGTGACTCTGTAGTGATCCAGATAAAATGCAGTCATAATGTAATGAACGACCACTATTCCTATGATACATGGTATCTCCAACGATAGAATAACATCATAGTTGGTGTAATGGTTAAAGGTATTGGTTATGATGATCTCGATTATGAACACTACTCCGTTGATCAAAGTATCTATCGGTGTGGCCACAAATCCGATCACTATCCAGAGGAGATTTACTATAATGATCCCTGTAACGGAGTTGCTGTTATCAACCAGGTTATAGGCCGTCCAGCTTGCTGCTATTACCATCCCGTGAGCAAGGAAAAAATCCATGATGACCATGACCCTGGTGCTTTCATTTATGCCTGTAACAATGAAAAACACCGCAATAAACGCCAGAATGGACAATCTGGGAACGAGAGTGGGCAGAACTGAGCCATTTATCATGTAATCAGAATAGATAAAACATATGGTTGTCAGACATGCCACAATAAGGCTAAGCTCCACAATACCCTGATAATACTCGCATTTATCTTTATAGAATTCAGATTTTTCATTTCGGCTCATCGACTCATAGTCATTCAACAAGCCATTGATCTTTTTAAGACCGTTAATTATCCTCATATCCGGTACCTCAATCTATGTAAAAAAGTAAATTGCTGCTTCCTCATGTTTTGCGGGTCAAAAGGTCATAAAGCGTTTTATGCAAGCATAATCGCTTTATGACCTTTTGACCATATCATCATATTATAACATTTATTTGTCAAGCGTCATAGTTAATATGAAGAACCGGACGCCATCCTGATGTGTCAGTTTATCCTGATAACTTCTGTGGCCACTTTTTCCTGAAATCGTACATCGTGCTCTACAAGCAGCATTGCAGGTTTATACTGCAGTATCAGTTTTTCAATCTGTATACGGGAAAACACATCAATAAAGTTGAGCGGTTCATCCCAGATATACAGATGTGCAGGCGTGATAAGGCTTGTCGCTATAAGTACTTTTTTCTTCTGTCCTTCGGAAAACTCCTCCATTCTTTTTGCGAACTGTTCCCGTCCAAGATCAAGCTGTCTTAGTACTGCAAGGAAAAGACTTTCGTTAAGCCCGTTATTCTCGCAGTACTTCTTAAGAGTCCCCGACAGAAAGGATGTGTCCTGATTGATGTATGAAATCCTCATGCCACAGGCGACATCAAGATTGCCATGTACGTGCATATCCGAACCCTCTTTTGACTTGCTGTTGTCAGCCTTCTGCAGTATTGCCTTCAGAATGCTTGATTTGCCGCATCCGTTTTCGCCGGAAAGTACAACTCTCTCGCCGCGCTTTACCTGAAAGCGCAGCCCTTCAAACAGCGCGCCCTGCGCACCTTCATACTTAATCGAAAGATCATTTGCACTCACAAGGACTTCCTTGTGGAATTCAAGAGGTTCAATCCTGAGATCCGGCACTTTCTCAATGTCCGAAAGCAGCCCCTCTTTCTCTTCGATTTCCCGGTCAATTCGCTGTTCATAGGACTTGACCCGCGCCTGCATCTTTTTGGTTTTGGCCCCAATATAAGATCTGGTCGCTATGCTTCTGTCATGTTCCTTGACAGGGTCGAATCCTATTTTGGAATTCTCACTCTTATCTGCCCATCTGCCGCTTCGGTCTGCAGCAGCCTTCAGTTTCCCTATTTCCTTGAGGTGCTTTTCGTTTTCAGCCTGATTAAATGCATCCTTCCGCTCCTTATTCTCCCACCAGGTCGAGAAATTACCTGCCTGAACTTCGATCGTAGACCTGTTTAAAACAAGTACATGGTCACATACGCCATCAAGCAGATCCCTGTCATGAGACACCAGTATAAAACCTTTTTTGGATGCCAGATACTCTTTTACAATGTCCCTTGCCCTTGTATCCAGGTGATTTGTAGGTTCGTCGATCAGCAAAAACTCATTCTCTGCTGCAAAAAGAACTGCCAGCATTACCCTTGTCCGCTCCCCAAAGCTGAGAGTCTCAAAGGGCCTGTACAGGCATTCCGAATCCATCTTAAGCTCATCCATCTGGATAAGCACCTGCCAGATCTCCACCTGGGGTTTCCATTTTTCTATAAGTTCTTCAGCATTTTTCGCAAGGTCTGTAGCGGATACCCAGTACGGAAAATAATCAAAACAGGTCCCTGTCCTGATACTGCCCTGATGATCATGCCTTCCCATAAAAAGGTTAAGCAGGGTTGTCTTGCCTTTGCCGTTTCTTCCGATCAGCCCGAGCTTCCAGTCCGTATCAATGCTGAAAGAAACATCTTTAAAAATATCATCGGCACTTCCGTCATAGGAAAATGTCAGATCCGTTACTTGTATCTGTGCCATAGTCATATCTCCTCTCTGTGAGTTGGTTGTATTCCGGCAATCGAGCAGGCTGTAGCCTACACGATTCTGCACGCAGCCATTCCGCACTCCGTTATTTTTATGGCACAAAAAAATCTGCTTCGCACCGAAGCAGATTATACGCACAAATGAAGACCTGACACATGCCGAATACATATAGTATCAATCCGTGAAGGCTTCATGATGAATACGATAATCTAATTCGGCATACACAAACAGACCCTTCTGGGCCATACTGATTCGTCTGCATTTACCAAATCAAATTATCTGATCTCCATTCCTTCACCCACACAAAAGATGTGCCTTTCTTTTAATCCTGGAATCATTGTAACACATAAACAGTAATATTGCTATTCAACTTCCAGCTTGCCCTTTCACAGATCAAATAAACTCATCTGAGCATATTTCTCCGGCAGATCATTCATAAATTGGAAGCACTCCTTGGGATTTGAGATGATCCCATTAGCCCTGCAGGTCCTTTGGAAAACCTCCGTCAGTTCCCGGGCATTGGGACTGGGCAGTTCATAGGCATTTCCATAGCATTTGATGTAGCGCTGCTTCATCCCCGGAAAATGCTCATCAAGTGCAGCATAATAGTATTCCCGGTCGCCCTCTCTAAGCGTCAGTCCCATGCCAAAATCTATAATACCTTTCACACCGACCCTGATGCATTCATTCAGTATAGGCATGATGTTTTCTTTAGTATCATTGATGAACGGAAGGATTGGCGTCATCCATACTACTGTAGGTATGCCCCTTTTCTGCATCTCTTCCAGGACTTCTATCCGTCTTTTTGTATTACAGACATTCGGTTCCAATATGCTGCACAGATCATCATCCCAGGTCGTCAGTGTCATCTGAACCACACACTTTGCAGAGCTGTTTATTTCAGCCAGAAGATCAATATCACGAAGGATACGATCTGATTTTGTCTGTATTGCAACGCCAAAGCCATATCGCCTGATGATCTCAAGGCACTTTCTGGTCAACTGCAATTCTTCTTCACAGTGCATGTACGGGTCCGACATTGAGCCGGTGCCGATCATGCATTTTTTCCTTTTTGAACGTAGAGCAGACTCTAAAAGCGAAGGAGCATTCTGCTTAACTTCTATATCTTCAAAAGGATGTGTGAACTGATAGCATCGGCTGCGACTGTCGCAGTAAATACAGCCGTGAGAACAACCTCTGTATATATTCATTCCAAGATGCATGCCACTTTTTGTAAGCAGCCCTTTTGCATTCACAAAGTGCATATTGCAGATCCCCTTTTTAATAATATCAAAAGCTCATTTCAGGCTCATTTTTCTTAGATCTCTTACTATTCCAAAGCATTCTCTGGCCATGTTGTTTGGAAGATACCATGGCAGAGTGTATGCGGCTATCCCGTAAATATCGTTGTCCGTAATTTTTCTGGCAAGGTGTATGCCCCTGAACAGATGAAAATTGTTGGTAACTATGCCAATCTTGAGCTTGTCGGAACCAGATTCCGACTGCTCAATAAGCTCCAGGGAATACGCTATGTTCTCAGATGTATCCATGGCCCTGTTTTCAGCTATGACTCTGGAAGGTACTACTCCCCTGGATATCAGGTAGTTTCTGCCGCCTTCACCTTCGCTGGCATCTTCATTGACTCCCTTACCGCCTGAGACTACGCAGATCGTTCCTGGGTTTTCTGTGAGATACTCATATGCGGCATCAAGCCTGTACCTGAAAATGGTGCTGGGACCGTCATCTCTCATCTGAGCACCTAGAACCACAATGTAGTCAAGGTCTTTGATACCTTTATCGTTAAAACAGCTCAACATTAAGGCCAGGCAGACTGCAGTAACAATCAGAATTAATGATATAGCTACGCAGCAAATAATACGAATTGTTGACGGAATTCTGTACCAGCGTCCGTTACCTGACAGATAGAAGGCTGCTCCGAAGAAAAGAGCCCCGCAGAGCCATATCATAAAAGAAAAAGTGCCACTTCCGATCATATAGATGCTGGCTGCGTAGATCAGACAGATAAGTGTCAATGCCATATTGATAACTCTCATGGTTTTGCTTCCTCTTTAGCAGCATTTTCATAAAACTCCGGCGCCACTTCACAGTCCACAGCATGCTCATCGTGTATTCCGCCGCCCGGGAATTTGTAGTACTTCTCCTTCTGGCTGTACACCAACGCAATCTTGTCGCCCTTTCTGATGATTGCTCTGGCAGAAGGTCTTCGAAATACGTTGCCTGATTCTTTGTAGTCTTTTAAATCAATTTCAAAAAGTCTTTTCATGGTGATCCTCAATGTTTCCTTGTTTTTATGACCAGAAAATCCGGCTTATGGAAAAGATCTTTATGCTCCGGAAATTTCTTAAGAAGCTCTTCATCAGGCAGCGGCTCTACCATTTTCTCTATGGTAAAACCGGCCTCTACCAATGTATTTACTATTGTTGAAAACATTCTGTGGTACTTCTTAATGCCGTCTACAAACCAGGAGCTCTCGTTCTCTTTCTCGATACCATAGTTCTTCAGATTGATATGTATCTTTTCACCGTTCTCATCTCTGGTCCAGCGATCGCCTGTACTGTGGCAGGTGTTAAAGGGATGCTCCTGTGAAAAGATGAACATACTCATTAAGTGCAGCCAGCTCGCGCCTGTAAAGCCCGTAAATTGCTATGTCACTGTCGTGGTAGTCTTCGTATTTACCGAATATCTCCAGCGCCTGCTCAAGCGGAACCCATGCATTTGTGTAACCTGCAAGCTTCTCTGCTTCTGTAAGGTGCTGAACTCCTGTGTCCTCTATGAGCTCGCAAATGTAGTAATGATTGATGTGTCTCCAGACGTCAAAAAGCTCTTCAATATCAAGATATCCTGTTATGGCCTCTGTCCTGTAGCCCGTTTCCTCCAGCATCTCACGCACGCAGCAATCAGCGTAATTTTCATGGCCTTCTACTCCGCCGCCGGGGATAATGTAAAGGCCGCTTTTTGGCTCGTGGCACAAAAGAACTTTTCCATCCCTTACAAGTATTCCTCTGCATGCGTGTCGAAGCTTCTCTATACGTCCGAGAAAATCGTCATTTATAAGCTGCATCTGAACCGGAGAGCTGTCTCCAAACTCTTTTATCTGCTCGAAAATCCGATCCGGAACTTCGCTCACGAACCTGCGCATCATATCTGCTTTATAGAATTTATGCTCAGACACATGGATAGGATCAGGAAGATTATACTGCTCATCTATGAGATGCCTTTTCATCTTCGTCATGCATGTGGCCTTAACATAGTCCTCGAAATCTGCTTCTTTTGAGTCCTCAAGAAGGCACAGAATATCGTCTCCGTCTTGGATGTTCTGATAGAGCCATCTGTCTATTCTGTTTGATTCGGGGTAATAAGTTTCTGTGAATTCCTCATAGGTCATCGGCGGAATCATCTCTTTTTGCAGAGCTCGCCAGATCAAAAGGTCATTCCAATAGTCTGTTAGGCAATGCACAACTATTCCGATGTAGAATGCTTTCCGAATTTTGTCATGTTCTTTTACCACATACTTATTCCAAAAGGCTTTGATATTTATGATCCAGTTATCGTAGTTCTGCGTATCTCCCCATGGTCCGCAGTTTTCGAATAGATGGGAATGGATTTTCTTACTCAGGTAATCCTCGTCAAAGTGCACCGAATCAGGCGCCACCGAGCCGAGTATGTACTCCG
>CAMNOS010000143.1 GCA_946546925.1 uncultured Butyrivibrio sp.
TCCGAGTCTGGCGTGGCAACTCATTTTTTCTCAAAGTGCTGGTAATCTTTACTGTTATTCCAGTTGCCGCCCCATTTAAATCCATGCTCCGTAAAGAGCTTGTAGGCAAGGTCATTTTCATCTATCTTATAGGGGAAGCTTACAGATCTGTCTGCATATTGGAAACTCTCTTCAGGGGAGACATGCATTGTGCCATCTTTCTGGTAAGTGATGTAAGGGTTATAGAAGGGATTTATGTCAATAGCAAGACCATAGGCGTGATTTGATAGTTTTGTGGTTCCTTCTATGAATCTGTAATTAAAGCAGGAGGTGTTGTTGGCTTGCATGGAAGCTATGTCATCGCCTCCAAATTCATCTACCAGCCGGATGCTTTCTATTCGATAATCTGACTGACAGAGCTCATAGAAGATCTCTAAAAGGTCGTCTGCAATAAGCTTGTTACAGATTATTTCCCCTTTCTTCTTTTGACCTTCAAAGTCGATATACTCAAGAACAACATATCTCAGCTCGTCAAGAGGAACGGTGCAGTCAACAGGGTAGGATATGCCGGATATTCTTTTGAATACTTCGTTGGAAATTGGTTCGTAGTAAAAGCCATCCATGTAGCTAACCCTTTCAGGCGAGACAGAGCCTGTCGCATCATCGTTTACTGACTCAGTTGTACTAGTGTTGCCGATTGAAGGATCGGTATCTCTATCATTGCCTTTAACGTCAATCGTGTCATTGCCAGAGACGCCCGTGATATCTGATGTGACATCAACGTCAGATTTATCGGTTTTTTCCGGATTGTTGCTTGTCACTGCTTCGCCGGAGGGGACTGTATTTTGACTTTTGTCTGTTTGGGTATCATTTTCTGCTATGGGCATTTCACTGCTCACCTGAGTATCCTGAGGATTTTTTTTTGCATATTCATCCAGGGTCTCTCCTCCGGCAAGAATCCTTGCTCCGATTGCCGCTATTATTATCACGCCTGCAAGGATGAGAAAGTCCTTTAGATATTTCCTGTTCATTGTCACTTAGTACCTTTACTGTTGTACTTCTGAAGATCTATAAGCCCCTCGCTTCTTGCAACGATCACAGCAGCAGCCATGTCACCTGTGGTGTTTGACATGGTATCAAACATATCAAGGACGGGATTGATGGCGATTATAAGGCTGAGAGCTTCAATCGGTATGCCAAGTGATGCAGTTACAACGCCAAGACATATAAATGCACAGCCCGGAACTCCGGGAGCTCCGAGAGAAAGAAGCACAATTGTTACCGCCAGAGAGAGCATCATTGAAGGCGTGACGGTGATACCATAGGCTTTGGCGAGGAAAAGACCAAAGACTGTTAGATAAACACATACACCATCCATGTTGATAGTTGCGCCAAGGGGAATGGAGAAATTGGCAACCTTTGGAGATACGCCCATTTTGTCAGTGCATACCCTGATATTGGTGGGAACTGAAGCGGAACTTGAGGACAGGCTAAGACTTGTTACCATGCCTTCTTTGTCATTCCTGAAGAAGGTAAATGGATTGAGCCGCCCGATTATCATAACGAGCAATCCGTAGACGCACATCATGGAAATTATGCCCGTAAAATGAGTAATAGCAGCAGTGATGATCGACATAAGTGAATCAAAACTGAGATTGATGATAAGAAGAGCAGTTGAAACAAAGGCTACAATCGGGATGAAGTGGGTGATCAGTGTGGTTACTGTGAGGAAAAGAGTGTTGAGTGCCTCAAAAAGCTCTTTTAACATAGCGGAGTACTGTCCGACCATTCCGATGGATATTCCGCACATCACTGCAAGAAAGATGAGCTGAAGTGTGTCGGATTCAAGGAACGGCGACAGAAAGTTGGTGGGAACAATGTTGATCAGTGTGGACATGATGGATGTATCAATTGATGTATCAACATTTACATTGCTTCCGGAAAGCGCAGTATTCAGAGCAAAACCAAACTCGCCGGGCTGGATAAGGTGGAATATTCCCATTGCTACAAAAACTGCAATGACTGTAGTGAGAAGATATACACCGATGACTTTGGTACCTATTTTGCCAACCTCCGACAGGCTCCCAAAGGATGAGAAGCAGGAGACAATGGAAAAAAACACCACCGGCGCGATAATGATCTTGATGCCATTCATAAAGACTGTCTTGATTGGCTGAAGTATGTAGGAGCAGAGAACGTTACTTACGGGCAGAGGGAATAAGAATTTGACAATAAGTCCGAACACAACGCCGAAAAGCAGGGCGTACAGCGCAGCGTTATTCATATGCTGCTCGGACTGTCCTACGACGATCCTAACATGGTTGGTGTTGTTCTTGTTGTTGTACTTAAAGCTCTCGCCGTAAGAACGAAGAAGGACAGAACGGATCGCCCATTCGCCGGAATCTTCATCTATTGAATCATCATCTGAATATGGGGAGAACTCATCACCTTTCATTGTAATGTTGACGGTTGTCTCTCCGAAGAACTTTTTGACATTGACCTTGAGCTCGGCGCCCTCCGGGGCGTGGCTTGCCATATCTGCAATAATCTCTTCCGATATAAGTTCTGTCTTCTGAATCAGCTTTTTGTTGACCTGAAGACCCTCGAGACAGGAGCGTATATATATCATTGCGTCACTGATAAAGGTCTGGTTGGCTGAGCTGAATGAACTTTTCATGTTTTTGATCTTATTCATAATACGGAGTTATTCCTTTCATTATAATACGGTATTTTATACCTTAAAAAAATTATATCACGATAAAGTTAATTGAAGTTGTATTATCCTATGAAATCTAGTAAAATTAGCACTGCTATGAAAAAGATGATAGATACGGACAAGCTGGTATTTGAATATATAAGGCGCGATGAAGAGGGCAATGTTGAGGGCATCACCAGGGCTATTGACGGTGTGGATCTCAAGGTTGAACCCGGGCAGTTTATTGCCGTTCTGGGGCACAACGGATCGGGTAAGTCTACACTTGCCAAGCATTTTAATGCTCTTTTGTATCCCACTGAGGGTGAGGTGCATGTGGATGGCATGCTGACGGAGGACGATGAGCATCTGTGGGAAATCAGGCAGGAAGCCGGAATGATCTTCCAGAACCCCGACAACCAGATCATCGGTCAGGTTGTGGAGGAGGATGTGGGCTTTGGTCCGGAGAACATGGGCGTACCCACAGATGAGATCTGGGAGAGGGTTGATGAATCCCTTAAGGCTGTCAGGATGGACAAATTCAGAAAAGCCTCGCCCAACCATCTATCGGGCGGTCAGAAGCAAAGGGTGTCTATTGCAGGTGTTATCGCGATGCACCCCAAGTGCATCATAATGGATGAGCCGACAGCCATGCTGGATCCCAACGGACGAAGGGAAGTTATAAGAGCTGCCCGCGCCCTGAATCAGGTTGAGGGCATTACGATCATTCTCATAACCCACTATATGGAAGAGGTTGTGGATGCTGACAGAGTTTTTGTCATGGATAAGGGGCGTATAGTCATGGAAGGGACACCCAGGGAGATTTTTGCACAGGTGGATCGCCTCAAAGAACTAAGGCTGGGAGTGCCGCAGGTGACCCTTCTTGCGCATGAACTTCGAAAGAGCGGAGTGCCTCTGCCGGAGGCAGTCCTTACGAGAAAAGAGCTGGTGGAGGCTCTGAAGAAATGTCGATAATTTTTGATCACGTCAATTACATATATGATGAAGACACAGCGATGGCACATGCTGCCCTTATTGATGTCAATCTTAAGATCCCTGACGGCAAGTTCATAGGACTTATAGGCCACACGGGATCCGGTAAATCAACACTGATACAGCATATGAACGGTCTGATCAAGCCGTCCGGAGGCACCGTCTATTTCAATAATGAAGACATAAATGCCCCGACCTACAACAAAAAGAATCTGCGCGCAAGAGTGGGGCTGGTTTTCCAGTATCCTGAGCACCAGCTTTTTGAGACGGACTGCTTTAAGGATGTGTGTTTTGGTCCTAAGAACCTGGGACTTCCACAGAAGGATGTGGAACTTAGGGCATATGAAGCCCTCAAGCAGGTTGGTCTTGAGGACGATTTCTTTTACCAGTCGCCCTTTGACCTCTCCGGGGGACAAAAGAGAAGGGTCGCTATAGCTGGTGTACTTGCCATGAAGCCTGAGGTCATGATTCTCGATGAGCCAACGGCGGGACTTGATCCCAAGGGCAGAGAGGATATCTTAAACCTCATAAGCGATCTCCACAAGAAGACCGGAATAACCATAATTCTTGTAAGCCACAGCATGGAAGATGTGGCAGACTATGTAGAGCGGATCATAGTCATGAACAAGGGACGAGTGGCATTTGACGCAGAGCCCAAAGAGGTGTTTAGACATGTGACAGAGCTTGAGGAGATGGGACTTGCTGCGCCACAGGTTACATACTGCATGAAAGAGCTGTGGGAAGCGGGCTTTGACGTCGACACAGACGCGACCACTCTTGAAGAAGCAAAAAATGAAATATTAAAGGCTTTGGGAAGATGCTAAGAGATATTACACTGGGGCAATATTACAGAACGGAATCGGTGATCCATTCGCTGGATCCAAGGGTCAAGATCGTGGCCACCTTTTCCTTCATAATATCCCTTTTTCTAGTTAAAAACTTCATAGGATACATAATTGCGGGACTCTTCCTTGTCTTTTGCATAAGGCTGTCGAAGGTTCCGCCAAAGTTCATCTTCAGAGGTATGAAGACGATCTTTTTCATCCTGATCATAACCATGCTGTTCAACCTGTTTCTTACCCCGGGCATACCGCTTGTGACCTTCTGGAAGTTTCAGATTACAAAAGAGGGACTTAAACTGGCGATAATGATGGGCATAAGGCTGGTTTTTCTGATCACAGGTTCATCAATCATGACCCTGACAACTACACCCAATAACCTGACAGACGGACTGGAAGATCTTTTAAAGCCGCTCAAGAAGCTGAGGGTGCCGGTGCACGAGATATCAATGATGATGTCTATTGCGCTGAGATTCATTCCGATCCTGATGGAAGAGACGGATAAGATAATGAAAGCTCAGATGGCAAGGGGAGCGGATTTTGAGAGCGGATCACTCATGACCAGGGCAAAGAGCCTTATCCCGCTTCTTGTGCCGCTTTTTGTGTCGGCATTCAGACGTGCCAACGACCTGGCAATGGCTATGGAGGCAAGGTGTTACAGAGGAGGCGAGGGCAGGACCAAGATGAAGCCTCTTGTCTATAAAAGGCGCGATGCAATAGCTTATCTGGTCATAGTTCTATACCTGGCAGCGATCGTTGTGCTGGGTAGAATCTTTTTTACCTGATGATCCGGTTAATGATTGATGCGGACTGCAAATTATGTTTAACAGAGGAATGATGCTATGCGTCGGATAATGCTGGTGGTTTCCTATGACGGAACAGGCTATAGCGGATGGGCGCTGCAGAAGAGCACGCCCAATACAATAGAAGAGATGCTTAACAGAGCCATTAAGGCTGTGACGGGAGAGAGCCTTAAGGTCATCGGCGCGAGCAGAACCGATGCCGGAGTACATGCCTATGGGAACGTGGCGGTATTTGATACGGATTCAAGCATACCGGGTGATCGATTCTCCTATGCTTTGAATCATGTCCTGCCCTCGGATATAAGAATCAGACAGTCCATGGAAGTTGCTTCGGATTTTCATCCGAGGCACTGCAATACCGAGAAGACCTATGAGTACAGGATACTAAACACGCGAACTGAGATACCCACCGAGAGGCTTTACTCATATCATTTCAGTATGCCTCTTGATGAAAAGAGGATGCAAAAGGCGGCAGACTGCCTTGTGGGAGAGCATGACTTCACCAGTTTTTGCAACGTGGAGTCCCAGGCGCTTTCACATGTCAGGACTATCAAGGATATTACTGTAAGAAGAGACGGTGACATGGTGATGATTTCCGTTACCGGAAATGGATTTTTGTACAATATGGTCAGAATAATCGCAGGAACTCTTATCCTGGTCGGAAGAGGCAAGATGGATGCGGCTGATGTTCCGGCTGTTCTCGAGAAGAAGGACAGGGCGGCAGCAGGACCTACGGCACCGCCGCAGGGGCTTTTTCTGATGAAATATGAATTTCCCGATGGGATTCCGGGCGCTTTGGATAAAAATATCTGATTTACCGTTTCTTTTATCTGATAAAAAGTCCCGGTGAATGTGATAAAAACCTTGACAAACAGGTTATCAGCATCATATAATATTCACCGTGCGACACAGTTCGTTCTATAACTATGCCCGCGTTTATGTAAGTGACATATTGATGTCCCGGTAAGCTTCAATATGTTCATATATACTGCACAGATCAGGTGAAGGGTCCATGCAGGTGAAGCAATTTTAAATTGTTCTATTTTGTAATGGAGGAAACACTAAATGAAAACTTTTATGCCCAGTGCAACTACAGTTGAAAAAAAGTGGTATGTAGTTGATGCTACAGATATGACACTTGGACGTCTTGCTTCAAATGTTGCAAACGTACTCAGAGGTAAGAACAAGCCTATCTACACACCTAACATCGACACAGGTGATTATGTGATCGTTATCAATGCAGAGAAGATCAAGGTTTCCGGTAAGAAGCTTGACCAGAAAATGTATTGGCACCACACAGAGTATGT
>CAMNOS010000144.1 GCA_946546925.1 uncultured Butyrivibrio sp.
TCAACTATGGTCAGCTTGCAAGCAGCGGCGCTTTCGAAGAGCTTGATGAGATGCTTGACACTGTAGCACCTGAGCTCAAGGCAGCTGTTGGCGATGCCAACCTCAACATGTGCAAGGTGGGCGGCAAGATCTATGCAATTCCCAACACATGGCCCGAGTATGTATGTAATGGTGTTAAATACAGAGAGGATCTGAGAGCTAAATATGATCTTCCTGTACCTGATTCAATTGAGAATCTTGAAGCTTACCTTCTTGGAATCAAGGAGAATGATCCCAGCCAGGGACTTCTCACAGTAACAACTGAGGAGAGCCAGGGTCTTAAAACAGGTTTCGACGCAGCATGGGTTCTTAACTTCAAGTACAACTGGGTTGCCAACAACGGTCTTGACTACGGTCTTGCAGCAACCTACGATGCTCCTTCAGATGTTTATGACTACTGGTTCTCAGATGATTTCGTAGAGGACATGAAGCTCATGAAGAAGTGGGCAGATCTCGGATTCTGGAGCAAGAGTGCTCTTTCAGACACCAACAACTCTGACGCATACAAGAATGGCCTTTGCGTAGCAGAGGTTGCCGGTCAGAACCCCAACAAGCAGATCACAGCCATCGCAGATTTTGAGAATGCAGGACAGGGCTGGGAGTCAGCATATGTGGCATACGGTGAGACAAACGGCGTTATCTATCCCGGACACGCTACACAGAACGGAACAGCTATCGTAAGAGGCTGCAAGGATCCTCAGAGAGCACTTCTTGTACTTCAGACAATGCTCTGCGACGATGAGGTCAACGCTATTGTTCAGTACGGTATCAAGGGAACACACTATGATGTAGTTGATGGTATCTACAAGAACCTCCAGGAAGAAGCAGGCGAGACAGCTACATTCCCTTACGAGGGCTTCAACACATGGAACCTCAGAAACGGCGAGACAAAGCTTCCTCAGAGGACAGACGTTGCACTTCAGGAGATGTTCGACAAGTACGCAGCTCTTGGCGAGAAGACCAAGTTCCCCAATGTTAACATCTATGACGGATTCTCAGAGAACTACGAAGCTTACAGTGCTGAGAGATCAGCTGTCAGCAACGTAATGAGACAGTACCTTGCTCCTCTTGAGGTAGGTCTTGTAGATGATGTTGATGCTGCAGTAGAAGAGTTCAGAAACAAGATGACTGAGGCAGGTCTTGACAAGTGCCGTGAAGAGTACACCAAGCAGTGGAAAGATTACTGCGCAGAGTACAACTACAACTAATCTGATGTGATGTCAGGGTCGAGTGTCTGCACCCACATCAGGCGTCCCTGAAAGTGGGCGCCAGACCCTATGACCCGTGACATCATGATTGATAGGGCATGATATGCTATAATATTTGCTAATGATATCAGAAAAGGGGTATCTGTCTTGGCAAAGGAAAAGAATAAAAAAATAACAATTAAAGATGTGGCAAGAGAAGCGGGAGTTTCCATTTCTACTGTATCTAATGCCCTCAATAATGTAAACGTCCTGAATCCGGACACCAAAGAGAAAGTCCTGGAAGTTGCCAGGCGCCTTCACTATACCCCTAACCTTAACGGGAGAAACTTAAAGGCCAATGCAACGGGAGTTCTTGGACTGTTCCTTGGGGCTATAAGGGGTCCTTACTACGGCGAACTGTCAGATTCCATTTACAGGGCCTGTCAGGAGAGTGGCTATGAGCTGGAGATATTTTTAAGCTCTGAGCCATCACATATAATTGCCAATATCCTTGGACACAGGGTTGACGGGGCGATAATCCTCAATTCTGCGATCAAGGAAGAGCAGGCGGAGATCCTTAAGAATCAGGGCATCCCTACGGTGTACATAGACAGGATACTGATAGGAGAGAAGTCTTCCAGTGTTGTCTTTGATTCAAGGAAGGGCGGACAGGAAGCTGCCAGGTTCCTTTTGGAGCTTGGACACAAGAAGTTTATGTACATGCAGGGCGCTGAGGACAACTACGATAACGCAGAGCGTAGAGAAGGCTTTTTTGAAGTTCTCAGGAAAGCCGGAATTGTTGTAAGTGATGATTATATATTGAGGGGCGATTTCGAGAGAAAGGCATCCTATGACTCCGTGACGGAGTTTCTGGATTCCGGTAAAGAGTTGCCGGATGCAATATTTGCATCCAACGACTTAAGTGCAGTGGGTGTTGTAGAGGCTCTTAGGGACGGAGGTGTCAGAGTTCCCGAGCAGGTAAGCGTCATCGGATGTGATGACATTGAGATGACGAGGCTTGTAACACCCTCCATAACCACTATAAGAACCTTTTTTGAGAAACAGGGAAGTATTGCAGTAGATCAGCTTATCCGGATGATCAAAGGTGAACAGGGTAAGCTTATAACATTGAATGGAAGGATAATCCCGCGCGATTCAACAACAGCAAAGGATTGATGATGAAAAATATACGGATAACTGAGACCGACGCATCTGCCGGAAAGTTCTGGAGCGAGTACGCAGCAACTGACGCAGGAGACGCCGGTGAGATGAAGCTTGTTGTGGTCTTTCCGGAAGAGACGAAAGGAACTATAAGAGGCTTCGGCGGGGCATTTACAGAGGCAGCAGTCCATACCTACATGGGCCTTCCTGAAGATAAGAGAAAGAGCCTCATCACAGATCTGTTCGGAAATGACGGACTTCGATATAATCTTGGACGAATCCACATGAACAGCTGTGACTTTGCTCTGGGTAATTATACATATGTTAAAGATGGGGACGAGAGCCTTGACAGTTTTGACATCTCTCATGATGAGGAGGAGATAATCCCGATGATCAAAGCTGCCACAAAGGAGCTTGGCAGACAGCCGGTTCTGATGATGGCCCCCTGGTCCCCACCTCCCTTTATGAAGACCAACGGGGAGATGAACCACGGCGGTAAATTAAAGGATGAATACAAGGACCTCTGGGCTGAGTACTTCGTAAGGTTTATCAGGGAGTACAAAAAGAGGGGGATAGATATTTCTTTTACCACTATCCAGAATGAGCCCAATGCCACCCAGACCTGGGACTCCTGCGTATACAACGGCAGGGAGGAAGCGGATTTCGCGGTGGAGAACTTAGGACCTGCCCTCAAAAAGGCGGGACTCTTAGGCGATATGAAGATCTTTGTCTGGGATCACAACAAGGAGATAGCCTATGACAGATTTAGCGAGATCATGGGCAAAGAGGGCGCAGATGAATATATTTCAGGCTGCGCGGTCCACTGGTACACGGGGGATCACTTTGAACAGCTTGAACTTCTAAAGAAGCACTATCCCGATAAGGAAATCTTCTTTACGGAAGGATGCGTTGAGTACTCAATCCTCTCCGACAGGGGAGATGAGTATTTTGCTGAGATGTATGCGCACCAGATGATGGGCAACTTAAAGGGCGGAATAACTGCCATCTTCGACTGGAACCTGATCCTTGACTACAAGGGTGGCCCCAACCATGTGGGCAATTACTGCGATGCACCCATTATGGCCGATGAAGCCGGAGACGACTATGAGAAAAAGCTCTCCTACTATTACATTGGTCACTTCTCCAGATACATCAGGGAGGGCGCAAAGCTCGTATGGAGCAGCTGCTATACTGACCATATCGACAGCGCAGCCTTTGTCAATCCGGACGGAGAGAGGGTTGTAGTTCTTCTCAACAAGACTGATGAAGCACTCCCTCTTAAGATCAAGGACAAAGACTCCTCGATAGAACTTGAGATGGCACCTCACTCCATGAAGACCGTCACATATTTTGCATAACAGCTCTTCCCGGGTAACCGGAAAAAAATAATAGAATAATAAAAGGGACTTCTTTCATGACAAAGTCGAGATTTTGGTGATTGCGCCGATGCGACTGATTGAAAGAGGTCCCTTGTGTTATTATAGAATACAGAAAGTATATTTGGCACAGGGCACACTGCTCGCCCGGGAGTTTTGATGTTGGATAAAAAGAAACTGTTTGAATTTGTAGCGGATAAGCCTGATGAAAAGATATTTAGCAGGATAAAAGAACACTGGGATCATGTCTCCAAACCGATAGACGGACTTGGAGATTTTGAGGATGTACTGTGCCGAATCGGAGCTGTTCAGGGGAATGTCAGCCCTGCGGTGCAAAACAGGTGCTGTCTCATTTTCTGTGCCGACAACGGAATTGTCGGCAGGGGCGTGTCACAGAGTGGCAAGGAAATCACCGGTGCTGTTGCTGCTGCGCTCGGCAGGGGCATCAGCAGTGCCTGCCATCTTGGAAAGTATGCGAAAGTCAGAGTTGTCCCTGTAGATATAGGGATTGACTGTGCCGAGAGCATAGAAGGCGTCCTTGACAGGAAAGTTGCGAAGGGAACAAAGGATTTTCTATCTGAACCTGCGATGACAGAAGCTGAAGTGTTGAAGGCAATAGAAACAGGTATATCACAGGTAAAAGAACAAAAGGACCTGGGAACAGATATCATAGCGACAGGAGAGATGGGAATTGGAAATACCAGTACATCTGCAGCCTGTCTGTCAGCTCTTTTAAATCTTGATGCATCAGCTGTTACGGGGAAAGGTGCTGGTCTTGATGACGAAGGACTAAAGAGGAAAATTGATATCATAGAACAGGCGATTCAAAAGTATGGGTTCTGTAGCAGTGCGGTAAAAGGAAATGGGACAGGCAGTTGCTATGGCCTGAGTCTCTGTGATGATATCTGTGACAGAAAGAGAGCCTTTGAGATACTCAGATGTCTGGGAGGTCTTGATATAGCGGCCCTTGTGGGTGTATTTATCGGTGGTGCAATATACCACGTGCCCATTGTTATTGACGGAGTCATCACTTCTACGGCTGCATGCTTTGCAAAAGTGTTCGTTCCCGGAACAGAGGACTACATGATCGCTTCCCACAAGGGGAGGGAGAAGGGCAATGAGACAGCGCTTAGATTCCTTGGACTAAAGCCGCTGCTTGGCGGGGACATGGCTCTTGGAGAGGGGACCGGCGCAATAATGTTGTTTCCTCTTTTGGATATGGTCACTGATTTCTATATGAACGGCGCGAAGTTTTCCGATTATGAGATTGATGAATATAAGAGGTTTGAAGGATGACGGTTCTGATCATTGGAACTCCGGACAGCGGCAAATCGGAGAAAGCTGAGGAAATAGCACTTTCTCTTTCGCAGGGGAAAAAGAAATATTATATAGCGACAATGATACCTTACGGGGAAGAGGGAAAAGAACGGGTTAAAAAGCATTTAAGACTCCGGGATGGAAAGGGTTTTGTCACAATAGAAAAGCCTTTGGATGTGCATGAGCTTACAGATGAGATATCTGATTTGAGTCAGAGCACCTGCCTTCTTGAGTGTATGTCAAACCTTATCGGAAACGAGATGCACAGGGAGGGTGCTGTTGATCTGTCTGAGTTACCAGGGCTTATATCTGAATCTGTAACAAATCTTGCGCAGGACTGCGGGGATCTTGTGATAGTTACCAACAGATTTCCTATGGATGCCCCGGACTATGATGAAGATACAAGGGACTATGTCAGACTTGTTGATGCGGTCAACAATGACCTGAAAATAAAAGTGGACAGGATATATGAACTGGCGGGAGGCGAATGGAAGATAAGTGAAAATATTTAAGAGCATGATAATGGCTTTTTCCCTTTATTCAAAAATACCAATGCCTCAGATTTCCTGGAACGAGGACAGCGCAGAACACGCCATAACTTTTCTCCCTCTTATCGGGATTGTTACAGGAGCTGTGTCATATCTTATGCTGAGGATTACGCAGATATATGAGCTTCCATCTCTCTTTATAACTATGATGCTTACGCTGATCCCTCTACTGATCACGGGAGGCTTTCATCTGGACGGATTCATGGATGTGCAGGACGCTATGCATTCCTATCAACTCAGGGAGAAGAAACTTGAGATAATGAAGGACCCTCATATCGGAGCTTTTGCGGTGATAAGTGCGGGGGCGCTCCTTATTATCTGGACCGGTTTTCTGTATCTGCTGGTCTCTGAGAGCTTTGAAAAGGGCGACAATTCGTTCCTCATCATATTCTGCATTTCTTTTGCCCTGAGCAGAGCGCTGTGTGCATTTACAAGCATATGCTCTCCCAAGGCAAAAAAAGACGGGATGCTTAACATGGAAACCAAAAAGAGCAGGACGAGCGACCTCATTTTTCTGATTCTCTGTGCATTGGCGGCACTTGCGTTCATGCTGGTGATGAACGTAACAGCTTCTGTTTTGATGATTGTCGTGACTTTACTGCACCTGCTGTGGTATACAAGGCTGTGCAAAAGTAATTTCGGAGGAGTCACAGGTGACACCGCAGGTTTTTTTGTAGTTACATCGGAAACTGCGACACTTATCCTTCTGGGGCTCTGCTCGGTACTATTACTGTAAAGTACCAGTAAACTTTGACGGGTAAAGAAATGAACATGGTCAATCCCGATGCAAAAGATAAAGATGCGGTTGCACCTATACAGTATATCGCTGATGAAGATAAACCGAATAGCTCCTTGAGAATCAGCAGATTGTATAAAGGCCGGTAGGCATGAATAGGAAGCAATCCACACTTGAGGACCAGCCGGATGCCTGGAAGAAATGGAAATAAAAAGAGATAAGCAGGAA
>CAMNOS010000145.1 GCA_946546925.1 uncultured Butyrivibrio sp.
AGGCTCAGAGACGAGAGCATTGCTACTGCAATTGATGACTTCGGAACAGGATATTCTTCACTTTCAACCCTCAGAGACTTCCCTGTTTCTGTGATCAAGATAGACAGATCTTTTATCAACAATGAAGAACTCAACCGAAGTGATGAGATCGTCCTCAAGAATATCGTAACAATGGCCCATGAACTTGGGATAAGTGTCATAACAGAAGGGGTCGAGAGACCTGATCAGACGAGGCTTTTACAGAGCGTTGGCTGCAATATCGTTCAGGGATTTCTCTACGACAACCCGATGCCCAAATCAGATTTTGAAAAGCGCCTTCAGAAGGGCGTATATGATACATAAAAATGGCTGTCTGCTTTGAACAGGGTTCTGTCAGGCAGACAGCTCAAATAAACAGATTAAGACAAGAAAAAGGTGGTCACGTTTATGTGATCACCTTTTTAAAATAAGCTATATCAGTCCATTCTCTTGGCTCCCCAGAAGAAGAGGGCTACGGTTCCGGGACCTGTGTGGCTTCCTATTGTGGTTCCGATGCTGACTATTTTGACCTTGCCCTTTAAGTTGTGGAACTTCTCCTCGATAAGATCTGCAACGGCTCTTGCCTTGTCGTAGCAGTCCGAGTTGGAAATGTAGCAGTCACCTGAGTAGTCAAGACCATCCTGGGCAAGCTCTTCCATCTTGGCAACCTGCGCCTTCATAACGGCATTGACGCCGCGGTGCTTGGAGCGGTTTATAAGCCTGCCTTGGAAATCCACATTGAGAAGAGGGCAGATGTTAAGTGCTCCGCCGATGAAGCCTGCAGCCTTGGATACACGTCCGCCTCTTATGAGATATGTGAGGTCTGTGACGAAGAACCAGTGCTGGCACTCAAGTCTGTGCTCGATGACCCAGGCAAAGATATCATTGATTCCCATACCCTCGTCCCGAAGGTCAGCCAGCTTGTTCATGAGAAGACCGTATCCTGCGGAAGCAGCAAGTGAATCTACGACGTAAAGCTTCCTGTCCGGATATTTCTCAAGGAGCTGATCCCTTGCGATAGTTGCTGAGTTCAGAGTTCCGGATATACCGGAGCTGAGTGTGAGATGAAGTACATCCTTGCCGGCCTTTAGGAACTCCTCGAAATAGGCAACGTACTCGCCGACGCTGACCTGAGAAGTCTTGGTCATGGCACCCTTGGCCATATCGTCATAGAACTGCTTGAAGGGATAGGATACGCCCAGGTCATCCAGGTAATCCTTCCCGTCGATACTGAAGTGAAAGCATATATAGCTGATGTTTCTCTCTTTAAATTGTTCTGCCGTAAGGTCTGCTGTGGAGCAGCAGCTTAATACAAAACTGTTATCCATAGGTATTGCGCCTCCCATAGTTTATTCAATACCTTATATTAACATTATTTTTGCGCTTGTGGCAAATTTTGGTATAATGGCACAAATGAGAATCATTATTGACAAGAGGTCTTGATATGTCTTTTTATGTTTTACTAATACTAAACAGCGTACTCCTGGGCGTCGGGCTTGCCATGGACGCCTTTTCCGTGTCACTTGCCAACGGCTTTGCAGAGCCCAAAATGAAACAGGCAAGGATGCTGAAAATTGCCGGAGTCTATGCCTTTTTCCAGTTCCTTATGCCTGCGATCGGATGGTTTCTTGTCCATGAGGCTCTGAGTTTCTTTGAAGAATTTCAGATATTCATACCCTGGATAGCTCTTATCCTGCTTGTATATATCGGCGGTAAGCTTCTTCTGGAGGGAATAAGGTCCAAGAAGTGCATAAACAACGGGGAGTGCGAAAACTGCCCAAACAGGGAATGTGATATCAAAGAGGCTGTGAATGCAGGTGAGATCACATTCAAAATGCTCATCATCCAGGGCATCGCTACCTCGATAGATGCGCTTTCCGTAGGCTTTACCATCGCCGAATACAACGGATATGAGATGCTTGTTTCAGCCCTTATAATAGGAGCTGTGACCTACATAATATGCTTTTTTGGACTTAAGCTGGGGACAATGTTCGGAACCAGACTTGCCGGCAACGCCAAGATTCTCGGCGGTCTCATACTTATAGGTATCGGCCTTGAGATCTTTATCAAGGGAATGCTGTAAGATACATGTACAGGTAATGGGATTTCCTGTTGACTCCTCTTGACTTATTTTAATATCACTGCTATATTATACATAAATATGAATAAATATGCATTAATAATGCATAAAAAGGAGGAAATTATGAAAAAGAAGATTATGGCAGTGATCATGTCGGTTGTAATGGCAGGTGCAACGCTTGCGGGATGTGGAAGTTCAGCAGGAAGCGCATCAAAGGATGCAGGTACTTCAGACAGTGCAGCTAAGGAGACACTCAAGGTTGGAACAAATGCAGCATTCCCGCCCTTTGAGTTTGTAGGTGACGACGGACAGCCTGACGGATTTGACATGGCTCTTATCAAGGCAATCGGTGAGAAGATCGGAATGGACGTTCAGATCAATGACATGGAGTTTGATTCACTCGTTTCTTCCATCGGCGGCAAGATCGATGTGGCAATTGCAGGTATGACTGTTACTGAGGAGAGACAGAAGACCGTAGACTTCTCCGATTCATATTATGAGGCCGTTCAGGCCGTTATCGTTCCCAAGGGAGCTGCATTTGCTTCAGCTGCTGATCTTGAGAACAAAAAGATCGGTGTTCAGCTCGGTACAACCGGTGAATTCATCGCAGATGAGATCGAAGGCGCAGAGGTTTCAGCCTACAACAAGGCTGTAGATGCAGTAAACGATCTCAACAACGGAAGGGTTGACTGCGTTATCGTAGACAAGAACCCCGCTGAGGTATTCGGCGCTCAGTTCTCCGACAAGGTTGATGTACTTCCCGGAACAACTTTTGACTTTGAGCCTGAATTCTATGCGATCGCACTTCCCAAGGGCAACACAGAGCTTGCAGATAAGATCAACACTGCACTTAAAGAGCTCAAAGAGGATGGCACATACGACAGTCTTGTTAAAAAATACATTGAGGAGTAATTCGAAATAGATGACTTTAAGTGAACGTTTTGAAGCGGCCTTTATAACGGGTGACAGGTGGAAGCTGTACCTGTCTGGTGTTGGAATAACACTGGAAATTGCGGTATTTGCAGGACTTCTGGGAATTATCATCGGAACCTGTCTTGCACTTATGAAGCTCTCGACGACAGAAGAGGGCAAGCCCACAGTATTAAGCTACATTGCAACAGTATATATCGATGTGATAAGGGGAACGCCCAGCGTACTGCAGCTGCTTATCATGTGGTTCATCATCATGGCGTCCTCCAACAACGGCATCCTGGTGGCATCTCTTTCTTTTGGCATAAACTCAGGTGCTTACGTGTCAGAGATCGTTCGCGGAGGAATCCTTGCTGTTGACAAGGGACAGAGAGAGGCAGGAAGGAGTCTGGGACTTTCAAACGCCCAGACCTATCGCTACATCATCCTTCCTCAGGCGGTTAAGAACGTGATCCCACCTCTTGGCAATGAATTCATTACCCTTATCAAGGAAACCGCCATCGTGGGATATGTGAGTCTGTCTGACCTCACCCGTGTGGCCAACCAGGTTGCTTCAAGGACCTATGATGCATTCATGCCCCTCATAGGTGCGGCAGTCATTTATTTTGTCATCATCAAACTGCTCTCCATACTCCTTGGAAAGCTTGAAAGGAGGATGCGTAAGAGTGATAACCGTTAAGGATCTTCGCAAGGAATTTATTGACCCTGACGGGTCGGTGAATAAAGTTCTGACTGGAATAGATTATGAGATAAGTAAAGGGGAGAAGATAGTTATTGTCGGTCCCTCCGGATCGGGCAAGAGCACTTTCCTTAGGTGCCTTAATCTCCTGGAGAGGCCTACATCCGGGCACATCATTTTTGACGGAGAGGACATAACCGCTAAAGGCGTCAACATCAACAAAGTCAGACAGCGCATGGGAATGGTGTTCCAGAATTTCAACCTCTTCAATAACCTCACGGTCATGAAAAATGTGACCCTTGCCCCTGTCAAGCTTGGAATAATGAGTGAACAGGAAGCTGAGAGGAAAGCCTTTGAACTCCTTACCAGAGTCAATCTCGTTGATAAGGCAGATGTCTACCCTGCATCCCTTTCCGGAGGACAGAAGCAGAGGATTGCCATAGTCAGGTCCCTTTGCATGAACCCTGAAGTGATGCTCTTTGACGAGCCCACATCAGCACTCGACCCCGAGATGGTCGGTGAGGTTCTCGATGTTATGAAACAGCTCGCGGATGAAGGTATGACCATGGTGGTCGTAACTCACGAGATGGGCTTTGCCAGAGAGGTGGCAACAAAGGTCCTCTTTGTAGACGAGGGCAAGATCCTCGAGGAGAACACCCCGAGGGAATTCTTTGAGAACCCTCAGAGCAAGAGACTTAAGGAGTTTTTGTCCAAGGTACTGAAATAGTTGGCTTTTTTTTGACACCTGGGGACGGAGTCAAGGTGACATTTTTTGTGGGATTTTCTAAAAAAAGCATAAATAAACACGAAAAAAGATTAAGCAAAGCCCTCTAAATGTTATAATTAAATGTAAAATATATTCGACAAAAGACCTGTTGTTTGTATTTCAAGAGAGGGTATGTACTTGAACGCTAAAACCAGAAAGCTGGTATTTTGGATATTTATTTCTACACTGATCCTGGATACAGTGCTGTTGGCTGCAAGCCATGTCAGGGTAATAATGTATAATAAGGCCAGGCATCTGCAGACCTTTGAGGGATCAAATCTGTTTTATCCGGAGTCTGTTAGCAAAAAAGGCGTTGCGGTGGAAGCTGTCCCGAGAGAGAGCACCTGGGGGAAGATCTTTGACTTCAACAATGAAGGGATTACCGAGAACAACTATCAGGCATATACCTATGACTTTTCCGTAACCAACAATACCAATGATGAAGTGGCCGATTTCCGGTTCAGGCTCACGTTTAACTGTGATGTCTATCTTTCACAGGCGTGGAACGGCGCACTGGAGATACATCAGCATGTTGGCGGCAATGAAAAGACAGACACAATCCCGGACATGCGAGATTTTCATGCCGAGGACTATGCACTTGATGTGGTGCATGTTGATGGCGAGACGATGATCACGATGGAAGCCGGCGATTATTTTATCTACGAACCCAGCACCAGCATGAATGCTGTGGAGATGCCCATCGAGCCCAAGCAGGGAACTTCTCCGGGACTTATTCTGTATGTGAAGATAGGGGAGAATATAGAGAATTCTGTTCTGGAACTGGATTATTCGTTCCACAGAAAACTTACAAGTGATCCATTGTTCTGGGCGTCTATTGTCTGCTTAGTAATATGGATCCTCGCGCTTTTCTTCTATCTGTCGATGGCTGCTCAGGCCCGCAAATATACCCTCCAGCACGAGCGTGACAACGAACTGATAAAAGAGTCAATTGAGACCTTTATCGGATTTATTGATGCAAAGGACCCGTATACCAACGGCCATTCCAAGAGAGTAGCGCTTTATACCGAGATGATAGCCCGCGAGATGGGATATTCCGGAGAGGAACTGAACCGCATTTACTACGTAGCTCTTTTGCATGACTGTGGCAAGATAGGCATTCCGGACAATATCCTCAGAAAGCCCGGGAAACTCACCGATGAGGAGTACAAGATCATTCAGTCCCATACAACCCGCGGAAGCGAGATCTTAAAGAGCTTCAGGAGCCTGGAGAACGTGGGAGAGGGAGCGCGCCTACACCATGAGCGCTATGACGGAAAGGGATACCCTGAGGGCCTCAAAGGCGAAGAGATTCCGCTTATCGCCAGAATGATCTGCGTCGCTGATTCATTTGATGCCATGAATTCCAATCGTGTCTACAGACATAAGCTCACCACAGAACATATCCTGAACGAGATTGAAATTAACAAAGGCAAGCAGTTTGATCCTAAGATCGCAGAGATAATGCTAAAGCTCATCCGTGAAGGTAAGATTGTGATGGAGTGAATTTCCATTGACAAACTCTCGAATTGACAATAGAATTAGAAAATGTATAAAAAGAAAACTTAAATGCAGTGATGGTGCGGGCGCTGGCCCAGGATGCTGTATCTGCCTTACCAGAGAAATGGAGTCAACGGCTGGAAGCTCCATAAGAAGCGGATATATGCGGAAATTTCCCACCGGAGCAGTTCGGATGAACGCGTATACACAGTAGTCCGAAACGTAGATCTACGTCACAGATTAATGAGAGTTAATGCTTATTGATCATGAGCATTGGAACATGGGTGGTACCGCGGATAATATTCGTCCCTTGTATAGTTTAAGGCTATACAGGGGATTTTTTTACGCGCTTTTCGCGAGCGAGATAATGCCTATAAAATGTAAGGAGGAAAGAATTTTGGAAAACAGCGCATTACGTCAGCAGATTGAAGCAATTCGTGAAGAGATCAGGTCGGGTTCCGAGAATCTTGACAGCTCTAAGCTTGTTTACGAGCTTAGAAAGAGCTTTTTGGACAACAAGACAGGCAAGATCTCTGCTCTTATGAAGGAGATGAAGAA
>CAMNOS010000146.1 GCA_946546925.1 uncultured Butyrivibrio sp.
AGGCTCCGATACCATCAAGCTCAGGCATTGTGATATCAAGAGTTACAAGGTCGGGTTTCAACTCATTATACTTTTCGATTGCAACCTTACCGTTCTCTGCTTCTCCGGCAATCTCATATCCGTTCTTAGAAAGGATATCCTTGAGCATCATGCGCATGAAAGCGGCGTCGTCGGTAATGAGTATTCTTTTTCCCATATTGAACCTCCAATAAGTATTTTTAGTTGCTAATAAAATTAGAGCAATAATTTTTGATTTCCTATTTGGTACATAATCTATTGTACCACATGTTTTTAAATGTGTGCGCTAAAACGTGATGCAAATAATTAAAATTTGATAAAGTAACTGAGAAATTGTTTTAAAATTGAATATTTATTTCATGACGGGCAGAGTAGTGCTGTAATCATAATTACCGTGGTTTACCACCTGCCATTGCAAAATATTGTCGTTGTTGTCAGAATTGATCGAGTTTTTTACACTTTTTATCACAATTGAAACATCCAGGGATTGATTGTCGGTAATAGGTATACTTTCTTTTAAAATACCGTCAATTGCGCCTTCTTCGTATCCAGAAGATGCCGCGGCAACAAGTGCATTGCCTTTGTGACATGCCGCGTAATAAGCCTTCTGCCGCTGAGCAAGATTGTCGCTTAAGTTATAGTCTGCCTTGGAACCGGCCAGTGTGAGTGTGGCAAAAGAAACAATGGAGAGAACGGTGAATATCAGAAGAATTGAGGCGCTTCCCACGTGGGAGCCTCCGGTATTGTTCCTGCTCATATTTATTCCTCCTCTCCGACGTATACATCAACTGATAAGAAGTGGAACGCTTCGCCTTTGTTTTCATCCACCATAGTTATGATCTCATCGGTGCCGCGAAGGTCGTAGACTGCAATGTCACCTGTTACAGCTTTGCCGCGCAGTTCCCCGTAGGTGTTGACATCGCTGTATACGTCCGATGCGTCTTTGAGGGCGGTTGACATTATTACTTCATAAGATGCATCTGATAGTGTGTTTTCAATAAGCTCCCAGTTGTCGTCAAATATGAGAATAACATTGCCCTCTCTGCCGGAATCACCTACAGTGTTTTCATTGACAAATCCATCGGGAAAGAGCCTTGCAATGGCTGCAAGATCACCTTTTTTGGCCACAAATGCTTCTGACAGGTTCTGTGTCCACATCACCGCATTTTCAAGATTCTCCGTCCGCTCTGAGAGGGAGTGGGCAGAGACAAACAGCCTTACACAGACACCTGCGGAGAGGGAAAAGAAGAATATTGCAATTATGAGTTCCATCAGGAACAGGCTCAGCCTTGAGCTTTTCATATTATCCATTTTAGTTCCCCTTATTGCTCCTTCTGGCTATGTAGATATAGTCATTGTATCCGTTGTCAAAAACAACGACTGCCTTAAAGAGATCCTCGGTGACTTTTTCTATGTCGAAGGAACCTATCTGCATTATTTTCTGCCCGGACTGGGGATAGAAAGATCCCAGGTCTGCTCTGGCAAACAGTTCCATCAGATAACCGTCGTAGCCGTAAATATAGGTGTTGTAGACCGCACCATTAACTTCCTCAGAAAGTACGAGAGCATTGCTTCCGAATACTTCCTGCACGAAGACCTGGCCGTTCTGGTCTGCCTGCCTGACCTTTTCGGTTATATAGGCACATGCTATGCGGCGGGAGCTGTTGTCAGCCATCTTGCCCACATTTCTCTGATAGACGCTGGCACCTATTGCGATTACCGAAAGAGCAGACAGAACAAACAGGAGCATCAGACATATGACGAATACCGTATCGATTGTGTGCGTTTTCTTTTGTTCGAGTTCCATATATTACCTCAGGATCACAGTGTAATCGGGGTACAGATTGGCAGCTATGGGCTGGTAATCCACGAAAAATGTGTTCTTGTCATAGGTGAGACCGTAGTGCTGCTCCATATACTCAAGGCTTGGCGGATACATGCCTTCGAGGGAGTAGCACTGCACAATATCCCTTGCAATGGAGCTCTCTAATGAATCCTGCTGCTTTTCGATGCTGCTGCGGCCGGAGTATTCAACAGCCATCACAAAAAGGAAGGCTATCAGTAAAAAGATGATAACCGAGAAAACTCTGTAAAAGCTGTCTGAGGGAGCAAATTTTCTGCTGTGGTTGTCAAATCTGTTTGCCATTTAAAAACCTCTTTAGCCGATGGTGGACATGATGCCCATCAGAGGCAGGATTACCGAGAGAAGTATCATTCCGACTATGATGGACAGAATGATCACAAGTGTAGGCTCAAGAACCGATATCAGTGTGTAAATTCGCTTCTGGGTGTCGTGCTCGATCCGCTCGGAAACTCTTTTCATGGCCTTGTCCATTGAACCGGACTTGAATCCGACCTGGATCATCTGTGAGTAGAAGGAGTTAAAGATACCTGCTTTTTGCAGGGCATCGGGGAAGCTGTCTCCGTCCAGAAGAAGGTTTCTGCAGTTCTCTATTTTTTCTTTTATCTCGCTGCTGTTAACCAGGTTTTTGACAAGAGAGAGGCCCTCATAGGTGTCCATACCGCTTGAAAGAGTAAGGACCATTCCGCTTGCAAAACGCTCTGTCTCGATCTCCTGCATCAGTTTTTTTGTGAGACCGAAATTACGAAGCAGACCACGAAGCCTGGCCTTGCCACCGGCCGTCATGCCAAAATAGATAAAGCAGACTGCGAGGATAGCAAGGATTACCACCATGACAACAGAGTAGCTGTTCAGAGCGTTTCCGAGGTTTAAAAGAGACTGGGAAAACCCGCTCATGCTGGTCCCGAGCTGGGCAAATACCTGCTCGAATATCGGCAGGACTTTGGTGATAAGAACCAGCACAACTATGAGCATCATGAAGACCATGATGAGAGGGTAGCTGACTGCGCTCTTTATGCTTGCTTCAATGTTTTCTCCTCTGTCGTAGTAGTCCGCAAGGGACTCCATTACGGTATCTATGCTTCCGGATTCCTCGCCGATGGTTACCATCTGAATCACATAGTCCGGGAAGACTTCGCTCATGGACAGCGCCACATGGAATTTCTCCCCGCTGTGCAGGACCTGTGCTATGGATTCGTAGATCTTTTTGGCTGAAGCATCAGTCGTGTCTTCCATGAGGATGTCAATTCCGTCGGCAGGAGCGATTCCCGCCTGAAAAAGAAGTGACATCTGCCTGCAAAAGCTTGATACTTCGTAGCTGCTTAGTTTCTTTGGTTTAGAAGTAGCGCTCATTGTGCCTCCGATCAAGATGAATTAATAGATGTATTTTACCGAGTAATTCGCACCGTCTCCGATGAAATCCTTAAGGGACTCCTCCTTGGTATTGGATGCAAAGGTGGGGTCCATCAGGGACCACTCGTTACCGTCAAATTCAATTATTCCGTTGACCCATCCGATGTCTTCTATGTAGGTGGATAGCCAGGCGTGGTAAGCGGTTCCCGCATATCCGATCTCCATTCTGGTGGGGATCCGCTGGCTTCGCAGCATGCTGGTCATAAGAGCTGAGTAGTCGAGGCAGATTCCCTTTTTGGTCTGAAGGACTTCGTCGATATCCGGAATATAGCCGCTCTGGACAGATTCAGCTTCCTCGTAGTCGTATTTGATGTTGCCGATAATGTAGTTGTAGACCTCAGAGACAACATCAAGGTCTGAGTTACATACGTAGGCCAGATACTCTGCCTTTGCGACAGCTTTGTCGGCGGATGTGAAAGAGCAGTACTGGTTGGGATACAGAAACGGAGAGAACTCATCTGTCAGCGTCACATCGATCATCTCGGAAAAGGCCTGTGAATACTGAGTCCCCTCGATATTCTCAAAGACGTTGATCATGTACTGACCGTCTCCTGACTGCAGAGGGAATACTTCTTCTTTCTGCTCGGTAACGGAAAGATTGTAGGTGTAGGTGATCTCGTTTGGCCCTGTGATCTGAAGCTTAACTTTTGAGGATTTGCCTGTGTAGGTCACGACAACATATCCGTCTGAGGCATTGGTGGCATCAAGGCGGGCATAGTTATTTTTGTAGACAGTCTCCCCACCGGCAACGGGTACCAGGCATACAGGGGTGTTGTCCCTGCTTCCCTTTTCCCTGTCCTCGTCGGGAATCTCTTCTTCCTCCGGGACTTCCTCGGAAATTGAGCTTCTTGTGATATCGTCGCTGCTGGCGGGTGCAGAGACCTGACCGGAATCTCCGCAGCCAAATAAAAGGGCAGCAATGATGCCCACAGGCAGAAGAGTTACCATCTTATGTGCAGTTTTTCTGTTAACTTCTGAAAAGAATTTTTTCATGTATTGATGCTACCTATGAGAGCTTAAGGGGTGTCTCCCTGATCTTTTTATAGCCGAGGGAAATAAGATCCGAAATCTGATCCCTCTGTTCGTCACAGTTGAGTACTTTGGAATAAGTGACTTCGATCATTGCGCCAACGTTCATTTCGTTGTAGCCGTGGATCCTCTCTCTGAGCTTTTCAAGAAACCGGTCGGCGCGTTCTTTGTCACAGTTTTCCATCAGCATGATGAATTCGTTGCCACCGTTTCTCCCCACGTATCCGTAGTTATCGCTGACATCTTCAAGAATATTGGAAAACTCTGAGATGAGCCAGTTGCCGCCCGTGTGTCCGTCTTCCTTGTTGATCGAGCTGAGGTTGGATATCTGCATGAGAATAAAACCGGCGTACTTAAGCCTTTGAGGCGAGCTGAAACTTTTGATAAGGAGGTCACAGCTGTGTCTGTTGGGAAGGCCTGTCAGATGATCTATAAAGGCCAAAGCGTTGAGTTTTGTTCCTATCGACATGGTCCGGAAGAGAATGACGAAGTCAAGAACAGATGACAGGATAAAAAGGATGATGCATACCGCTACGGCAATGATAAACGGCGACGTCTTACCATCTGATGCGGCTGTGAGATAAGGCCTTTCCACATGGAAAAGAACTGCCAGTACGATTGATATTATTATCAGCAGTAACAGCGATATGCTCTTATATATAAAGATACTGTTGTACAGGTTGGCTCTTTTGCTTCTGTCGTAGAATTCTGTCTTCATACGCGTCTCCGATAGTCAAAATCTTGTAATACTATTTTACTATATTTAAGGAAAAATGAGCAGATGAAAAAACAATGGCTATTTACCAACTCGTGGTTGATATTTATAAATTCCGGAAGCATTCATGCTCCGGTCTTTTAATGGCATTAGCCTGATGCCTCTACCTGATATAACTCAGGCTACATTAAGTCTTGTTATTGTTTCGTTTTCCTTGATAGGTATGTCTTTGTAACCGCCCGCCTTTATGGTTATCGGTATCCTGCTGACCTTTGTGTACAGGAAGATGAAGTAAACTCAGAACTGCCGGTCATAGTTCGTGGGGCACGGGACTTCGCTTTTCAAAGGTGTAATACTCGGTAAATCCGCAGGAGAGCGCAATGTCACGCAGCCTCTCAAAGCCGGCTGCTATGCCTGTCGGCGCGTGGGCATCGGATCCGAAGGTGATGATCCTTCCGCCAAGCTCTTTAAAACGTCTGATCACCTCGGGGCATGGATTGGGAATCCCATCCGAATCTGAGGCAAGAACCTTGGAGTTGATGTCGAGTCCCTTGCCGTTATCTGCCAGATATTTGAGGATCTCATCTATCCGGTCCCTGAAGCGCTCGTAGGAATAGGTGGTATCGTTTTTTGGAAAGACGTAGCGGGACATGTAGTCGAGGTGCCCAAGGACGTCAAAGTCATCAAAGAGTCTTATGTTCTCAAGGGTTGCGTCGAAATACCTTCTGTATCTGTCCTCGATGCTGCCACCTGTCCAGAAGCTTTCATAATAGGGATCTGCGCCGTCAACAAGATGGATGGAGGCGATGACAAAATCAAAGTCGTTTTCTCTGACGATCTTTTTGTTCTCTTCAAGGCAGGAGGGCTGCATTCCTATCTCTATGCCAAATTTGATCTCAATTCTGCCTTCAAAGAGCTCTTTATACTTCATTAATTCTTCACGATATGATCTGATATCGAGTGTAAAAGGATCCTTTGGAAGGTCGTGGCATTCGGGGTAGTCAAGGTCCATGTGTTCGGTGAAACACATCTCTTTAAGACCTCTTAAAACACCCTGTTTGATCATGTCTTCCATTGGGGCTTTGCTGTCTCCCGAATGGTGGGTGTGAAGGTGGTAATCGGCAGCTATTTGCATAATTTCCTCCGGTGGATATTTTTCTGAATTTTTATTTTATAATATAGCATAATTTTAATATTCTCACTTGATTTATGCGCAAAAGTCGGCTAGAATTGTAGTTGCTGATAAAAATTTGTCAAGAACGATATTTTTAGTAACAGCAATCATAAATTATTCATTTTAGGAGGAACTTAAAATGGCAGTAAAAGTTGCAATCAATGGTTTTGGTCGTATCGGTCGTCTTGCTTTCAGACAGATGTTCGGTGCAGAAGGCTACGAAGTAGTTGCTATCAACGATCTTACAAGCCCTAAGATGCTTGCTCATCTGCTCAAGTACGATTCATCACAGGGACG
>CAMNOS010000147.1 GCA_946546925.1 uncultured Butyrivibrio sp.
TGTTCATCTTGGCAAGTTCTTCCATCAGGTTCTTTTTATTGTGAAGCCTTCCGGCGGTATCAACAATCAGTATGTCGCAGTCTCTTGCTTTAAAGGCACCTGCCGCGTCGTAGATGACACTTGCGGGATCTGCGCCTTCTCTTCCGGTAATTATAGGTGTCTGCGCCCTCTCAGCCCACATTTCAAGCTGTTCTGTAGCTGCAGCCCTGTATGTGTCGGCAGCTGCTATGATGACTTTTTTGCCCTTCTTTTTGAAGATAGCTGCAAGCTTTCCAACAGACGTCGTCTTACCTACGCCGTTTACACCGATGACGAAGATAACTGATTTCTGATCTTCAAAGTCATAGGCGTGTTCATCGATCTTCATCTGTTGCCAGATATCCTGTATCAGGAGCGCCTTGCATTTGGAAGGCTCGGTTATCCTCTGCTCTCTGACCTGTTTTCTAAGCTCATCGATTATCCTGCTTGTAGCATTGATGCCTATGTCTCCCATGATAAGAGTCTCTTCCAGCTCCTCATAGAAGTCGTCATCAATACTGGAATAGCCGTTAAAAACGTTGTCTATTCCCCTCACTATGCCTTCGCGGGTCTTGTTAAGTCCCTGCTGTAATTTCTCAAAAAAACTTATTGCCATTAGTTCGTAAGCTCCTTATCGATAAGGTTGACACTAACCAGGGTTGAAACACCCTTTTCCTGCATGGTAATACCATACAATCTGTCTGCACTTTCCATAGTACCACGTCTGTGTGTAATAACAATAAACTGAGTGCTCTTAAGCTTGTGAAGATATCTTGCGAATCTGACAACGTTGTTCTCGTCAAGCGCCGCCTCAATCTCATCAAGCAGACAGAAGGGTGAAGGTTTGAGATTCTGAATCGCGAACAAAAGCGCTATGGCGGTAAGAGCCTTCTCACCACCGGACATCTGCATCATGTTGACGAGCTTTTTGCCAGGGGGCTGTGCGTTGATCCTGATTCCCGCCTCAAGAATATCCTCATCCTCGGAAAGTTCAAGTGTTCCCTTTCCGCCGCCGAACATCTCCTTGAATACCTTGTCAAACTCGGTATTGATCCTTGTAAACTGTTCTATAAACTGCTTGCGCATCGACTCATCAAGGTCCTTGATGATATCTCGAAGCTGTTGTTCAGCGGTTACGAGGTCATCGTGCTGACCCTTCATAAAGGTGTAGCGCTCCATCAGGTTCTTGTAATCCTCGATGGCATTGACGTTGACATCACCAAGCTTTCTGATGGAATCCTTCAGTTGTGAAGTTTCCTTCTTCATTGCAGGAATGTCAGTCATCTCCTCGTCGCGCATCTGCGCAGCGTCCGTCAGGGTTATCTCGTACTCATTCCACATGTAGTTGATCTGGGATTCGATCGCATCCTGACACTTTTCTTTCTTGGCAGAGAGCCTCATTACTTCCTTATCGAGGTCTGACATCTGCTTGTTGAGCTCTTCAGTCCTGTTAAAGAACTCCTTCTGTGAAAGATTGAGCTGGCTCTTTTTCTCTTTCTTCTCTTCAAGTTCTCTTGAAGCCTCTGTATGAACGTCCGTTGAAGCCTCAATCGTGAGCCTGATCTCTTCTATATCCTTCTTACTCTGCATGAGAGTCTCTGTATTCTTTTTGATTGTCTCTCGGATCTCAAGGAGTGCATCCTCTTCAGCCTTAATGTCTCTGTCCACACGCTCTATGTTGGTCTTGGAGAATTCCTGCCTCTGAACTATCTTCTCATAGTCGATATCCCACTTACCTACGTTGGCGTTTTCTTTTTCCTCGGCTGTGTGCAGCTCTTCAAGCTGTCCCTTGTATCTGTCGACCTTCTGAGAGCACTCTTTTTCAAGTTCCTCGGACTTTGTAAGCTGTAAAAGAGCATCCTCCCTCTCAGCATTAATCTCTGAAAGGTTCTTCTCAATCTCGTCGCTCTCGGTCTTGAGGTCTGAGTAGTTTCCTCTCTGTTCCTTCTGACGCTCTTCTTCATTCTCAACATTTATCCTTGCAGTGTTCTGCTTGATAAACATTGTCTGGAGCTCCATTCTCATCTCTTCCGAAAGAGCTCTCAGTTCATTTCTCTTAGCCTTGGAGGAATCTATTTCCTTTTGGATCTCCTCAGCCTTTTCCTTGTACTTTTTGACGTTTTTTTCAAGTTCTTCCATCTCTCTTCTTCTTCCGAGAAGATTGGAGTTGTTCTTGAAAGCACCACCGCTGATGGCACCGCCGGGAACCAGAAGTTCGCCCTCGAGCGTCACCATTCTTATGGTGTAGTTATATTTCCTTGCGATCCTGACTGCGTTATCAACATTGTCAACGGCAACGATCCTTCCGAGCATCGCCTTGGCAACGCTCCTGTACTTGGGATCCGTGTGGACCAGCTCATCAGCCATTCCAAGGACACCCGGTTCATCAAGTGCCTCTTTGGCCTTAAGTTCAGGGGGATTGCTAAGGGAAGTAAGGGGAAGGAATGTAACTCTTCCGGCCTTGGTCTCCTTGAGGTATCTGATCATCTTCTTGGCAGTCTCTTCGTCATCAGTTACCACGTTCTGTATATTACCGCCTAGTGCCACCTCAATTGCAGTCTCATACTTGGGCTCAGTCTTGATAATGTCGGCAACGACACCTATGATTCCCTTGGTATCGTCCTTTCTCTCCATTACCTTCTTGACACTGCCGCCGTAGCCCTCGTATCTCTCAGTCAGGTTGGCAAGAGCTTCAAGTCTTGACTTCTCCTGCTGATACAGTTCCTGGGTCTTACGAAGATCCGTATCAAGTTTGCTCATATTCTCCCTGATGCTCACAACCTCAGCATCAGTGGCTTTCTGTTTCTTATTCTTTTCTGAGATCTCAGCAGTTATGCTATCAAACTCTTCGCGTAGTTTCTTAAGAGTCTCTTCCTGTCTCGATTCATCAGAGCGTGCTCTCACAAGTTTGCCTGTGAGCTCAGCCTTTCTTATGTTGACCTGTTCCTTCTTGGTCTCAAGGGAGCTGAGTTTGGACTTAATGTTTGACCTTGTATCGATGGTCTCCATTATAGTGTTTTTGCACTCTTCAATATCGTTATTGATATTCTCGATCTGCAGAAGGATCTTATCCAGCTCTTTTCTGGCCTCATTTCTGTCTGCCAGAAGAGACTGCGCCTCTTTGTCTATCTTGTCCTTTTCCTCAAGGTAGCCGTCTTTCTCGGCTATGATGGATTTGAGCTTCTCCTCTTCGTCCTTCTCCCTCTTTTTGAAGTGGGCATCATTATCGGAGGCAGATTTGATCTTCTCGTTGAGAATACCGATCTGTCCCTCAAGTTTCTCTTTTTTGACAGAAGAATCAGTGATCCTTGACATTGCATCGTTGATCTCAGCATCGATTGTCTCGATCATCTTCTGGATGTTTTCATATTCATTCTTGGTCTTGTCGTAGTTGACTCGGGCTTCCTCAAGAGCCTCTGAAGCAATATCGTAGTTTTTGGATGCCTCTTCAAGCTGTTCTTTCTGCGACTTGTTCTCTACAAGGAACATGTTCACATCCAGAGTCTTGAGTCTCTCTTTCAGTTTGAGGTACTCTTTAGCGACCTCTGACTGCTTCTCAAGAGGACCTATCTGTTTCTCAAGCTCAGAGAGGATATCACTAAGACGAGTCAGATTGAGCTTCTCTTCCTCGAGCTTCTTGATCGCAGTTTCCTTCCTCGACTTGAACTTAACGATACCGGCAGCTTCATCAAAAAGGTTACGACGATCCTCAGGTTTACTTGAAAGGATCTGGTCGATCTGACCCTGTCCGATGATCGAATAACCCTCCTTACCGATACCTGTGTCCATAAAGAGCTCATTGACGTCCTTGAGCCTGCAGGTTGCGCCGTTTATCATATATTCACTCTCTCCGGAGCGGTAGAGGCGCCTGGAGACAGTTACTTCATCATAATCAATCAAAAGGGAATGATCGGTGTTATCCAGAGTGATGGCAACATATGCGTATCCGAGAGGCTTACGCAGTTCTGTTCCTGAAAAGATGACATCAGTCATGGAACCGCCACGGAGCTGCTTGATACGCTGCTCACCAAGAACCCATCTTACGGCGTCGGCAACATTACTCTTACCGGAGCCGTTAGGGCCTACAATTCCTGTGATGCCATTGTGAAAATCGAATTTTATCTTATTGGCAAAAGACTTAAAGCCATGAATCTCAATACTCTTTAAATACATCAGTGCTTATTCTTTAATACAAGAAGCGCCTTGTAGGCCGCCTGCTGTTCCGCAGCCTTCTTGGTCTTTCCTGTCCCCTCTCCCAGATTATCATCTCCGACAAAAACGCGGACCTCAAATATTTTATCATGTTCAGGACCTGTTTCGCCACAAATTTCATACCTGACTTCGCCCAAATTTTCTCCCTGGGTGAACTCCTGCAGAAGAGATTTGCTGTCAACAAACATAAGAACAGCCTCTTCATTGGACAGTATATAAGTATCAATAAACCTCTTGGACTGTTCAATACCGCCGTCAAGGAAAAGAGCACCTATTACAGCTTCCATGACATCGGCTATGATCGACTCCTTGTGTCGGCCGCCTGTGGCTTCCTCGCCTTTTCCAAGCTGTATATAGCTCTTAATATCCAGTTCGTTGGCATCATAGGCAAGAGCTCCTTCGCACACAAGTGACGCCCTCATCTTGGACATCTCGCCCTCCTTTTTATCAGGGTAAGTGCGGAAAAGATAGGCACTTGATATCATCTCAAGGACCGCATCTCCGAGGAACTCAAGCCTCTCATAGTCCGGGCGCTTGTTGATCTTCTGCTCATTGACAAAAGATGAGTGAGTAAAAGCCTGTGTTATAAGTGCCTTGTCCCTGAAGGTGTATCCAATTTTATCTTCAAATTTTTTTATTTCTGCATCTGTAAGCATAAAAACTCCAAAATATAAATATGAGGCAGCCTGCAGCTGCCTCATAACCGATTATTTATTTGAGATAGCGTTCTTCAAAAGCTCAACAGCCTCGCCGACTGTTGTGATATTCTCTGTCTGCTCGGGATCGATCTGAACATCGAACTCATCCTCAAGGCCCATAATGATCTGGAAAAGATCCAGTGAATCTGCTCCAAGATCCTCTGTAAATGTTGTCTCAAGAGTGATCTCCTCAGGATCTACGTTGAGCACGCCTGCAATAACTTCTTTCATCTTCTCAAATTCCATAACAAATCTCCGTTCTTATTCTAATATATTTTCAGTGTCCTAAATGTCACTCTGAAATCTTGGCGCTGATCTTCTCACTGATCTTCTGCTGTGTAAATGTCACACATTGAAGTATCGAATTCCTGACTTCTATATCGCTTGCACTTCCGTGGGTCTTGACTACAAGTCCCTTAAGTCCGAGCATCGGTGCTCCGCCGTACTTGTCCATGCTGTAATCCGCAAGGGATTTCTTGAGATCGTCCTTGATAAGGAGAGCTCCTATCTTGGTCTTGAGATTGCTCATAAGCCCCTTCTTGATCACATGCATCATGGACTTGGCAACACCTTCGTACATCTTGAGGATCACATTGCCGGTGAAGGCCTCGCAGACAATTATGTCCGCTCCTCCTGCGGGTATATCTCTGGCTTCCACACTTCCGATAAAATTGATATCGGGACAGTTCTTGAGAAGCGGGAAGGTCTCTTTAACAAGTGCATTGCCCTTCTCCTCTTCAGCTCCGATGTTGACTATACCAACTGTCGGATTCTTGATTCCCATGATATTCTCCATATATACGGTTCCCATCTTGGCAAACTGTACCAGGTGATTGGCCCTTGCATCAACATTGGCTCCGCAGTCAATAAGAAGTGAACTGCCCTTCTCGGTAGGAATAAGGGGAGCAAGCGGAGCTCTGTCAACTCCCTTGAGCCTTCCTACAATCACCTGTCCTCCAACAAGAGTCGCTCCTGTGCTTCCGGCAGACACGTAGGCATCAGCCTCACCGTGATTAACCATATACATCGCCTTGACAATGGAAGAATCCTTCTTCTTCCTGATAGCCATAACAGGCGGTTCAGCCATCTCAATAACTTCAGTGGCGTCAACTATCTCTATTCTCTCTTTATCATAGTCGTACTTGGAGAGCTCTGCTTCAACTCTGGCTATCTGTCCAACAAGAAAAACCTTGAGGCTGTCACACTCCTTTACAGCGTCAACGGCGCCCTTGACTGTAACAAAGGGGGCGTCATCTCCACCCATTGCATCAACTGCAACTCTTACAAGTTCAGCCATTTTCATCCTCCCATTTACATATAGAACAAAATCTAGTGTACTAAATGGCAGTACAAAAATCAAGGCTTTCTGACATAAGCCAGAAAGCCTTCAATCTCGTGAACAATACCGGTAAACTAAACTCAAGCCTCAACTTCTACAATGCTCTTCTTGTTGTAGTAACCGCACTTCTTGCATGCACAATGAGGCTGCATAAGAGCGCCGCAGTGGCTGCACTTAACCAAAGTAGGAGCTGTCATTTTCCAGTTAGCTCTTCTCTGATCTCTGTGTCC
>CAMNOS010000148.1 GCA_946546925.1 uncultured Butyrivibrio sp.
AGGTTGATGTAACTGCAGCCGATACCAAAAATGGCGCATATCCTGTGTGATATAGGGATTCAAAGTCATAGGTTTTTCCTGCTTGCAGGCAAAAAACTATGACCTTGAAGACCGAACAGACATAAGGAAGTAGCGCGGTAGTGCGGATTCCGAATGTCTGTAGGATTGCGAGAGCGCTCTTTGCGGAGCAATCCGTATATCACACATGTATTGTCGTGAGGATGCGAACAGACATGAGGAAGTAGCACGATAGTGTGGATTCCGAATGTCTGTAGGATTGCGAGAGCGCTTTTTGCGGAGCAATCCGTATATCACACATGTATTGTCGTGAGGATACGAACAGACATAAGAAAGTAGCGCGGTAGTGCGGATTCCGAATGTCTGTAGGATTGCGAGAGCGCTTTTTGCGGAGCAATCCGTATATCACACACAATTCTTTAAAATTCAAAAAGAGATGAAATTCTGATATGTAAAAATACAGAATTTCATCTCTTTTTTATCTGGAATATCTGATTTTTTGCCAAAATTTCATCTTTTTTTATTCTTTATATGTCTCATTGTGTTAAAATTAGTATCATGAATGCTTACAGACGACACAGACCTTCCAAAAAACCTGTCGAAATCGGAGAACGACAGGTCAGAGAGCTCAGAAAAGCTGAGGTTGGAAGACAGCTCCTTGCTCTTGACGAGGTATCGGGATTTAGGATAAGACCCGGCTTTTATAATATCAATGGCGCCACCATGCTCACTGATGGCGTTAATTTTACTGCGTATTCAAACGGAGCAACATCAATAACGCTCCTTCTTTTTTACAGAGGCGAGGCTAATCCTTTTGCCCAGATCCCTTTCCCTGAGAGCTACAGGATAGGCAAGGTTTACTCAATGATAGTATTTGGTCTTGATATTGAGAACCTGGAGTACTGCTACAGTGTAGATGGTCCCTGGGAGCCGGAGAAGGGGCTTTTGTTCGACAAGAATCACCGTCTTCTTGACCCCTATGCCAAGGCTGTATCGGGACAGCGAATATGGGGCCAGAGTCCCAACAAGGACGGCGCTTACAGGGCCAGGGTAGTAAGGGATAACTTTGAGTGGAATGACACCAACTCCCTCAATATACCTATGTGCGATTCTGTGATATACGAGATGCATGTCAGGGGCTTTACCATGGATCCGTCCTCTGGTGTCAGGTTCAGGGGGACATTTGAAGGAATCAAGGAAAAAGTAGACTATCTGAAGCGCCTTGGCATAACTGCAGTAGAGCTGATGCCCATCTTTGAGTTTGATGAGACGAGGGATAAGAGAGAAGTTAATGGCAAGACTCTCCTTGACTACTGGGGATATAATACCATCAGCTTTTTTGCTCCAAATACAAGCTATGCCTCTCAGAGCGAGTACAACAAGGAGGGCGTAGAGCTCAAGCACATGATCAAGACCCTCAAGGACAACGGAATTGAGGTTATTCTTGACGTTGTTTTCAACCATACGGCTGAGGGCAATGAGAATGGCCCGTTTATCTCATTTAAGGGCTTTGACAACAATATCTTCTATCTGCTGACACCTTACGGACAGTACTACAATTTCAGTGGCTGCGGCAACACGATGAACTGCAATCACCCCATGGTGCAGGAGTATATCGTTGAGTGCCTCAGGTACTGGGTTGAGGAATACAGGGTAGATGGATTCAGATTCGATCTTGCAAGTATTCTCGGAAGAGATCAGGATGGCGCACCGATGGAGAAACCGCCCCTTATCCAGAGACTTGCTTACGACCCTATTCTTGGTAATGTCAAGCTTATTGCCGAGGCATGGGATGCCGGCGGAATGTATCAGGTAGGTAACTTCCCGGCGTGGAAGAGATGGGCCGAGTGGAACGGCAAGTACCGTGATGATATCCGGTCATACCTCAAGGGAGATCTCTGGTCAGCTCCTGAAGCTGTAAAAAGAATCACAGGTTCTATGGACCTTTATGGAGGATCATACCTTGGCTATGATTCATCAGTTAACTTTATAACATGTCACGACGGATTTACTCTCCATGACATGTATTCTTATAATGGCAAGCACAATGAGGACAACGGCTGGAACAACACAGACGGTGCCAATGACAACAGAAGCTGGAACTGTGGTGTTGAAGGTGAAACCGACGATCCCTATATCAATGACCTCAGATTCAGAATGATGAGAAATGCCATAACCGTGCTTATGTGCAGCAGGGGGACTCCTATGGTGTATGCCGGGGATGAATTTGGCAACACTCAGTTTGGCAACAACAATGCGTACTGTCAGGACAATGAGATATCCTGGCTCAACTGGGACCTTCTGTCCAAGAACAAGAGCTTTTTTGACTTCTACAGAAATATGATCCAGTTCAGAAGAAAACATCCATGCATCAGGAAGGACCTTCGACCTGCCCAGTGTGGATATCCTTTTATATCTGTTCATACAGAGAACCCGGATCATGGCAATATCACTCAGGATTCCAAGGTTATCTGTGTGAGGTTCTCCGGATACGTCCAGAGAAAGGGACACGACGACATAGTATATCTTGCCATTAATGCATTTTGGGAAGACGTTCAGATCATGCTCCCGATTCCGCCTGAGGGCGCATATTGGTCTTTGTGCGTGGATACAGGCGATGACAGCGGCAAGTATTTTTATAACAGACCTAAGCCTCTTACCTGGCGGAACAAGACCATGAAGGCAAGAAGCGTCAACGTATTCATTGCGTCTTACGGAGCAGAATATGGCAGCTGATTCAAATAGTGGCAAAGACAGCTTCATAGCAGAGGGCTTTGAATTTGTTTCTGAGAATGATGCACAGAAGGCAGCCATGGACCAGTCCAAGATCAAGATCCTGGAGGCCAGGGTCAAGGTGAGCAAGCCCTCTGATATCAAGGCTGTCTACGATAAATCAATTGAAAATAAGATCTTTAAGACTCCCGTGGGGTGGGAGTATCTGCACGGACTGAGGAAGAAGCTCCTTGAAAGCGGTTATGCCGATGAGGAGCTTGTTCCTATTCCTGTCGGCGTATCTATGACCAGGCATTCAGCCCTTGATAATCTTGCGGCCACACAGAGAAATAAAAACGAGAATCAAAAAAGCGGTTCGGCATTTGGGAGAATTTTCCCGATTGTGCTTGATGTTGCGCTTGCCATTCTCGTGATAATTCTTTTCTATATTTCCCTGACAGGCGAAACTGACAATATGATCAACTACAAACGCAATATTACCAACAGATATTCCTCCTGGGAGCAGGAGCTTTCAGACAGGGAGAAAAAAGTCAGAGAGGCCGAAAAAAAGCTTGGCATTGAGGGTGCCACGGAATATCATGAGGGTACAGACTAAGTAATGCAGGAGGAAAAACAGTTGGATGATCTTAAGATTCTTGTAGTTGATGATGAGAGCAGAATGAGGAAGCTGGTAAAGGACTTCCTCAATAAGGACGGATATATAGTACTTGAGGCAGAAGACGGACAGCGCGCTCTGGATATCTTTTACCAGGACAAGGATATAGCGCTTATCATACTTGATGTTATGATGCCAAAGAGGGACGGCTGGGAAGTGTGCAGAGAGATCCGCGAGACTTCCAAGGTACCTATCATCATGCTCACAGCCAGAGGAGAAGAGAGAGATGAGCTTCTGGGTTTTGAGCTTGGAGTTGATGAATATATATCAAAGCCTTTCAGCCCCAAGATCCTTGCTGCCAGAGTTTCTGCAATCCTTAGAAGGACAAATCAGTCTTTTGACAATCAGATAATGGAACTGGGCGGCATCGTCCTTAATAAGGTTGCTCACAGTGTAAGCGTTGACGGAAGAGAGATCGATTTAAGTTACAAGGAATTTGAGCTTCTTTCATACTTTTTTGAGAACAAAGGTGTTGCCCTTTCAAGAGAAAAGATACTCAACAATGTCTGGAATTATGACTACTTCGGAGATGCCAGAACCATCGATACCCACGTCAAAAAGCTCCGCGGCAAGCTGGGTGACAAGGGCGATATGATCAAGACAATCTGGGGAATGGGATATAAATTTGAGGAGTAAGAAGACTTGAAGAATAAAGAAAAGATCCATTCCATCCAGGTTGAGATAAGCGTAGTTTTCATAGCCATCATGGTGGGGACTTTTGTGCTCTGCCTCATAGTCAATCTGCTGTTTATGGATAAATTCTATGCTCAGAACAAGCGTGAAGCAATTATTTCTGCTTACAGAAGTATCTCCAACGCTATTTTAAACGGTGGAATTCAGTCGGAGGAGTTTGATGAGGAAATCAAGAATATCTGCGAGCGCTTCGACATTGAGATGATAGTTCTGGATGCGGATTCCAAAACTGTTAAGGTTACCAGTAACAATGCGGAACTTTTGGCAAGGATACTGTGGGAGAATATGATAAGCCCGGTATCCGGGTCGGCTCTCATTGAGGACAGGACGATCATAGATTACGGTGACAACTACACGCTTCAGATTGATGTGGACAGAAATACCGGAAGGCAATATCTGGAGATGTGGGGAATAGTAGGCGGCGGAAATCTTGTACTCGTCAGATCCACGATGGAGAGTATCAAGGACAACGTGACGATCTCAAACACCTTTATGATGTATGTTGCCGTAATAGCGATAATCATCGGTGCAGTTCTCATTTTGTATATATCCAAGAAGCTTACAGATCCGATTAGAAAACTGACCTATATATCGGATCAGATGAAGAAGCTCAATTTCGAAGCCAAGTATACTTCTGCTGATCGGTATAAAAACGAGACGGATGTACTTGGGCAGAATATGAATGAACTGTCGGAGACCTTGGAGACGACCATCAAAGAGCTCAAGAACGCCAATATTGACCTCAAGAAAGACATTGCAAGAAAAGAACAGATAGATGAGATGAGAAAAGAGTTTCTCTCAAACGTGTCGCATGAGCTCAAGACTCCTATCGCTCTTATACAGGGATATGCGGAAGGGCTCAAGGAAGGTGTAAGCGACGACGAAGAGAGCAGGAATTTCTACTGTGAAGTCATCATGGATGAGGCTTCCAAGATGAATATCATGGTCAAAAAGCTCATGACTCTCAATGAGCTTGAGTTTGGCAGCGACAATTCCAATATGGAGAGATTTGACATTGTTGAACTCATTCAGAACTACATCAAATCGGCTTCGGTACTGGCAAAACAAAAGGAAGTAACCTTAAAGTTTGAGGAATATCCACCGATATTTGTATGGGGAGATGAATTCAAGATTGAAGAAGTCCTCCAGAATTACTACAGTAATGCGCTCAACCACATCGACGGCGACAAGATAATCGAGATAAAGATTGTTGAGAATGACGGCCATGTGCGCGTGTCGGTATTTAATACAGGAGAGCCCATACCTGAAGACAGCATAGGCAAGATATGGGATAAGTTCTATAAGGTTGATAAGGCGAGAACCAGGGAATATGGCGGAAGCGGTGTAGGCCTGTCCATAGTCAAGGCAATAATGGAGAGCATGGGCCAGTCATATGGTGTCATCAACTATGACAATGGCGTAGAGTTCTATTTTGAACTTGAAACAAAGTAATTAAACGGATTGTTTTTAATAATAGCTGCGAGGTAGGATGTATGAGGATAAAAAAGTGTTCGGCAATCATTACGGCTATGTGTATAGTACTTTCGCTTTCGGGATGCGGTGAGTCTTTTCCCGAACTGACGGAAGAGCAATATAAGCAGACCGTGGAATATGCTGCAGGTCTTCTCATGAAGTACTCCAACAACGGTCAGGAGAGGCTTGTTTATGTTGATGCCGCCGAACTTGAAAAGCAGCGAAATAGGCAGGAAGCAAAAGAGGCAGAAGAGGCTCAGCAGACACAGCCGACTCCGCCTGCACCTCAGACTGCTTTTACCCCTGTTCAGGAAGACATACCGGATGATATCGATCTACCTGGGGAAGAACCTGCTGATGATCCTGAAGACATAATGACAGGTGAGGATCTGACAGAAGAAACACAAGAACCTGACATGCAGGAACCTTCAGAAGATATGGAAACAGCTGATGATACGGAATCCGTAGCTATATCTGATCCGGATGCGATAACTCTTTCTTCAGAACAGACTCAGGAAATAACGGATGACATCTTCCTTTCCTATCAGGGGTATATGGTTTCAAGCACATATCCTGAGAGCTCCAAGAGCTATGTGGTCAATGCCGATAAGGGCAAAAAGCTTCTGGTGCTGAGGTTTGACCTGTACAACGCATCTGATGCCACTAAGAAGGTCAATATGATACCTTTGAATCTTCTGTTCCAGATAGTATTAAACGGCAAGAACCTGGGCTATTCATCGGTGACCTTCCTTCCCAATGACCTCTCATCTTTTTCGGGAGACATTGAGTCAAGAGCACACGAGAGCGTAGTAGTACTGACTCAGATAAGTGAAAAAGAGGCAACCAACATTCAGTCGCTTGGAATGATCGTATCCTTAAGAG
>CAMNOS010000149.1 GCA_946546925.1 uncultured Butyrivibrio sp.
GCAATTCTTGGAATTGTCGGACTTGTGGCAGCAGCGATCTGCAGCAGCATGACAGTTACCTATTCACTTGGCAATATGGGAACAATCGGTGGCCTTGCGTTTATCGGAGCAATGCTTGCGCTGGCATCGGTTTACCTTCCCTACAAGTACGGTAATGCTGACATTGCAGGAACAGTTACTGTTCTTCTTGGAATAGCCTGCTTTGCGGCAGCCTTTGGAAATGTACTGTCCGAGAGGATCCTTCTTATTGCAGGTCTCTTTTCCTATGACTCGGTGAACACAGTGGGATGGCGCGTATTTTACGTGACCGTGGTTGCCATGGCGGCCTTCCTTATAGGATGTCTCGTATTCATCGTCGGAGCTTTTACCAATTCCGTAAAGGCTGAATAAAAAACAATTTAAAAAGGCGGCACCTCTCTATGGGGTGTCGCCTTTTTGGCGTCTCAGGAATTTTTAGATTGTCGTATCCATGGAAACCGATGTGTCAGCAGCAGTAGTCTTGTTGGCATCCTTGTCATACTGCTTGAGCTGATCATCAAGCCATGATGATCTGTTTTTGGCATACTTATCTGCAGCAGTCTCGGAAGAAGCTGAGGCTGTTTCAGTCTTTGTGTCTGTCGATGCCCTTTTTGCTGAAGAAGACTTGTCTGCAAAATAGCTGTCGAGGAAATTTGATTTGGACGACGAAGTCTTCTTGCTGGTTCCGAGATTTGAAGCATCGGAAGCAGTAGCGGTTGAACCGGTCTCTCTGTAGGCATTCAGTGCAGCCTTGTTGCCTACCTTGCCCACATAGGACTTCATAAGCGATCCATAGGCACCGCTCTTAATTGTGTTGTAATCGCCATAAAGTGAACTCATACTGGCGTTGAGATCGAATTTGCCGTTGAGGCTGCTGAAGAAGTTTGTACTCACTTAGAATCACCTCCTTGAAAATGTCTGCAGTTAAAGCAGACTCCAAAACCTCCGTGTCTTGGCATATACGCATGGTAGCTTATAGTTATTATGAAGCAGAAGGCCTTAATATGCAATTTACTAATGATTAAATGTTTATAAAAAAAACATGACGTCTTTTGCCAATTAAATCATGTAAGGGGACAGGTTTACTGATATAATTGAATTACCAGAAAAGCGTTAAAGACAGCATAAAGGAGAGGAACATCATGAGTCGAAAAAGAGGATATGAGATACTGATTCTTTTAACCTACATTGCTATGAGCGCAGTGTGCATTTACCTGCAGTTTTTTTCCGAAGGGCAGGCTGGATCTCTTTCCAATCTTGTAGTTAACGTTATTATGCTTGTGATATCCGGTATCATTCTGGCAGGATGTGTCATAGGCGGACTTATTCCCGCATCCTCAGTGACGGCGGATCTGATCGCAGTCTCTGAGCGCATAGAAGAAGATGCCAAGACGGCCAGAGGATATCTCTGGGATAAATATATCAAGGACAAGGACGATCTGTTTGAAGACAAGAGGCTCCTTAAGAACTACAAGGACTTCAAGCACGAGCTGATGCGAATCACAGGCGGAGCCAATCCCTATTATAAATGTGATATTGAGGACTATATCGGTGTCGACCTGATAGACAGGGTGATACATGCTGAGCGTTTAAGCCAGGTGCCCGGCGTGATGACAGGTCTTGGAATCCTTGGAACCTTTGTTGGACTGTCCCTGGGACTTCAGAGCTTTAATACAGGTACGACTGCACAGATAACAGGCAGCATTGAGCCTCTTATGAACGGCATCAAAGTGGCTTTCCATACCTCCATCTACGGCATGGTCTTTTCCCTGGTGTTTAACTATGTTTACAAAAGAAGGCTCGACGATGCTGAGGCTGCACTTAGCATGTTCATAAGGAATTTCAAGAAGTATGTGCTTCCGGATACTGAGAAGGAGGGCGTCAACAAGCTCCTTGATCTTCAGAAGGAGCAGGCAAGAGCCATCACGGCCCTTGCGGATGCAATCACCGTAAACCTGCCTGAGGGGCTTAAAAACTATCTCGAGCCAAGGCTTGATCACCTGGATGACACGATCGACAGCTTCTCCAGAATGGCCACAAGAAACCAGATGGATCAGCTCGAGAGAGTTGTTGAGAAGTTCCTTGCTGAGATGAACAACAGCATGGGAAGTTCTTTTTCCAACCTCACCAAGGTGGTGAACCAGACACTTTACCTCCATGAAGCCAACGAGGCACAGCTGAAAGCCATATATGAAAAGAACGCTGTGGCTGCGGATGGCATGGAGAAGACCGTCGATGAGATGGCGCAGGTGGCAGACAGACTAAAAGAAATCTCTGTATCGGTGGAGAAGTATGTCAAGGAAGTAAGGACTCTTGAAGCCCAGATTGCAACGGGGAGAACAAGATATGAGGCGTAGAAGACACAGGGGCGAGGAAACTTCATACTGGCTGTCCTACTCGGATATGATGGCAGGTCTTTTGCTGACATTTGTCCTGATAATTGCCTTTACCATGCTTCATGCCAGAATGGACTATGATGAGAAACAGCTTCAGCTTGCCGGCAAGGAACAGGAACTGATTGCATCCGCCGCAGAGCTTGACAAGGAGAGAGAGATCGTCTCCGATCAGCAGAAGCAGCTCAATGCCCAGGAGGAAGCCCTGGCCGAACAGGGTGAGAAGATTGCCATTCAGGAAAAGACCCTGAAGGAACAGCATGAGCTTCTGAACAAACTTGAGGCTGTGATGAGTGAGCAGCAGCAAAAGCTTGACGACATAATAGGCGTCAGGAAGGAAATAGTTGAGGAGCTTTCCAGGGAATTCGGGGATTCTGACCTCAAGGTCTCCGTCGATGAGAGAACAGGAGCGATCACTTTTGATTCCAGCATTCTCTTTGACTACAACAAAGCAGTGATCACCCCTTCGGGAAAAGAGTTTCTGTCTGAATTCATGCCGCGCTATGCTGATGTACTCCTTAGCTCCAAGTACAGGAACAACATCTCGGAGATCATAATTGAGGGGCACACCGACACCGAGGGTGCATATATGTTCAACCTTCAGCTCTCCCAGAAAAGAGCTCTGGCGGTGGCAGAGTTCTGCCTGAGCGATAAAAGTGACATCCTCACCGAGATGCAGCTCGAGGAGATGAGGACCCTCATTTCCGCAACAGGCCGCTCATACTCCAATCCTGTATATGGTGACGACGGTGAGGTTGACATGGATGCATCCCGCCGTGTTGAGATCCTCTTCAGGCTTAAGGACGAGGAAATGGTGCGGGAAATGATGGAGATACTGAGCAACGAGGCCGGGAACTGATGAATTATACATATATACTGGAATGTGCCGACGGAACTTTTTACTGCGGCTGGACCAATGATCTCGAGCAGAGGATAAAGGCCCACAATGAAGGAAAGGGAGCCAAGTACACCAGGCCCCGACTTCCTGTCAGGCTTGTCTATTTTGAGACCTTCGACACCAAAGAGGAGGCCATGAAGAGGGAGTATCGCATCAAACAGCTCACAAGAGCACAGAAGGAGAAACTGATAACCGGGAAGTGAACGGATTTTTCAACATCTTGTATTAATTCATAAAATGCTCTACAATATAATGTATAAGAAATCAGTTTACATTATTTATTCCTTTGGAGGGTGTTCATGATCACACAGTTCCCGGAAGTAATAACTATTGATGGTTTCATTTACAGGAAAAAGGCACAGAGGGCCAGCGGAGGAGCGTACTACGACTCCAAGGACAATCCTTCAGAGATAACGTCCAAATCGATCTGCCTTTACCCCAACGGAGATCTTACCTATAGCTGGAGGGGTGTGGAGCAGAAGTGGAACAAGAGCTACCGCGTTATTAGGCAGCTTGCAAACTAAAATTGTGATATAATAGTTCTAACAGGCAAAGGCGCTTGCATAAGGCAGGTGTGCTTTGCCTTTTTTTGGAGGGAAAAATATGATCACGGAAATGCTGGACAAACTTCTTGATATGGCAAAAGAAAATAATGAACTGAGAGATAAACTCCTTGAAACCAGTAAGTCGGATAACCCGGTTTCAGATTTCTGCAAGATAGCAAACAGTCAGGGACTGCCCATGTCTGTGATGGATATTGTCAATCAGGGAGAGGAATTCTATGCCGAGATCAAGCGCAGCACCAACGGCGGCGGAGAGAACTCTCCGGATCTGGATTACCAGAATGATGAGTACTCTATTTTTATGATGCGGCTAAAAGACATAAAATAACTTATATTTTCGGGTCCCGGCTAAAAAGTTTGCGCTTGGGACTTGTTTTTTTTTAAAAAAATAGTATTATATAAATTGTACACAATATAATATAGCAAAATACAATGAGGAGATAATCATGAGCATAGCAGTCAGATATTTTTCAAGATCAGGAAATACAAGGAAAGTTGCAGAGTATATTGCAGAGGCAGCCGGAGTACAGGCCATATCAACAGATTCAGCTGACGCTGCACTAAAGGACAAGGCAGATGTTCTTTTCATAGGCGGAGCGCTGTATGCCTATGGAATTGATGAGAACCTCAAAAAATACCTTGATACTTTATCTGTCGACAAGGTTGGAAAAGCAGTTGTATTTTCAACTTCATGGCTTTCGAAACATGCTCTGGACCTTATAAAGAAGGCCCTCACCGATAAGGGCATAGCTGTTGAAAACGAGACACTGTACTTTAAGAGCAAGGCTGTTGATGGATGCAGAGATGAAGCAGTAAGGTTTGCCCGGAAGTACATTTGATAAAAAACTCAATCTCGCAGATGTTGAGGCCTGCATCGCATCACTTCTTTGATGCTGCACAGCTAATCTTTAATATCCGGACAAGGGCAATTTGGCCTGCGTCTGACTGAACTTTTTTCGATTCCGTCAGGGGCTCTTACTTTGGTAAGAGTCTCTTTTTATGTTTATGGTATAGTAAATTAAGAAAAGAGTATGATCCGGGAAGGAGCGTTAAAAATATATGGGTTTTATAAATGGCGAGCAATTCTTTTGCAGAGAGATAGAAGAGAAAGACAACAGTGCTGTTGCGGCGCTTATCAGGGACAATCTTAAAAAACACAGCCTCGATATTCCGGGAACGGTCTATTACGATGAGGGCCTTGATCATCTGAGTGACTTTTATGCAGGGCCAAAGCGCAGCTACTATGTGCTTCTTGATGCAAAAGAGCGCATCGTGGGAGGCATCGGCTTTGCCGGATTTGAACCTATGGAGGATACTGCCGAGCTTCAAAAGCTCTACCTCGATGACTCGGTTAAGGGGGCGGGGCTTGGGTACGAGCTGATAGCTCTTATTGAAAAGAAAATGATGGATGCGGGTTTTAAGTATTCATACCTTGAGACTCACGACAACCTGCAGGCTGCCATTCATGTTTACGAAAAGTCAGGCTACACCGAGATCGAAAGACCTGCGGCAGTGGGGCACGGGGCGATGAACAGGTTCTTTAAAAAAGAGCTAAGGAGGCAGTGACAAGTCCGGTAAGGAAACGGTAAAAAAGTAATGTTAATATCTCTTGACTGCGGACATAAAAAGTACTAATATATGTTCTTGAAGGGTTAGCACTCAATCACAATGAGTGCTAACAACAAATTAAATAACCAATATTGCTTACAAAGGAGGCATTTATAATGAAGTTAGTACCACTTGCAGACAGAGTTGTATTGAAACAGCTTGAAGCAGAAGAGACTACCAAATCCGGAATTGTTCTTCCCGGAGCAGAGAAAGAGAAGCCACAGCAGGCCGAGGTTATCGCAGTTGGTCCCGGCGGAGTTGTCGACGGTAAAGAGATCAAGATGGAAGTCAAGAAGGGTGACAATGTCATCTACTCCAAGTACTCAGGAACAGAAGTTAAGCTTGACGATGTAACATACATCATTGTTAAGCAGAGTGACATACTTGCTATTATTAAATAAGTGATTCAGTTTGGCATTTTCATATATCTGTTCGCAGATATATAATACAGACCGGTCACGGATTATATTATTTTTCGGAGGTAATAGAAATGGCAAAGACAATTAAGTACGGCGCTGACGCCCGCACAGCTATGGTTGAAGGCGTTAATAAGCTTGCTGATACAGTAAGAGTTACACTTGGACCTAAGGGAAGAAACGTTGTTCTCGACAAGAGCTATGGTGCTCCCACAATCACCAACGACGGTGTTACGATCGCTAAAGAGATCGAGCTTGAGGATGCTTATGAGAACATGGGCGCTCAGCTTGTTAAAGAAGTTGCTACCAAGACTAACGATGTAGCCGGTGATGGCACAACAACAGCTACAGTTCTTGCACAGGCTATGATCAATGAGGGCGTTAAGAACCTGGCTGCAGGTGCTAACCCGATCGTTCTCAGAAAAGGTATGAAGAAGGCCACAGACAAGGCTGTTGAGGCTATCGGCAAGATGGCTACCAAGGTTAAGGGCAAAGAGCAGATCATGAGAGTTGCAGCTGTTTCATCAGGTGATG
>CAMNOS010000150.1 GCA_946546925.1 uncultured Butyrivibrio sp.
CATAATCCAGAGCAGAGTAAGCATCTACGTAAACGAGAACAGCTGATATAAAGCGGGTTATAAGAACAGCTTTTAAGAACAAAGAGAAATATGGTAGCGCTGCTTACTCAAACGATGCATACAAGATTTGCCTTCGGCAAATCTTGTCCGCGCGGTCGCGCGGTATAAAAAACGAATAGGACATACATCTGCATGAGCAAGCTCAGCATCTGTATGTCCTATTCGTTTTTGCATCGTTTGAGTAAGCAGGATACGGGAATCGAACCCGCCTCTTCAGCTTGGGAAGCTAACATACTACCGATGTACTAATCCTGCATGTGGAACTGATATAACATGTGCTCATCTGTGAAAAAACACAAGAACTTGTGTCAATCTTTTGTGGCACTACTACATTGTATTAAAAATGTGCTATAATTTCAAGAGTGTATGAAAAAATTATTGAAAGAGAGGGAAAAATATGACTGAGAAAATTAAAAGTGTTGCAGGCAAGAGCAAGGGCATTGCCGGTGAGTTTCGTGAGTTTATCATGAGAGGCAATGTGATGGATATGGCAGTCGGTGTTATCATCGGCGGTGCATTCCAGAAGATCATTTCTTCACTTGTTGATGACATCATCATGCCGATCATCGGACTTCTTACAGGCGGTATCGACTTTAACAACAAGTTCATCGTTCTTGACGGTGGTACATATGCAACCCTTGAGGAAGCTAAGGAAGCAGGAGCAGCAACACTCAACTACGGAACCTTCATCACTGTGGTTATCAACTTCATTCTCATGGCACTGGTCATCTTCTTCATTGTTAAGTTTATGAACAAGATGAGCGCCAAGCTTGCCAAGGAAGAGGCTGAGGCACCTGCAACAACCAAGATCTGCCCTAAATGTAAGAGCGAGATCAACATTGAAGCTACAAGATGTCCTCACTGCACATCTGAGCTTTAATAGTACCTTCCAACAACAGTTAGTGGGGAGTTTTTCAACAATTAAGGGGCCTGCATTTTGCAGACCCCCTTTAGTTATTTTAGAAATTAGTAGAACCTCTTTTAACAAGTTCGCCTGAGAAGATCGTCTTCTGCGGCATCTCGTTCTGGGTGAGAGTACCGATCAGCGTTTTGACCAGCTGTATGCACATATCCTCAAGCCTGTTGTTGATTGAGGAGAGCTCAGGTTCAGAGCAGTGGGAGAGGATCGAGTTGTTGTAACCGATGACCTGAAGCTCTGACGGAACTTTGATGTGATTGGTCCTTGCAAAATTCATTGCTCCGATTGCCAGAAAATCATCACTTGTAACGATTCCGTCGAACTTAACTCCCTTTTTGCTGAGGGTTTCAACAAAATTCTTAACTCCGTCGATGTCCTCGTGACTTCCCTTGAAGAGCTGCATCAGCTCTTTTTTCAGGGGGATGTCATGGGTTAAAAGAGCATTCTGATAACCTGCAAGCTTCTTAAGTCCGCTGTAGGAATTGGAATTGTAGAGATAAAGGATGTTCTTTATTCCGCTCTTTATCATCTGCTCGGTGGCGTCCTGCGTTGCTTTGTAATCATCGCAGAGAGTGCAGTATACGTTGCTGCAGTCAAAATCTGCATTGAGGAGCATGACAGGAATGCTGGTTGCAGCATCTCTGATGTACTGATTGTCCTCGGGATTGTTCATGATAAAGTTGGAACCGATCATGACTACCGCGTCAACGTGCTGAGAGAGAAGAAGATTGAGCGATTCCTTTTTGCCTTCGGTATCATAACCTGTGCAGCATAGGACTGAGTTGTAGCCGTTCTCCCTCAGGTTCTGTTCGATATAGTAGATGGCCTTGGCCAGATACAGATCGGAAGCATCAGCACAGAGAATGCCTATGGTCTTCATGGAATTAAGACCAAGACCTCTTGCAAATGCGTTGGGCTTGTAGCCGTACTGTTCTATTATATCCATGACCTTTTTGCGGGTCTTGGGCTTGACGTTGGCACTTCCGTTCAGAACTCGTGAGACGGTAGCGATGGATACACCGGCCTTTTTGGATATGTCATAAATGGTCATCTGGTTGCTCATAATTATCTCTCTTCCAGTTTGAAGTTGAAGTATCTCACTGCGTTGTTGTAGGAGATGTCCTTAACAATCTGACCAAGGACTGCAAGATCCTCTTCGGGATACTCGCCGTCTTCCACGAGACGTCCAAGGTAATTGCACAGGATTCTCCTGAAATAGTCATGTCTTGTATAAGATGTGAAGCTTCTTGAATCGGTGAGCATTCCCACAAAGCCGGAGAGGTTACCGGACTCTGCAACTGACTCAAGCTGCTGCTCCATACCGAGCTTGGTATCATTGAACCACCATGCTGATCCCTGCTGGATCTTGGCTACGAAAGGAGCCTCGTTGAAGGCGTTCAGTGTGGTGTTGATGATCTTGTTGTCGTTGGGGTTCAGGCTGTAAAGGATAGTCTTGGGTAAATTGCCGTTTCTGTGAAGTGCGTTGAGAAAGTCAGCCAGCTCACCCATGGGGTAGTAGGCATCGATAGTATCAAAGCCTGTGTCAGGTCCGAGCCTGTCATACATAGGTGTGTTGACATCTCTCTTGCAGCCGAAGTGAAGCTGCATTACCCAGCCTCTCTTAGCAATCTCTTCGCCCTCAAAGAGCATGAAAGCGGTCTGGAACTTGAGGTCCTCCTCATATGTGAGAGCCTCGCCGGCAAGTCTTTTGGCAAAGATCTTCTCAACTTCCTCGTCAGAAGCAGGGTGGTACATTACGTACTCAAGCGCGTGGTCTGTAACGCTGCAGCCCTTGGATCCGAAGTAGTCAAGACGAACTCTGAGAGCCTCCTTGAGTGATGCAAAAGAATCAATCTTGACGCCGCTCACCTCTGAAAGTGTATTGATATATGAAACGAAGTCGGGTTTGGTGATGTTCTTGGCCTTGTCAGGTCTCCATGCGGGAAGTACCTGTACGTCAAAAGAGCTGTCGGCCTTGATCTTGTCATGCCACTCAAGAGTATCTATCGGGTCATCTGTGGTGCAGATGAGAGTGACATTGGACATCTTGATGAGCTTTCTTACGCTCATATCGGGTGCCTGAAGCACCTTGTTGCAAAGGTCATAGACCTCTTTGGCAGTTCTTGAATTGAGAACTCCGTCGTAGCCGAAATATTTACGAAGTTCGAGGTGAGCCCAGTGATAAAGAGGATTGCCAACGGCCTTCTCAAGGCACTGTGCAAACTTGATGAACTTCTCCTCATCAGAAGCATCGCCTGTCATAAACTTCTCATCAACGCCAAATGCGCGCATCAGACGCCATTTGTAGTGATCCCCGCCTAGCCAAACCTGTGTGATCGTCTCAAAATGGCGATCCTCAGCGATCTCTCTGGGGCTGATATGACAGTGGTAGTCAAGTATCGGCATATTCTCAGAGTAGTCGTGGTAAAGAGCTTTTGCAGCATCAGTCTGCAAAAGAAAATCTTTGTCCATGAATTTTTTCATTTCTACACCCTCCAAAAACTTACAATTTATGAAAGCATTTTCATGTTTTTTACAAAAGCTATTATACAGGAGCGCTAAGCCAAATACAATAGAAAAATTTGTTGACTCAGCACGATATTAAATATATGATTTTACTGTAAACGCTTACACATCTTCATATGAATTATTCAGGCATATGATCTGAAGTAAGTAACAGAATCATTGAAAATGTCCTGAGAAAGCTGCAATGAGGGCAGTATCTTTGGGACCACCGGAGGGTTATTTATTATGAGCAGATTTTTACAGATTCATCCTGATGACAACGTTGTTGTTTGTCTTGAAGAGATGAAAAAGGGAGAGAGCATAACACTTTCAAACGGCAATACAATTGAGGCACTTGAGGATATTCCAGCAGGTCACAAAATTGCGATTAAGGACGTGCCAAGCGGATCAGACATCATCAAATACGGCTACGCGATCGGCCATTCGACTGAAGATATTACTATAGGAAGATGGGTTCACACCCACGACATCAAGACCAACCTTGAGGGCATCCTGGAGTACAGGTACAACCCTGACACTTCTGATATAGAAGAGAAAGAGTCCCGAATGGGAACGAGAAAGGGCACATTTAAGGGCTTTGTAAGGAAGGACGGCAAGGTCGGGATCCGCAATGAGATCTGGATCATTCCAACTGTCGGCTGTGTCAACAACATTGCAACAGCCCTTGCAAAAGAGGCGAACTCTCTTATTAAAGGAAGCATAGATGAAGTTGTTGCCTTCACCCACAACTACGGCTGTTCCCAGACAGGAGATGATCAGGAGCACACAAGGACGATCCTTTCCGATCTCATACATCATCCAAACGCAGGAGGCGTGCTGGTTCTGGGCCTCGGCTGCGAGAACAGCAACATCGATGTCCTCATGCCTTATATAGGAGAGTATGACAAGGACAGAGTCAGGTTTCTGGTATGCCAGCAGTCTGATGACGAGATGGAGGATGGCATCAGTCTGTTAAAAGAGCTGATCGAGGCAGCTTCAGCAGATGTAAGGCAGGACTGCGACCTTTCAAAACTCATTATCGGCCTTAAGTGCGGAGGCAGTGACGGATTCTCCGGTATCACAGCCAACCCGCTTGTAGGAAGAATCTCTGACAGAATCATCGAGTACGGCGGAACGTCAATTCTGACTGAGGTTCCTGAGATGTTCGGCGCTGAGACAATCCTCATGAACAGATGTAAGGATGAAAAGACCTTTGACGACACTGTCAATATGATCAACGGATTTAAGGAATACTTTACAAAACAGGGCGAGCCCATCTATGAGAATCCTTCACCCGGAAACAAGGCAGGCGGGATCACAACCCTTGAGGACAAGTCCCTGGGATGTACACAGAAATCAGGAGATTATCCTGTAATGAACGTTCTTGAATACGGCGAGAGGACAGATGTGACGGGACTTAACCTTCTGTGCGCACCTGGTAACGATCTCTGTGCAGCTACGGCTCTTGCAAGTGCAGGTGCGCAGATAGTTCTTTTCACCACAGGAAGAGGAACTCCGTTTGCATGTCCCGTTCCTACCATGAAGATTGCCAGCAACAACAGGATCGCGGACAAGAAGAGCAACTGGATCGACTTCAGAGCAGGGCAGATACTGGAAGGAAGAACTTTTGAAGAGCTTACAGACGAATTGTTTGACAAAATTGTAAGAACAGCTTCAGGCGAGAAGCTTAAGAGCGAGATCGCAGGTTTCCACGACATGGCAATTTGGAAGCGCGGTGTAACATTGTAAAAATATTGGTCGCATAATTGACAGACATATAACAATGCAGTGTTCAAAGTGCACAATTTCAGACACTTTTTAAACGTTTGAAATTGTGCATTATTTATGCCTGAACAGAACAATATCAGTTTATAAAAAAATTTTTTTGTATATTTTGGACATGTAAGAGCTTACGGAAAAGCAGTAAAAAAGCCGCTTTCAGGAAAATCATTACATTGTTGTTACAAAATCCTTAAAAATTCGCACTTGCATTGGTTTTTGATACGTGATAAAGTACGTACATAGGTAAGTGAAAACGCTTACATAACTTTTTTCAAAAATTCCATAGGGAGGAAACAAAAACAATGAAAAAGAAAGTTTTATCATTACTTCTTTCAACAGCAATGGTAGCTTCACTTGCAGCTTGTGGATCAACCGGCGCTGACACAGCCAGCACAGACACACAGTCATCTGACACACAGTCATCTGACACAACAGCTACTCAGTCAGCAGATGCTTCAGCAGATGCAGGTTCAGAGGCAGCTCCTGCCGGTGAGTACAACCTCACAGACCTCTACATCACAGTAGACGGAACTCTTACAGCCAACGTTGACAACGGCCAGGACGCTTTCGTTGAGCAGTGGGAAGCAGCTGTTTCAGAGAAGCTCGGACATGACATCAAGCTTCACATCAACCAGCCTGAGCACTCAGGTTACAAGGACAACGTTTCACAGCTCCTTACAACAGGCGAGCCCGGTGACGGACAGTATCCTGATGCACTGATCATGAGCGCTACAATGTTCAAGCAGTATCAGAACACAGGAATCCTTTGGAACATGGCTGATGCTTATGCCAATGCAGAGTTCCAGTCAAGGATCACACTTCCTGCAATCAACGAGAACATGAAGACACCCAGCGGAGAGCTTTACGGATTTGCTCCTACATACGGCAACGGATGTGTTACATACATCAAGCAGTCATGGCTGGATGCAGCCGGACTTAAGGCTGAGGACATTAAGACCTTCGATGACTACTACAACATGCTCAAGGCTTTCACCAAGGACGGCCAGACAGGTGTTATCGCAGCAGGATTTGCTAACATGAAAGAGGCTCCTTACATCAACTACATGCCTGAGTTCTGGCAGGGTGCTTATCCCGCTATCTACCAGAAGGACGGACAGTGGATCGACGGTTTCCAGGAGC
>CAMNOS010000151.1 GCA_946546925.1 uncultured Butyrivibrio sp.
GGCATGGCGGAGTAGACAGACGCATCCCCTTGCTTGCAAGGGGATGTGTTTTTTTTACTTTGACGACCAAAACCGTGAGGAAAAAAGTGGCGCGTCGGCGCCGCGATTTCCGAATGGTTTTGGAGGATTGCGAGAGCGAAAGCGAAGCAATCCGTCCGTCTTAGTATAAAGTAAAGCATTCTAATATACGGCGAAGCTGCTCCAGCGAGGAACGTCTTTTGGTTCCGAGCCTGGAGGCATGGCGGAGTAGACAGACGCATCCCCTTGCTTGCAAGGGGATGTGTTTTTTTACTTTGACGACCAAAACCGTGAGGAAACTTGTAAAAAGAAACTATACACCAGACAGAGGATATGACTATGACAAGGTGATTGACTTTCACTGAACTTTTTCTGATGTTTTGTACCATATATGTAGATTATGTTAGAAGGGACCCCGGTATTTTTTTTATACCTATGGGGGCCCAATTTAAAATAGTTGTAGTATAGTTACAAAGTTTTGGCAGTATAATCAACCCATAATAAAAACTGTTAATTATATACCCGAATAATTGATGCAATTTACGCTTAGCTGACATGATAAGAGGACAGTAGTAATTATCAGGATGAAAAAATGGGGTACCATCAAACGCAAATTGTATATTGGTACACAGCATTTTATGCAATCGATTTTTATGATGCCTTAAACTGCAGATTTGGTCGAGTTTTGTAATTATAGAGGGCTTTTTTTGAAATGGACCCCCAATTCGCCCATAATCTCGTTCTCATGAAGCTGAGATTCTTCCAATATCCTGTCTTTTGAAAATAGAGATTCTTCCGATATCCTGTCTTTTGAAAATAGAAATTCTTCCAAGCTACTGTCCTAAAGAAGTTGTATAATAGATAAAAGAGCGATAATCCATAATCTTGCTCTATTATCTTTAATTAACCGGAGGGAGTAGTGGGAGATTATTTTAACTATGTACTGGCAAATCTGGCATGCTTCGTTTTTCTGGGCACTGTGATGTTTACCCTGAAAAGAAGCGGGGATAAGCAGAGTTCAACACTGTTTCTTTCTCGTCTGATGCTGACCCTGGTATTGTACTTTTTGTCAGATGCTGTATGGATCCTGTTTGAGGGTGGAATTTTGCCAGGCAACAAGCTGATCCTGAATATAGCCACAATAGTGCCTTATATCTGTCTGGTCACCACTGCAAGGCTGTGGTATACATATTGTGAAATTGTGCAGGGAAACACGAAGATCCTGACAAGCAGCGGGAAATTCAGAAGTGTGATCCCTTTCTATTGTGCCATGATCATACTGGTTATAGGGCTTTTTACAGACTACCTTTTTGCCATTGATGACAACGGACATCTGGAGTACCGTCCGTTATATGTGGTTCTGCTTGTGATTCCCTTTGGATATCTTATATATTCATCTATCAAAGCGTTCCACAGAGCATTTACCAGCAACAGATATCATGACCACAGTCTGTACATCGCAATGGGGTTGTTCCCATTGATGCCAATCCTGTGCGGACTGGTACAGGCGGCTCTGCTTACGGTTCCGATCATGTGCTACGGAGCGACAAGCGCGGTGCTGTTTCTGTATCTGACTGCTATGGATAACCGTATATCCACAGATCCGCTGACACAGATAAATAACCGTCATGAGATGCAGAGATATCTGACTACAAAGATGAAATCCAGATCCCAGGGGATGGATCTGTATCTGCTTATTATGGATGTGGATCACTTCAAGGAGATCAACGATAAGTACGGGCACATAGAGGGGGATAAGGCTCTGGTAACTGTGGCGGAGGCACTGAAGATATCCTGCGCCGATGCCAAAAACAGAGCATTTCTCTCAAGGTTTGGCGGCGATGAATTCATAGTGATCATGGAAGCTGAGAGTGAACAGAAGGTCAGGGAAAAAGCTGATCTGATCCTGGGAAATGTTACTAAACTCAGTGAAGAATCCGGTGCGCCTTATGATCTTAAGGCATGCATAGGATATGCAAAATATGATTACGACAATCCTGTGACAATCCCGCAGCTTATCGCTGAGGCAGACGGGAAGCTGTACGAAATGAAAAAGAGGCGCTGACCTGAAATTACACTTATCACATCTACTAAAGATCAGTGATTAACTTAAATGGCATAATAATCGATAAATCCTAAGCGTTTACCGGATTATATGTTATAATATAAGTGACAAATATTTCCAATGAAGGAGGTATTATTATGTTCGGTAAATCATCAAAAGACATCTATATCAACAACGAGACAAGGCCCCTGTCAGTGGGCGGCGCCAACGACAATCCATACATGCAGGAACTTTTAAGAGGCGAAGAGAAGCGCCGTGAGAAGAACCGCGAGGACATTCACAACAGACAGAGCGGCTACATTAAATGAAGATTTAACAGTAACGAAGACCCGGATGAACATCCGGGTCTTTTTGTGGTGCTGGGGAGGAGGGCAGATATGTGCCTTTTACAAGGGGCATTTGCCTTCGTAGAAACATCCACGATATAATGAATGATGAAGCATGGAAATTCAGAAATCTTTAGATTATTGAATCTTCTTTGAAATACATAAGGGCTGGGCATTGGCCGGGATGAATTTCATGGACCACTTTGAGGACGTTTTCACCCCTCACTTTTATCTGATTCCTGACGGAGTAGAAACTGCAAAAGAGTCTAGATTCCTGAATTTCCTCAAAAAATCTGATGATCGATAGAATGAGAAAGGTGCGGCATGACTTATTTCACCGGTTTTTTTCTCGACAATGAAAAAGATATAATCGTGGACCTGTACAGAAATCTGGACAAGCTCTTTTATGTGCTGTCTACGCCCAATCACAGCAGTCCGAACCTCATAAGAAACCTGGCTAGGACCTGTCATCTTAAGCTGTCGCAGGATGAGAACGGGATGCTGATAATCGTGGGAGAAGTGCCGTGCTTTGTGGATGCTTCCAATGAAGAGAGCTATATTTTCAAACTTGGAGGCACTGAAGTTGCATACATCTATCCTGACGGAAGGGTAGAGATGAAGGCAGCTGTGCCTGCAATTGCCAAGACATTGATGAGTCAGACCAAGGACTTTACGTTGAGCCCTGACAAGACCATATTCAAGACTTATGTCAAAAAGGATCTGAGATTCAGGGCCGATCTTCACACCCACATGAATGGAAATCTTCCGGGGGATATTCTCATTGCGCTTGGCATATATCATCAGATCAGATATCCACTGTACTATGTCAAAAAGCTGAATCTTCAGCTCACCGAGGCGCAGTGGCTAAGGCTCTATTCCCAGAGGGAGAAGGTTGCAAGACAGTTTGTCTCATCGGGGCTTCAGGGCAAGTATCTGGACAGAAGGATCAACGACAATACCTTCATCAACTTCGCGGATCTTATCCTGAATAATCTTGATAATGCCCAGCTCAATATCGTCAAGATAAGGGGGTCCCTTGCTGTGATCAAGGACGGGCAGGCGGTATTTACCAATCTGGAGAAGGTCTACCTCTACCGCTATGTCTTCTGCAAGGGAAGGGAAAGCGAGAATAAGATAGAACTGAATCATACAGACCAGATACCGGATGAGGATGTCAAAAATGCCCTCAGGCAGATGCTTGTTGACAATGAGAATCCCGACTATTCGTTTAACACGCTATTCCAGGACAAGCTCCTTTGGATCGCGCGCAACTACAGACGCCAGGGCGTGTTCTATGCAGAAATAAGCGATACAACTCTGGTCAAAAAATACGAGTCCATCGAGATGCTGCGGCAGGTGCATCAGGTTATGCCAAGCATCTACAAGGAGACGGGTGTGATGATAAGGTTTCTTGCGGCCATGCGAAGGATTCCCCTTACCATCGTAAAAGATGCAGTGACCCCGGAGAACTACATAGAGCAGAATCTTGAGGTTTTAAAAGCCACAGCCCTTGATCCGTATGTAGCAGGGTGCGATTTTGTCGGTGAGGAGATCAATGACATCATAACCCTTAAACCTGCGTTTAGAGAGCTTGTCAGGATAGCAGCTGCGGATCCCAGTTTTGTCATCCGCGTACATGCAGGAGAAAACGACAGCCAGAAGGACAACATCGCTCACAGCATCGCCTGTGTAAAAGACTCACTTGCTCCGGGACAGCAGATGCCGAGGATGAGACTCGGACACGGATTGTACACCTACAGCCCAACATCCAAAAAGGGAAAAGAAGTCCTTGCGCAGCTCAAAGAAAACAATGTGGTTCTGGAATTTCAGATCACAAGTAACGTCAGGCTCAACAACCTCAACTCTCTGGACAAACACCCCCTTAAGCAATATCTCAAGCAGGGGATACGCTGCGTTCAGGGAACGGACGGAGCAGCTCTATACGGCACATCCTCGATTGATGAACAGCTCTCGCTGGAGAAGATGCTGGGACTGACTGAAACTGATCTCATGCTGATGAAAGAAGCAGAAACAGAGATAATAGAGGAGGGGCAGAAGGCCTATTCTCTTAAGAAGGCTAAGTTTGCAAGGATGGTTGGGGACAGGGATATACAGGACGTACTTCTTGAGAAGATGACAGCAGTAAGGATCAGGAAAGAGGGGGCGCTTTTGAAGGACAAGCTCGACAGCAACACTGAGCTCAAAGATCTCATAAGCGAGATCACCTGGGACCGCTTCCCTATTGTTCTCATAGGCGGGAGCTTTAACACGGAAAAACGAGCCACAAGGATAAGCCCTGCGGCAGTATCACACCTTGAGTCGCTGATGGAATCATTAAACCCGGAGGAAGTCTGCTTTGTGATAGGGCACAAGCTCTCCGGATATGAGAAATATCTTGTGGAACATAATAAAAAGAACTTCAGGATCTATGCGGTAGTGCCTTCACTTATCACTAAAAAGGAAGTGGAAGCCCTTAAGAAGGCGGGCGTTTTGATAAGAGTATCTACCGAAGCTGAAGCGATGGGAATATATAAGAGTTTTAACTATGAAATATTTGAGCGCCGCCCGTCAGCTGTGATTGCTTTTGACGGAAACAGCGCTGCTGCAAATCTTATTCAGGAAGCCAAAAACGGCAAGGGCCGATCTGCGATCTTTGTCTGGAGCCACTCCAAGACCCTTCAGCAGAAGGCCAGATCGCTTCACGGCTATGTATATTCTTTTGATGAAAAAGAGCCGCTTCGGGACCAGGTCAGAAAACTTCTGTCAGAGCAGATTGACGTCTCCCTCTGAGTATTTCTCATCGCAGTACCTGCAGCGGTAGATCTCCCTTTCCTCATCTGCAAGATAGAAGATCTGGGGGAGTTCCTGCTCAATCGAGGAGATGCAGCGGGGGTTGTGGCATCTGATGACATCGCGTATCTCCTTTGGAAGCACCAGGGATCTCTTTTCTATTATCTTGCCGTCCTTAATGACGTTGACTGTGATGTTGTGGTCGATAAAGGCAAGTACATCAAGGTCCAGGGAGTTGATATCGCACTCGACCTTGAGGATATCCTTTTTGCCCATGACCTTACTCTTGGCGTTCTTAATAATGGCAACTGTGGAGTCAAGTTTATCAAGACCCAGGTGTCTGTATATCTGCATGCTCTTTCCGGCCTTAATGTGATCCAGAACAAAGCCTTCTTCAATCTTTCCAATATTCAGCATAATTAACCTCTTTCCTTATTTGATACCGAGCAGAGTGAGTATGAGTGCCATCCTGACGTACATTCCGTACTGAACCTGCCTGAAGTAGGCGGCTCTCTTGTCGCTGTCTATCTCTACGGAGATCTCGTTGACCCTTGGGAGCGGATGGAGGATGAACATATCCTCTTTTGCCAGCTTCATCTTTTCCTTGTCCAGAATGTAGAAATTGCGAAGTCTTATGTAGTCCTCTTCATTGAAGAACCTTTCCTTCTGGACTCTTGTCATATAGAGGAAATCCAGCTGCGGCATGACTTCTTCAAGCTTGATGACTTCTTCATAGGGAATGTTCTTCTGGCGGAGCATCTCGGTTATGTAGTCCGGAACCTTCAGTTCCTTGGGAGATATGAAGATGAATCTTATTCCCTCATATCTGCTGAGCGCGTGGATCAGTGAGTGTACTGTCCTGCCGAATTTAAGATCGCCGCAAAGACCTATTGTGAAGTCCTTAAGCTGCCCGTACAAAGACCTGATGGTCAGAAGATCTGTCAGCGTCTGGGTGGGGTGCTGGTGACCGCCGTCACCTGCGTTGATAACGGGTATTGTTGAATTGGCGGCTGCAACCATGGGGGCGCCTTCCTTGGGATGTCTCATCGCGCAGATATCTGCAAAGCAGGAGATGACCCTTATTGTATCAGCGACGCTCTCGCCCTTTGCAGCAGAGGATGAGTTGGCATCAGCAAAGCCGATGACCTGTCCCCCGAGGCGGATCATGGCTGTTTCAAAAGACAGCC
>CAMNOS010000152.1 GCA_946546925.1 uncultured Butyrivibrio sp.
TTAAATTTCTGAATTATATAAATGAAATTTTGATCAATACATAAGGGCTGGGCATGGACCGGGATGAATTTCATGGGCCGATGCAGAGGCCTCTGAGACCGCCGGTACTTAATACCTGTTCCTCAAGGTATTTAGTACCGCTGCGAGGCGAGGGGAGCGCAAGCGTCCTCAAAGCGGTCCTGAAATTTATCCCGGTCAATGCACATGCCCGTATCATTCAAAAAAGCATATGTTTTAGTCAGACCGGTACGCTGCCACTGTCCGTGAGGTCTGCTTTGAATTCGTAGTTTCCGTTTTCAAGGCACTTCTTGCTTCCGTCCGGAAGGACGAGGCGGCAGCTGCTCCCGATCGGTACTCTGACCTTTATGTCAAAGACATTGCCGCTTATCTTCCAGGAGCTTACAATCTCACCGAAAGGAGTTCTGACCCTGCCCTCTGCGGATGTAATGCCACCGCCGACAACCGGCTTTACGACAAAACTCTCATACCCTGCTGTCACGGGCTCTATTCCCGCTATTCTTCTGTACAGGAAGTCTCCGACTGCGCCCGATGCGTAATGGTTGTATGAGATCATGGTATCCGTGCCGTCGTCTCCGATCGGACAGTTTCCATTTTCATCAAGGCCGTCCCACCTCTCCCAGATGGTTGTGGCACCCATTTTAACTTCGTAGAGCCAGGATGGGCACTTAGTGTTCGTAAGCATCTTAAAGGCCTCATCCTTGTGCCCGTTGTCCGCAAGAGCAAAAAGAATGTATGGCGTTCCCGGGAAACCTGTTCCTATCCGGTACTCATTGTCCCTTACAAGCCTTGCCAGGTTATCAGCGGCATTCTGCTTTTCTTTGCCATTAAACATATCAAAGTAGACAGGAAGAACATAGCCGGTCTGAAATTCGTCAATGAGCTTTCCGTTTCCGTCAGTCAGATACTTTCTGTAGGCCGAAGCCGCCCCTTCGGAGACCTTTTTGTACAGCTTCTCATCGTATTTTTTACCAAGGATTCCGGCAATCTCTGAAAGGAGCCTTGAGGTGTTGGAAAGACTCGCGGTTGCAGTCCACCTGGATCTCTTCTGCCACTGGCTCATCTTCGGAACATCCGGAGCAACCCAGTCGCCAAAGTGAAGGACAGACAGTGTATTCCACAGATACCTTCTCTTTCCGAAACTAAGAAATCCCGCCCAGAACCTGCAGGCATCAACGTACTTTTTCATCATCCCGTAGTTGTCCAGGAGAACCTTTTTGTCTCCCCCTGCCATATACAGGGCGTATGGAACAAGTACCGAGGCGTCACCCCAGAAATCCACTGCGATCACAGGCATTGTCACCGGGAAGCCGTACCCCTGCGAAGGAATTGTGTTGGGAATCCCACCTGTTTTCCTCTGCTCTGCTCTCATGTCCTTAAGCCACTTGCCAAGGAACCTGTCGCACCCATAGTTGTAGACTGCAGTCCTTGCAAAAAGAGCGATATCTCCGGTCCAGCCCATTCTCTCATCCCTCTGCGGGCAGTCCGTGGGTATGTCTACAAAGTTCGATTTGGCACCCCATCTGATATTCTCCTGAAGCCGGTTGATCATCTCGTTTGAGCAGGTAAAAGAGCCATTGTCGGGAACGTCTGAGTACAGTGCCCTTGCAGTCACCTGTATCCTGTCCCGGCTTATGCCCCTGACGCTCACATATCGAAATCCCATGTATGTAAAAGACGGATTGTACTCCTGGAGCCCATCCCGACATATATACCTTATCCTTGCCTTGGCAGATCTCAGAAAATCAGTATTGAGTCTTCCGTCCGGGTGAAGCACTTCTGCGTGCCGCACAAGTATTTCCTGACCATCTGATCCGTCAATATCAAGGTGAACTATTCCTGCAAAGTTCTGACCAAAGTCGTAGATAAGTTCATCACCCACACTCTTTACCGACAGGGGCTTGAACGATTCGTGCTCACGCACAGGAAGTCCGTACTGCGCGCTGATATGAGGCATAAAGCCAAAGTCATAAAAAGATGCCTTTTTGAATGTCATATCATCTTCTGTTATACGCGCGTCTATCTCCTCTCCGTCATATATATCAGCAGACAGAACCGGTCCGTTCATTGACACCTCAAAGGACTCATCACTTCCAATGACTTCTTTTCGTCCGTCCTCGTAGTACAGATGGATCTCGCAGAGAAATCCCTGCTTATCTGCTGTCACTCTGTTGACCCTTGAAAAGACAAAGGATCCCACAGCCCATCCGCCTGAGACAGTAGCCAGAAGAGTATTGCTTTCTTTTAACATATCCGTGATGTCCAGGGTCTGGTACTGAAGATTCGTCCTGTAAGATGTAAATCCCGGAGCAAAAAAATCTTCGCCGACTTTACTGCCGTTAAGGTCCAGTCTGTACATTCCGATGGCTGTTGAATAGATGACTGCTCTTTGAATCCTGCCTGACACATCAAACTTTTTCCTGAAGACCATCACTTTGGGGGAGACCTTTTTTTCTGTAAATCTGTAATCTCCGTCTGTGATGAACTTGCCCACCCAGCCTGTGTCCATTTTGCCGGTCTCAAAGAAAATGCTCTTTTCGGCAGTTTCTCCGCTGTCACTTACAGCAAAGAGACGTGCTTTATATATTGTATAGGGAAGGAGCTTAGCATCTTCATAAGTAAAGCTCTGACCCTCTTTTATATCTTTTTCCGCGCTGCCGACGGTCAGCTTCTGAGAAGCAACATTTACCTCATTCCTGTCGCTTTCAAAGGACCACTTAAATACAGGACTTCTGTTGTCGGTCACACACCCGTTCTCTAGATCTTCAATTGTAAAACGTGATATTCTAAACATCCCAATATCCTTTTAGTCTACTTAATCCGGTTCAACTGATCTTGTATACAGATATCCGCCTGAACTGCCAGGTCGTTCTCATACTACAGGAATACTGCACTCAAATTTCCTGCCGTCAGAGCACTCTGCCAAAAGAGTTATCTCTTCCCCGTCTCCTGCTCTTACAACTGCCAGCATCTCGCCGTAGTATGTAAAGGTCTCATCTTTCAGATACCCGTCTGGATTGTAGGGGCATGCATTACCGAGAGCCACCAGCTGCCCGCCCTTTGCAGTGACCTTGATCCTGTCCTTCTCCATCGGCTTCCATACGCCGTTTGAGTCCGTAAAAGTAAGGCGCACGTATGACAGATGTCCCTTCTTTACGCTCTCACTCTCCGGCTTTATCGTCAGTATGCGATCGCTCCCGGCAGTGCTGAGCTTGTCTCTTCCGATCTCATGTCCGTTCCTGTCATAGGAAACAGCAACTATATCTCCACTCCTGTAGGGTACTTTGAACCTGAATACACAGTCTTTACCCTTCTTCCTGCCGCAGGATACGCCGTTTACAAAAAGTTCTGTCTCCTCAGCTCTTGCATAAACCTCGACATCAGCTGTATTTCCTTCGCATCCCCTGTAGGACCAGCTTCGTATTGCATCCGTCATCTTCCAGGCTGAGGGCGAGTGCTTACCCATCTGGTACACCGGCCTTACCGCGATGATGGGCCCTTTTTCTCTGTCAAAGGCAACTCTTGTGTAGTATGCCTCGCCGTTCTCTTTGCCCGTGATATCAAGTCGTCCTGAACCTGCTGTGAGCCACCCGGCATCGTCCGCTCCCTTCGGCGCGTAGTCCTCGTACTCCCAGGAGCCGATCCCTGCTTCACCTATGTAGTCCATTCCTGCCCAGACAAAATCTCCCACAACTCCAGGATTTCTCTTGGCAAATTCATAGAATTTGTAGGCGTCATTGCAGAAGGTCTCGCTTCCAAGGATAAGCCTCTTTGGGTACTTCTTAAGGTCACCCTTGTACCTGAGGATGCCGTAGTTATAGCCTGCAATATCCATGTTAGCATATGCATCCCTGGTCCTTAGGTCGCAGGGGTATATGGTAGCCCCCATCTTCATGAAGGTATCGCCGAAAACACCTGCCATCTGGTTGTAGAACTCACTTCCGACAGCTTTCTTTTTCTTACCTGCATCCGCATCTTTTTCAGCCTTTTCGTCGCTGTAGATACCCATTCCCATGGAAAAGAGGAAGTTAAAAAAGATATTGACTCCGCAGCTGACAGGTCTTGTAGCATCGAGACTGTGGAGATATCCGGTCATATCCTTCGTGAGCTTAATGCCCCTCTCCTGGCCTGTTTCTGCAACTTCATTTCCTGTGGAATACATAATTACGCAAGGGTGATTGTAGTCCTTATCCACCATGGACTTTAAATCTTCACGATAGTTCTTTTCCATAAGAGATGCATAGTCGTACTTGTTCTTGTGAATGTACCACATGTCAACATACTCATCCATCATATACATGCCGTACTTGTCGCAGGCATCAAGAAGGTACTTGGAGCAGGGATTGTGCGCAGATCTGATGGCATTGTAGCCCCACTTCTTAAGAAGCCTTACCCTTCTTTCCTCCGCATCCGGGTCAGTGACCGCACCGAGGAGCTGGTTGTCGGAATGGATGCAGGCACCGCGCAGAAGTATCCTCTTTCCGTTGACCCTGAGCCCCTGTTCCCTGTCCCAGCTAAGTGTCCTTATTCCAAATGTCACCATGTCGAGATCATTTTTGAACTTCACCTTGAGGGTATAAAGAGAGGGGCTTGCAGCGCTCCAGAGCATCACGTCCTTAAGAAGCGCTCTAACTTCCCTTCCGCTTTCTGCGGCACCGTCAATAACAACTGTCCCGTCCTTTGAGAGGATGGCATACTCGCATACTCCCTCTTCTGATGTATCAATCGTGATCCCTATTACAGCATTTCCTCTGGTACATGTCTTGTCCGCAGGCTCAGTACTGATCGTCCTTACTCTGATTCCGTCTTCTTTGATGTGAGCCTTATCACCAACGTACATCCACACAGGTCTGTAGATTCCCGAGCCTGAGTACCATCTGCTGTTGGGCTGATCTGCATTGTGCACGATGACTTTTATCTCATTGGTATTCTCTTCTTTCTCTCCGAATCTAAGATTATCCGGTGCAAAAGATCTTTCGGTGTAGCCGTAGTCCCATGAGGCACTGAGCTTACCGTTTATGTAGATTTCAGGGGAATGGTATACTCCCTCAAAATCGAAAACCACAGTTTTGTCTAAGTAACCCTTTGGAAGATTGAATGTCTTTTTGTACTCGTAGTCATGGCCCTCGAAATAGCCAAGATTGTGGATTCCCGGGTTGTCTACGCTCCTCTTCTCGCACAGCATTGCATCATGGGGCAGAGTTACCTCTTTATAGGTATCCTCGACATCAATTCTTTTATAAGTCCAGTCACTTCCGAAATTAATCTTCTGCATCTTCGTATCCTTTCTAAAAACGATCCCTGAATTCGGGAAAAGCTTAATCCTGTTGATGATACAATTGTAATGCAAAAAATGGCGCCCTGCATATGCAGAACGCCAACTGTCATTTTTCGGTCATGATCAGTAAGACTGACTGATCCTTACTGAAGTCTTGTTGTTGATCCATCATCGAACATCTGCTGTCTCTCGTCGATGATATCCTGATATTCTGCATCGAGATACTTCTGAGAGAGTTCATCGTAGAGTGCATCTTCAAAAAAAGCTCGTTGTCATCAATAACTCCGAAAAAGAGGAGTCAGCCACTATACTTTCAGACATTGGAAAGTTTGCAGATATTCGATATAATGAATGGGACAGCGGATATGTGGAAGCACTTATTTCTGAAAATCTTATAGATCCGGCAACTGTCAGAGAAGAAGGCAATAAGCTCTTTTTCAGGCCTGACGATGACCTGACCTATGATGAACTGGACAGCTTCCTGATGCGGTTCTATGAACCCGAGCCCGGCATGAGAGATATTCCTGTAGATGAGTGCGTAAGGCGGGCCAGGAAGCTTGGTATAGACACAAGAACTGACGATTCAAACGAAGTATTGATAGTATAAAGCAAGTGATAAAACTGTAGACTGTCCTAAGGAATCAATGACGCAAGTCCCGCTTAGGACCATAGAAGGAGAAAAAACTATGGAAAGATATGCATGGAAGGGAAAAGTTTTAAAAGGGAAAAAGGAACAGTATATTAAGAATCATGATGAGATCTGGCCTGAGATGAAAGATCTCTTAAAGCAGGCCGGGATCTGCAACTACAGTATATTCATGTACGAATATGACGATCCGGAATACGACGCAGATGTTTTCGGCTACTATGAGTGTGAAAAGGGCATAGAATTCGCCGGCAGGACTCAGGCGGAAAGCGATGTTGTAAAAAGATGGGATGAGCACATGAAAGGTATTCTGATCCTTGAAAAGGATGAGAAAACCGGCGCCCAGAAGCAGATGAAGCAGGTGTTTAGGCTGGACTGATTCACGCAGCGTAC
>CAMNOS010000153.1 GCA_946546925.1 uncultured Butyrivibrio sp.
GCCGGAAGGCTTCACAATAAAAAGAACCTGATGGAAGAACTTGCCAAGATGAACAGGATAATTGACAAAGAGCTTCCCGGTATATGCAGAGAGAACTTCATAGTTCTTGACGGCACCACCGGCCAGAATGCAATAATGCAGGCCAGGGAATTCGGTGAAGCCGCTGCTCTGACAGGTATCGTGCTGACCAAGCTGGACGGCACTTCCAAGGGGGGAATAGCCGTGGCTATCGTTTCCGAACTCAACATCCCTGTCAAATACGTGGGTGTGGGCGAGGGACTTGACGACCTTGAGAGGTTTAATCCGGCACAGTTTGTTGATGCGCTATTTGGAGAGTAATTGTTTGGGAGGAGAAACAAATGACAGAAGAAAAGATGACCCTTGATAAGTTCGAGCAGGCCTATGAAGATGTGAAAAAGGTAACGCTGGATACCAAGCTTATTTACAGCGATTACTGGAGCCAGTCAACCGGCAACAAGGTTTATTTAAAACCTGAGAACCTTCAGAGGACCGGGGCTTACAAGGTAAGGGGAGCTTATTACAAGATTACCACATTGTCTGATGAAGAGAGGAAAAAGGGACTGATCACGGCTTCTGCCGGCAACCATGCCCAGGGCGTTGCATATGCCGCAAGGCAGTATGGTGTCAAGGCTACAATCTGTATGCCCACATCCACTCCTCTTATTAAAGTCAACAGGACCAAGGCTCTTGGCGCGGAAGTGGTTCTTCACGGCAACGTCTATGACGAAGCCTACGAGAAGGCTCTGGAACTTGCCAAAGAGCACGGATATACCCTGGTTCATCCCTTTGATGATCTGGACGTGGCTACCGGTCAGGGAACCATAGCGATGGAGATCATCAAGGAGCTTCCGACTGTTGACATCATTCTGGTGCCAATCGGCGGAGGCGGCCTGGCAACAGGTGTATCCACGCTGGCCAAGCTCTTAAACCCCAAGATCAAAGTGATAGGTGTTGAGCCTGCAGGCGCCAACTGCATGCAGGAATCACTGAAGGCAGGACATGTTGTGACTCTTCCCGGGGTTAATACAATTGCCGATGGTACAGCTGTCAAGACACCTGGTGAGCACATTTTCCCTTATATTCAAAAGAATCTTGACGACATTATAACAGTACCTGATGAGGATCTTGTTGTCTCATTCCTTGACATGGTTGAGAACCACAAGATGGTGGTGGAGAACTCAGGACTTCTTTCTGTTGCGGCACTCAAGCAGCTTGATGTCAAAGATAAGAAGATTGCCTGCGTACTGTCGGGCGGCAACATGGATATCATTACCATGTCTTCAGTAGTCCAGCAGGGACTTATTATGAGAGACAGGATATTTACTGTATCGGTTCTTTTGCCTGATAAGCCGGGAGAACTCTCAAGAGTTTCCGGTATCATTGCTGAGGTTAAGGGCAATGTTATCAAGCTTGAGCACAACCAGTTTGTATCCATAAACAGAAGCGCTGAGGTTGAACTGAGGATCACACTCGAGACCTTCGGAACAGAGCACAAGAACCAGATTCTTGATGCACTCAACAAAAACGGCTATAAGCCGAGGATTGTAAGGACCAATATTTAAATGAAGTTACAAAAGAATAGCGTTAAGAAAAGAGTACGAGAGTACATTATCATAACTTTTGCGGCACTTATCTACGGTGTGGGAACATCTCTTTTGATAGATCCCAATAATGTGGCTCCCGGCGGAATGACAGGTCTTGCCATTGTCCTTAACAGACTGGCGCCTATCGGAACAGGTCTGTGGTTCTGGCTTCTCAATATTCCGCTTCTTGTGGTTGCAATATGGAAATTCGGAATGAGATTTACCATTTCTACGATATATGCAACTGCGATGATCTCTTTGTTTACAGATTTGTGTACAAAGTTTTTCGGACAGTTCGTGATACACGACATCATCCTGGCTGTCACCTGCGGAAGTGCCATGACTGCCCTTGCGATAGGCCTTATTTTTAAATGCCATGCTACAAGCGGCGGCACTGATGTTATAATTAAACTGTTAAGACTTAAATATCCGCACATTAAGACCGGGATTCTCTACATCCTGACCGACGTATTCGTCCTCATAATCGCAGCCTTTGTTTTTCACGACCTGGCTGCGGCGATGTATTCGTTTCTTTCGGTGCTGGTGACAAGTGCCGTTGTCGACTATGTTCTTTACGGCAAGGACGAAGCCAAGCTCCTTTATATCATCTCTGCAAGACCGGATATTATTACCGCAAGGCTTCTTACGGAGCTGGATATAGGTGCAACCCATGTATATGCGCAGGGAGCGTACAGCGGTGATGATAAGAAGGTCATTATGTGCGCTATCAAAAAGAGGCTTTCTCCCCTTGCTGAGGATATTGTAAGGGAAGAGGATCCCGATGCGTTTATGATAGTATCAAGTGCCAGCGAGATCTTCGGAGAGGGCTATAAGAGCTATTTTGACGAGAGAATGTAACTTATGAGCAAAAACCAACCTGAAGCAAGAGAGCGCAGAGGCGTTAGAAATACACACAATGTCATATCCATCATATTCTTAAGCCTTGTGGCACTCATGGGGCTTTCTCTCAGTATTGTCCTTCTTATCAAGAATGCGACTCTTCAGAGGCAGGAAGAAGCAGCTCTGAGTGAACTTGACGCACTTAATGCTGAGGGTTTCTATACAGAGGCTGAGGCCAACAAACTCATAGAGACGGCAACCCTTGAAGCTGAAGAGAACACAAGGAATTCGATCAAGCAGATGATACAGGAGAAGCTTGAAAACGGAGACGGTGCAACCAGTGCCATCAGATCGTTGTTTCCTGAGCAGATGGTTGTCGCAAGCTCCGGCAGGTATTATTTCTTCCCTATCACCGACAATATTGAGCACCACGGATTTCTTGAGACTGACTTCGAGGTCGGTGAGGATGGATTCCTTGAGTATGTCGGGGACGATTCAACTGTTGAAGTCAAAAAAGGCGTGGATGTGTCCAGGTTCCAGGGCAATATAGACTGGGAGAAGGTTGCCGCTGCAGGCGTTGATTTTGCAATCGTTCGTGCAGGCCTACGGGGAACGACTGAAGGGAAGCTTCTCACAGATGACTGTTTCAAGGACAACGTTGAAGGCGCTACAGAAAATGGAATTGACGTCGGGGTATATTTCTATTCTCAGGCACTCAATGAAGAAGAAGCCAAAGAAGAAGTTCAGATAATCTTAGATCAGATCGAACCCTACAAGATAACATACCCGGTTGTCATCGACATAGAATCAGCAGAGTCGGATTCGGCGAGAACAGCCAACATGACAACACAGGAGTATGAGGCAGTTGCCAGGACATTTTGTGACACTGTCAGGAATGCAGGATACACACCGATGATCTATGGCAATGTCAAATCTTTTACACTTCTTATGAATGCCGAGAATGTGGACGACTACGGTATCTGGATCGCTTACTACGGTCTGCCGCTTTATTACCCCTATCACTTTGACATCTGGCAGTTCACCTCATCCGGAAGAGTTGACGGAATTGACGGAGATGTGGATCTCAACATTTGTTTGACGGATTATACACATGAATGACCTGTTTGACTCATCATTGACATATGAAGCCTATGAACAGAAGGGTTATCTTGATGAGGACTTTCATTTCTTTCACATCAGGAGCAGTGAAAAGACTGAGATTCCCTATCACTACCACGATTTTCACAAGCTGATCCTTGTTCTTTCCGGCGAAGTTAAATATCTGATCGAAGGGCTGGAGTATGAGCTTAAGCCCTTCGATTTTGTGCTTGTAAACAGATTTATGATCCACAGGCCCGTATTTGAAGAAAAGGGCAGCATCTATGACAGGATGATACTGTATCTCAAGGACGATTTTCTCAAGGAGTACGGACTTCTTGACGCATTCGAGATGTCTTTTTCCAAAAAGAGCCATGTGGTGAGGTTTCCTGCAAGCTACAGCGCAGGGGTCTATGACCTCTTTAAATGTATCGAGGCTGATCTTTCCAGAGAAAAGTCGGACTATGCAGGGAGACTTACAACCAGGATAGATGTATTCAGGGCGCTGATACTCTTTAACAAGAGCTGTATGGCACAGGAGAAGTGCTTTAGTGACGAGGCGAGATACAACAGGAAGGTTATTGAGCTCATCGAGTACATCAATAACCACCTGACAGACAATCTCTCAATCGATATACTCTCGGACCACTTCTATATGAGCAAGTATCATATGATGAGAGTTTTCAAAAACGAGACCGGCTACTCAATACACAGATATATTTCTGAAAAGAGGATACTCCTTGCGAGGGACCTTATCTACGACGGAATGGCTGCCACGGCTGCCTGCCTTGAATGTGGCTTCAGGGACTATTCATCATTCAGCAGGGCCTTCAAGAACCAGCTTGGAATACTGCCGTCAGAGATAAAGATATGACCGTCAAGAAAAAATACTTGACAGCCATATCTTTTTTGTATAATATATGCTTTGTGCATTAAGGAAAAGAGGTTTTCAATGGAGAAGATCGTTGAACAGGGCCTGCTGTATGATTTCTACGGTGAGCTTCTGACAGACCATCAGAAACAGATATATGAAGCTGCGGTATACGACGACATGTCCCTTACCGAGATTGCTGACGAGCACGGTATCAGCAAGCAGGGTGTTCATGACCTTATTAAGAGATGCACAAGAACTCTTCAGGAATACGAAGACAAGCTTCACATGATAAGGCGCTTTGATGCCATCAAAAAGAGGGCTGAGGAGCTCAGTGCAGCTTCTGAGAGCGCAAGTGACCTTGCCGATCTCAAAGAGAAGACAATCGGTATTTCCAAAAGTATTATAGAGGAGCTTACTTAATGGCTTTTGAAAGTCTTACGGATAAACTACAGAATGTATTTAAGAACCTGAAGGGCAAGGGAAGACTTACCGAAGAGGATGTCAAGCTTGCCATGAAGGAAGTCAAGATGGCACTCCTTGAAGCCGATGTGAGTTTCAAGGTTGTCAAGCAGTTCGTGTCTTCCGTACAGGAGAGAGCCGTAGGTGAGGATGTCTTAAACGGTCTGAATCCCGGGCAGATGGTCATCAAGATCGTCAATGAAGAGATGACAAAGCTCATGGGATCTGAGACAACAGAGCTCAAGCTTCAGCCGGTCAACGAAATCACAGTCATCATGATGTGCGGTCTTCAGGGTTCAGGTAAGACCACCACTGCAGCCAAGATCGCAGGCAAGCTCAAGATGAAGGGCAGAAAGCCAATGCTGGTTGCCTGTGACGTATACAGACCCGCAGCTATCGAACAGCTCAAGGTCAATGCACAGAAGCAGGAAGTTGACTTCTTTGAAATGGGTACGGGCGTAAGCCCTGTGGACATCACCAAGGCTGCCATGGATAAGGCCAGGCTCTCCGGCAACAATGTTGTAATCATCGATACAGCCGGACGACTTCAGATCGATGAAGCCATGATGGAAGAGCTTGTAGACATCAAGAATGCGGTTACGGTTCACCAGTCGCTGCTTGTTGTTGATGCCATGACCGGTCAGGAAGCTGTCAATGTCGCTGAGCAGTTCAATGAGAAGGTCGGAATAGACGGAATCGTTCTCTCCAAGATGGACGGCGATTCAAGAGGAGGTGCGGCTCTTTCAGCTAAGAGCGTAACCGGTAAGCCTATACTCTATGTGGGTATGGGTGAGAAGCTGTCAGACCTTGAGCAGTTCTACCCGGACAGAATGGCGAGCAGGATCCTCGGCATGGGTGATGTGCTGAGTCTTATCGACAAGGCTGTTGAAGCCAATGCTCAGATGGATGCAGAAAAAGAAAAAGAGATGGCCCAGAAGATGAAAAAGGGCAAGCTCGATTTCGAGATGTATCTTGAGAGCATGAAGCAGATGCGCAATCTCGGCGGTTTGGGTGCCATCATGGGAATGCTTCCCGGAATGGGCAAGATCAATGAGGACCAGTTGCCTGATGAGAAGACTCTTGCAAGAATGGAAGCAATAGTTCTTTCCATGACTCCTGAAGAGCGAAGGAATCCCAAGCTTATGTCACCTCAGAGGAAGTACAGGATAGCAAAGGGTTCAGGTAATGACATTGCAGATGTGAACCGCTTCATCAAGCAGTTTGAACAGATGAACAAGATGATGAAGCAGATGCCGGGGCTTATGGGCGGCAAGAAGCGCGGCTTTGGCAAATTCGGCGGCTTCGGAAACCCCTTCGGAGGCGGCAGTAAATTCTTTTGATATGTATACAACATGCATATAGATAACAATTATTCATTTATATTTATGGAGGAAATTTAAAATGGCAGTAAAGATCAGATTAAAGAGAATTGGTAAGAAGAAGGTTCCTTTCTACAG
>CAMNOS010000154.1 GCA_946546925.1 uncultured Butyrivibrio sp.
TTCTGATATGTATCATAAGTAGTATTCTTGCCGTTTCTCACATTGGTGATCACGTTGTTAGGAATATCTCCTGAAAAGAGCGACTGCTCGTATGTAAGCTCCATCTTGTCAAGCTCATCTTTTGCATCAGACAGCTCCGTCGATTCCTTGTCTTCAAGGTAATAGATCACGTCGCCCACATTAACATGAGCGCCCTCTTTTACCGCTACGCCTGAGATCTTCCTGGTCTCCTTGAGTGTGACATTATATGGATCTTCTGCGCTCACGGTTCCCGTACCTCTTATCTGAGGGCTGATGGAACCGCTTGATATCTGGCTTGTCGACACCTGCGGCAGCGAGTAGTTCATGATCGTATTGGAAAAGAAAGTAAGAAGCAGCATCACGGACAGAAATCCGATGGCCACGTTCTTGACCATGTCCTTTCTGCCGGTTTTCTGCGGCTCTTTCTTACCTCCGTCTTCACCCGCAAGCTCAGTGTTCTCTTTTACAATTATTTCTTCTGACATAACACTCTCCCTAAACATAAACTAAACTTCTTAACCCTTTATTCCTCCCTGGTAGGAAATTCCCTCTACCAGATAGTCCTCCCCGTACAGGAAAATGAGAAGCGGCGGCACCAGGTATATTACTGCCACGGCAAACGCCAGACTTATCTCACCTGTATTGATCTTGGACAAAAACACCGACAGCGGATGGAGATCTGAATCAGGCAAAAGAATCAGCGGCTGCTCCACCATATTCCAGTAATCAAAGAATACCAGGATCGCTATTGATGCAAGTCCTCCCTTACAAAGTGGCATGCATATCCTTGAAAATATCATCCACTCATCCGCGCCGTCTATGGATGCCGCCTCCATTACTTCCGTCGGTATCCTCTTCATGAACTTGGTAAGAAGATACACCGCAAAGGGTGAAAAGAACCCCGGAAGAAGTATGGACCATCTCGTCCCGTATATTCCAAGTGACCTTGATACCAGAAAGTTTGGCACAAGTGTGACCTGATACGGCATCAGCATCACGATGATGTACAGGAAAAAAATTGCTCTTTTGAGCCTCCCGTCATATCTTGCAAAGCCGTAGGAAGCCAGTGTGGCGATTCCAAGCTGAACAATTACTATAGGCAGTACATATAAGATCGAGTTCCAGAATTTGAACAGGTATTCAGGGCTCTTCAGGAGCACCGTGAAATACTGTGAAAACGTTATCATATCCGGAATGAGCTTGAGGTTAACGGTCTTACTCACAAAGACCTTGCCGCCCTTTTCCGTTGTTGCAAAAATGCTTCCGTAGTTGGCGCTTATCTCAGACGGTGACATGAACGAGTTGGTTATCGTAAGTACGATAGGTGTCAGGAAAACTATTGCGAACATGACTGCCATCATCGTAACTATCACGGTTTTGATTGTATCTATGCGCTTCTTCCTCTTAAGAGCGCGCTGTCTGTCTCTTGTTATCATCACTATCCCTCCAGATCTTTTCCGTAGAAATTCTCAACCTGGTACATGATGTAAACAAGACCGGTCACCACCGCGAACATGATTATCGCCGCCGCAGACAGCTTCTGGTAGTCCAGTGAAGCAAAGGTGTTGTTCATAAAGTGCTGCAGCATATACAGGCTGCTGTAGGGATAATCCCCAGTCATCAGGTATACTTCCCTGAATACCTTGAAGGAATTGATAAGCGACATGATCGCCACGAAAAGGATCGTAGATGACATGTACCTGACCTTGATATACCAGAACACCTGAAATTTGGAGGCGTTCTCTAGGGATGCAACCTCCAGAAGATCCTTGGGGATACTTGCCAGTGCCGCCATGAACAGGATCATGTTATAGCCCAGATTCTTCCATAAAAAGAGAACCACGATAACCACCTGCGCCTGATCGGACTTAAGAAAATCAATCTTGCCTGCACCGAAAAGCATCCTTATATTATTGACGATTCCGTTGTAGTTAAAGAGCACCTGCCAGATCAGCACAACTGAAGCAGTAGGAACCATCAGGGGACTTAAGAAAAAGGTCCTGAAATAGCTCCTTCCCGGAATCCTGGACTCCATCACCGCCGCAAGAAAGAGCGACAGCAAAACAGCCAGCGGAACCGCAACCAGTGAGAACCTTAGTGTGTTGATCCCCGCCTGCCGAAACGCCGAGTTGCCCCAGACATTGACGAAATTCTTAAAGCCCACAAAGTTCTTCTGTATGGGGTTGTCTATCAGAGAATAATAGATAACCACAAAGAACGGTGCCACAAAGAATAAAAAGACACCCAGAAGTGACGGCAGAAGAAAGAGCCAGGAGATCATCTTTCTCTTTTTGGTGGCCGTCATTCTCCTATTCAATTTATCTGTTCGTATCTTCCGCAACAAAACCAGGAACCTTTCCCTTTAAAAATGTATAGTACGCAGCAGAATACATCTCCCCGTTTTTGTAGACCTCAATTGAGTATCCGCTGTTGTTATTATTGTAGTTGTACCACTGGTTGTAGTAATCAGTGGAGATGGCTGCTTCAAGAACAGCCTTAATTTTGTCTTTTTCTGTGTAAGTTACGCTTGTTGACTCAAGATCCTCAGTTATGTCCTGATAATCTTCTGTGTCCATGTCATGTCCCGGATAGTAATTGGTGATCACAATCTTCTGAATATCCTCAGGATTTATCGCACTATCTGAGTATATACCATATTTCTTCATCAGTGAAATGGTATTGGTGTAGTTATCGTAAACTTCCAGAGTGCCGTAAGCATATGATTCACCGTTCACTTCAAGCTCAACAGATGCAACAGGCATTTTGTTCTTAACTTCAAGAAAGCTGTAATTGTCAAGTACATCCTGCCTGTAGGCGTCGCTCACCTCGGCGTAATCAAAGTCCTTGGTGGAGCTGCTATTGGTGGGTGTGACAAAGGTCAGAGTCTTGCTGCCAGCCTTAGCCATGACTTCTCTTATGATCTCATCGTGGAATACTTCAAAGGCGCCCTTCTTGTACGCCTCGCTCGACAGGATCCTGTCCATACTCTCATCCACTGTGTCGTAAGGGATTGTGATCTGCCTGTAGATCTTTTTGCCGTTCTTCATCCTGTAGATTATTTCCGCCTGATATCCCTCGTCAGGATATCTGCCTTCCTGAGAAGCACTCGAAACCTCTCTCTGGGTTGTCATTCCGGCTCTGGCTACAGTCAGGAAATCCTCGATATCAGTTATCTCCATGTACTCTGAGGTATCAAACTCGTAGCGCCCTCCGTTTATGGAATCAAAGTAGTTGAAGCTGTTGGTATAGAGCTTGAATGCGCAGCTTGCAACCTTATCGGGTGCAGGCACAAAGCTGTCGAATCCAAGAAGGTCCCCTCTGTATATCACAAACACCAGGACAACAATAGCGATCCCCATAATGGTCTGTGCCATTCCCTTGAACATCCTCCTGATGTTGCCCTCAAGGATGACCTCCGTGACGCAGCCTGTAAGAATTGTGGCAAGCACCATTACTATACACATCATCATATAGAGCCTTGAATTCCAAACGCCGGAATATAGGAGATATACAAAATATCCGCTTCCAAGTCCGATCAGAATGCACACCAGAATCTTGATGAACCATCTGAAAGGACGGATCGGTATGCTCTGCCCCACATGCTCAGTTTTTCTGAATCCCGAAAAGATAAGAACCGCTATAAATGCGATGATTCCCACTATTATAGTGTCGAGTTCCAAAAGTCCTATCTTCCTCAGGCTGTCACTGATATATCCGCTCTTTTGTAACGCACCTGAGAGATTGTCCGTGAACAGGCTGCCCATAGAAGCTATCCGGTCATACAGAGGCGAGAGGATCACATTCATTGGCTCCGATGCGCTGTAGGTGGCAAAGAATATGCTTTTAAACAGCATCACTTCACCGGAAATGATGATCGATATAAAGGCAAAACCGGCCGTCAGAAGTATTGCTATCGGAAGTGAACCGCTGAGCATAACGGCAAGGACCGTTATATTGTAATATGTAAAAAACAGTATAAAAGCGCGGACAGTCTCAATCACGGCAGACAGAAGTACGTTGCTGTTAACTGCTCCCATGGCCGCTGCGATTATGAGCGCCACTACTTCACATCCAATGTACATCATAAGGAAAGTAGCGTGGGCATTGACAAAGTTCTTCCTTATCCTCTGAGCCCTGGTTGTGGGCTGGCTTAAGTAAAAATCAATCTGGCTTATGTTAAACACATAGGAAAAACCCTGAAGTGCAAACATCACTGCACATCCGGCCACCATGATCCAGGCTATGGAATTCATTCCCGTAATGCGCTCAACAGCTGCAAGCTTCTCACCGGCCAGGACTTCCTGCGACTGATTGTATATCGCCGCATAGTTGATGGACCTCGATACCATCATGATCACGCCAAGTATGAAGTAGGCTGCAAAAAACGGCAGGGCAACCAGGCTGGTCCAGAGCGTTCTTGCGATATACATTCTGTTGTTTTTGATTCTTTCACCCAAGGACAAATTTGCGGATGTCATACCCAACCACCTCCGTCTCGCTGATAAAGATTTCTTCAAGGGAAAGAGCAAGAACCTCGAAGAATACGGGGTTGCCTCTCTTAAAGGCCTCTTCCACTTCCTCCCTTGTTCCTCTTATTGTATAAGTAGATAGCCTTCCTCTCTTTTCATGCAAAAGAATTTCCAGCCCGTCAGTTGCGATCTTCTCTTCCTCTTCACTCTGAAAGACGCACTGTACCTTCTGGAGCCTTAACTTCATGTCCTCTATGTCCTCAGAGAGGATGACGCCTCCCTGGTGGAGAAGTCCTATGTGGTCGCAGATGTCTTCGAGCTCCCTTAAGTTGTGGGAAGCGATCACAGGTGTAAGTCCCCTGTCTGCCATCTCACCGGCAAAAAGGCTCTTCACTCCCTGCCTCACAACCGGATCGAGACCGTCGAAGGTCTCATCGCACAGGATGTATTTGGTTCCTGCACAGATGCCAAGAAGGATCGATACCTGTTTTTTCATCCCCTTTGAAAAAGTGCTGATCCTCCTGCCTGTATCAAGACCGAATCCGGTGCAGAGCTTAAAAAACTTGAGCTTATCAAATCCCGGGTAGATCTGCTCATAGTACACTGCCATCTCCTCGGGTGTCGATGCCGGAAGGAAATACTGATCATCAGATATGTAAAAGATATCTCTCTTGACTTCCAGGTTGTCATACACAGGTCTCTTGTCCACAAGCACGATTCCGGCATCCGGCTTTATGACTCCGGCCAGGATCCTGAGGATCGTGCTCTTACCGGCGCCGTTGGTCCCCACAAGTCCGAAGACTTCGCCGTCCAGAATGCTAAGTCCTACACGATTGACTGCTTTTATCCGGTCAAATGATTTTTCAAGGTCTATTAACTCAATCATGCTTCTCCTCCCCACCTTTTATTTTTTCAAGATGTTCTTTGATCTCAGCGACAAGTTCATCCACAGGAATACCTATTTCAACGGCCTCACTAAATAGTGTTACAATCTGCCTGACCAGTTCGTTCTTTTTGTTTTCTTTTAAAAGAACATCTCCCTTGACGAAATTCCCCCGTCCCTTGACAGTATAAATAAATCCCTGTCGCTCCAGCTCTGTATATGCCTTCTGAACAGTGTTGGGATTGGTAGAGAGCTCCACGGCAAGGCTCCTCACAGAAGGCATCTGATCTCCCTCCTGCAGGATTCCTTTGTACATCTGAGTTTTAAAATTCTCAACAATCTGTTCGTAGATAGGCCTGCTATCCTGATAGTTGATAAGATTCATACTGTCGTTCCTCATGTCCTAACAAAAAGCTACACATGTAAAGAAATGTGTGCAAAAACAATACAAGGTGTACTAGTTATCCTAGTACACCTTGTATTCTAATCCATTGCTTAATCGTTTTCAATACTTTTTTATGCAGTTTCGATATTTCTTGTTGCAATCACGTCAACGCCGGTTCCGGCAACATCTTTTACAAGTACATCACCGATCTTAACAGGTGCCTTGACAACTGCTGCGTCGATGTCCTTCATAACTTCAAAGATCTTGCTCTTGGGGATGTCGTTGGCAGTCTTGACTGAAACCCTCTCCTTGTTGCCACCCTCGATCTTGATGGTGCTTGTTACTATCCTTGTGGGATTGACTACTTCTTTTCTTGCGTAGATGTCACCCTTTGCACAGGTGTTGCCCTTAACTTCCGTAACTTCTCCATTGTCCAAAGTAACTGTAAGAAGGCATCCCATGGGACATCCGATACATGTAAGTTCTCTTGTTTCCATCAGCTTGTCACTCCTTTTCTATCTT
>CAMNOS010000155.1 GCA_946546925.1 uncultured Butyrivibrio sp.
AAGGCTTCAGGAGGTTGTTGGGTGAGAGCATAAGGAATCTGCACTCAGCCTGTGCTTCAACTGACAGAGGGAGATGAACCGCCATCTGGTCTCCGTCGAAGTCGGCGTTGAAAGGTGTACATGCAAGAGGGTGAAGCTTGATAGCCTTACCTTCAACAAGTATGGGCTCAAACGCCTGAATACCAAGTCTGTGCAGTGTAGGGGCACGGTTAAGCATTACAGGATGCTCTTTGATAACATCCTCAAGTACGTCCCAAACCTGCTCATCGAGACGCTCAACGAGCTTCTTGGCATTCTTTATGTTCTGTGATATTCCTCTGGAAACAAGCTCCTTCATAACGAAAGGCTTAAAGAGCTCAATTGCCATCTCCTTGGGAAGACCACACTGATAAATCTTAAGTTCAGGTCCTACTACGATAACGGAACGTCCTGAGTAGTCAACACGCTTACCGAGAAGGTTCTGACGGAATCTTCCGCTCTTACCTTTAAGCATGTCTGAGAGGGACTTAAGGGCCCTGTTTCCGGGACCTGTAACAGGTCTTCCTCTTCTGCCGTTATCAATAAGTGCATCAACAGCTTCCTGAAGCATTCTCTTTTCGTTGCGCACGATGATGTCAGGTGCGCCAAGATCGAGAAGCCTCTTAAGTCTGTTGTTTCTGTTTATGATCCTTCTGTAAAGGTCATTGAGATCTGATGTTGCAAATCTTCCACCGTCCAGCTGAACCATAGGGCGAAGATCCGGAGGAATTACCGGTATGCAGTCCAAGATCATCCATGCAGGGTCATTGCCGGATTCTCTGAAAGCCTCAACCACCTCGAGTCTCTTGATGATCCTTGCTCTCTTCTGTCCGCTTGAAGACTCAAGACCGTCCTTGAGTTCTTTGTACTCCTCCTCAAGATTGATTGCCTGAAGGAGCTCCTTGATGGACTCAGCACCCATTCCTGCACGGAACTTGGTACCAAACTGCTCTCTTGCTTCCTGGTAATCCTTCTCAGAAAGAACCTGCTTGTACTCAAGGTTTGTCTCTCCGGGATCAAGAACTATATATGAAGCAAAGTAGAGAACCTTCTCCAGTACACGGGGTGAAAGGTCAAGGATAAGTCCCATTCTGCTGGGAATACCCTTAAAATACCAGATATGAGAAACAGGAGCAGCGAGCTCAATGTATCCCATTCTCTCACGACGAACGCTGGATTTAGTGATCTCAACGCCGCATCTGTCACATACAACACCCTTGTATCTGATCTTCTTGTACTTGCCGCAGTGACACTCCCAATCCTTGGTAGGTCCAAAGATTCTTTCGCAGAAAAGACCGTCTTTCTCAGGCTTCAGGGTTCTGTAGTTGATGGTCTCAGGCTTGGTTACCTCGCCTCTGTTCTCCTCGTCAACCTTATGCGCCCAGCTTCTGATCTTCTCAGGTGATGCAAGTCCGATCTTTATTGAATCAAATGTCATTGGCTGGTAGACCTGCTGCTGGGTAGATCTGCCGCTTGAAGCTTCATTTATTGCTTTATTCATTGTTGAATCAGACATTCGTTACCTCTTTTCTATGTTTAATCGTCAATTAACAGTTAACAATCACTCTTCGTCGAATGAACCTTCGAAGCTGTCATCGGAATCACCCTCAAAATCGTCTGCAGGCTCGTCGTTAACCAGCTCGCCTTCATCGTTGAAGCTCTGCTGTGTATATCCGTTGGCCTCGAATGATTCCTGCCTGTAATCGCGTCCTGATGTATCACCTTCAAGCTCATAGCGATAATCAGAGTCTGTGTAATCAACGCTTTCCATAATCTCTACTTCAGTGTTGTCCTCACGAAGAACCTTGATGTCAAGTCCAAGTGACTGAAGCTCTTTAAGAAGAACCTTAAAGGATTCCGGAACACCGGGATCAGGAATGTTATCTCCCTTAATGATAGCTTCGTAGGTCTTAACTCGTCCGATTACATCATCAGACTTAACTGTAAGGATTTCCTGAAGTGTATAAGCTGCACCATAAGCCTCAAGAGCCCAAACTTCCATCTCTCCGAAACGCTGTCCGCCGAACTGGGCTTTACCACCGAGAGGCTGCTGCGTAACCAGTGAGTAAGGGCCGGTTGAACGAGCGTGGATCTTATCGTCAACCAGGTGATGGAGCTTAAGATAATGCATATGTCCGATTGTTGTCGGATTGTCAAATTTCTGTCCGGTTCTGCCGTCTCTGAGCTGAACCTTACCATCTGAATGGATAGGAACACCCTTCCAGAGCTCTCTGTGATCTCTGTTATCTGACAGATACTGCATGATATCGGGATCTACGAGGTCTTTGTACTTGGCCTCGAACTCTTCCCACGAAGTGTTTACATAATCATTGGCAAGTTCAAGTGTATCCTGAATATCAATCTCGTTGGCACCGTCGAAGATAGGTGTTGCGATATTGAATCCAAGAGCCTTGGCAGCCAGTGAAAGATGGATCTCAAGGACCTGACCGATATTCATACGTGAAGGCACGCCCAGAGGGTTAAGAACGATGTCAAGAGGTCTGCCGTTAGGAAGATATGGCATATCCTCAATAGGAAGCACCCTTGAAACGACACCCTTGTTACCGTGACGTCCGGCCATCTTATCACCTACAGAGATCTTTCTCTTCTGAGCGATATAGATGCGAACTGCCTGATTGACACCGGGTGAAAGCTCATCGCCGTTCTCTCTTGTAAATACCTTGGCATCAACAACGATACCATACTCACCGTGAGGAACCTTAAGAGAAGTGTCTCTTACTTCTCTTGCCTTCTCGCCGAAGATAGCCCTGAGGAGCCTCTCCTCAGCTGTGAGCTCTGTCTCTCCCTTAGGAGTAACCTTACCCACAAGGATGTCACCGGCACGAACCTCAGCACCGATGCGGATGATTCCGCGGTCATCAAGGTCTTTGAGGGCATCATCACCAACGCCGGGAACATCACGGGTTATCTCCTCCGGTCCAAGCTTGGTCTCTCTTGCCTCTGCCTCGTACTCCTCAATATGTACAGACGTAAATACGTCATCACGAACAAGTCTCTCTGAAAGAAGAACAGCGTCCTCGTAGTTGTAACCTTCCCATGTCATAAAGCCGATAAGAGGGTTCTTACCAAGTCCGAGTTCTCCCTGTGAAGTGGAAGGACCGTCAGCAATAACCTGTCCTGCCTCAACGTGGTCACCCTTAAATACGATAGGTCTCTGGTTGTAGCAGTTGCTCTGGTTGGATCTCTGGAACTTGATTAGATGGAACTCTTCTTTTTCTCCATCGTCATAAGTCATCTGAATGAGCTTGCTGTCAACAAAATCAACCGTTCCGGCCTTTCTTGCAACAACGCACACACCTGAGTCAACAGCTGCCTTGCGCTCCATACCAGTTCCTACTGCGGGAGCCTCAGTGGTCAGAAGCGGCACAGCCTGACGCTGCATGTTAGATCCCATCAGCGCACGGTTAGCGTCGTCGTTCTCAAGGAAAGGAATAAGCGCTGTAGCCACAGAGAATACCATTCTGGGCGACACGTCCATATATTCGAACATTCTCTTCGGATACTCGGATGTCTCATCCTTGTATCTTCCTGATACGTTCTTTCTCTTGAAGTGTCCTTCTGCATCAAGAGGTGTATTAGCCTGAGCTACATGGTAGTTATCTTCCTCATCGGCTGTAAGGTACTCAACCTCATCGGTAACCTTGGGATTCTCGGGATCAGACTGGTCTACCTTGCGGTAAGGAGCCTCGATGAATCCATATTCATTGACTCTCGCATAGCTTGCAAGTGAGTTGATAAGACCGATGTTAGGACCTTCGGGTGTCTCAATGGGACACATGCGTCCATAGTGTGTATAGTGAACGTCTCGAACCTCGAATCCTGCTCTGTCTCTTGAAAGACCGCCGGGTCCCAGAGCCGAAAGACGTCTCTTATGTGTAAGCTCACCAAGAGGGTTGTTCTGATCCATGAACTGTGACAGCTGTGATGAACCAAAGAACTCTTTTACAGCTGCCTGCACAGGCTTGATGTTGATAAGGCTCTGAGCAGATATCTCACTTGTATCATGAGTTGTCATTCTCTCACGAACAACTCTCTCAAGTCTTGAAAGACCGATTCTGTACTGATTCTGAAGAAGCTCACCTACGCAGCGGATACGTCTGTTTCCGAGGTGATCGATATCGTCATCATGTCCGATACCGTACTCAAGGTGAATGTTGTAGTTAATGGAAGCAATGATATCTTCCTTGGTTATGTGCTTGGGGATAAGCTCATGAACCCTCTTCTTGATAGTCTCTGCGAGGCCCTCAGGATCGTTCTTAACTGTGTACTCCTCAAGTATCTCCTTGAGAACAGGATAGTATACGTTCTCAGAAATACCCAGTTCTGCAGGATCACAGTCAATGAAGTGAGTAATATCCACCATCATATTTGAAAGAACCTTAACATTGCGCTCCTCAACCTGAAGGATAACGTAAGGAATTGCACTGTTCTGGATCTCGGTTGCCAGTTCGCGGTCAACCTTGGTTCCTGCTGCTGCGATCATCTCGCCCGTCGTCTCATCAACAACATCTTCAGCAAGAATATGTCCATTGATACGGTTCTTAAAATGAAGTTTCTTATTAAACTTATATCTTCCAACCTTTGCAAGGTCATATCTTCTGGGATCGAAGAACATGGAAGTGATAAGGCTCTCTGCACTCTCTACGCTGAGAGGCTCACCGGGACGTATTTTTCTGTACAGCTCAAGAAGACCCGACTGATAATCTGTTGAAGGGTCTTTGGAGAAGCTTCCCTGAATCTTGGGCTCATCGCCAAAAAGTTCAAGGATCTCTTCATTGGAGCCGATTCCCAGTGCTCTGATAAGAACAGTAACAGGAACCTTCCTTGTTCTGTCCACTCTGGCGTAGAATACGTCATTGGGATCGGTCTCATACTCAAGCCATGCACCTCTGTTAGGGATTACAGTGCAGGCCATAAGTTTCTTACCGATCTTGTCATAAGAAATATCATAGTAAATGCCGGGGGAACGCACAAGCTGGCTGACAATTACACGCTCAGCACCATTTATGACAAAGGTACCGGTTGCCGTCATAAGAGGAAGATCGCCCATGAAAATCTCATGTTCCATGACATCTCCGTTCTCCTCTTTGATATGGAGACGAACCTTAACCTTCAATGGAGCTGCAAAAGTGGCATCTCGCTCTTTACACTTCTCAATCGTGTTCTTGTTCTTGTCGATCTCATCTTCGCAAAGCTTGAAATCAACAAATTCCAGACTGAGTTTGCCGCTGTAGTCCTCAATTGGAGATATATCGTCAAAGACTTCCTTCAAGCCTTCGTCAAGAAACCACTGGTAGGAGTTCTTCTGAACTTCAATCAGGTTCGGCATCTCCAGGACTTCCTTCTGGCGCTGGAAACTCATTCGCAGGTTTTTACCAGAGCCGGTAGGATGTAATCTGTTTTTTTCCATTGACATTTCACCCCGTTCTTCTTGATTTTTAGTGGTTTTAGCGGTCCAAAACAAAGCACATTAAAAAAATGCGCAAAAAGACCCACTGCACCACAATAGTGCATTGTCCATTTTACCTCAAATGTAAAGAGGTGTCAATACATAGTTAAAAAATTCGGAATCCGCACTGACAAGCAGACTTCCTCATGTCCGTTGCGGCAAAGGTAGAATGGTAAACGTAAAGAGCGATATACGGATTGCTCCGCAAAAAGCGCTCTCGCAATCCTACGAACATTCGGAATCCGCACTGACAAGCAGACTCGGAATTGCTTCACAATTCCTCGTTTGACGCTGCGCGCCAAATATCAAAATAAAGAAAGCCAGACGTACAAGTAAACTTGCCGCCTGGCTTTCTGTTATTTTGCTGCTTGTCTTTGCAGAATGCAATATCGCTCAGATTTATTTAAGTGTAACCTTAGCGCCTTCAGCCTCAACCTTAGCCTTGATGTCATCAGCCTCAGCCTTAGAAGCGTTCTCCTTGATCATCTTAGGAGCGCCGTCTACGAGATCCTTTGCTTCCTTAAGTCCAAGACCTGTGATCTCACGAACAACCTTGATAACCTTAACCTTGTTAGGGCCAACCTCTGTGAGCTCTACGTTGAACTCAGTCTTCTCCTCAGCTGCTGCGCCAGCGCCTGCTGCAGGACCTGCAACTACAACGCCTGCTGCTGCAGATACGCCAAACTCCTCCTCGCAAGCCTTTACAAGATCGTTAAGCTCGAGTACTGTTA
>CAMNOS010000156.1 GCA_946546925.1 uncultured Butyrivibrio sp.
CTGGGAAAAACTTGATGTAGACAAAATATACAAGTGCCACAGCAAAGATACCGCCATAAGAATGCTTAAGACCTACCGAATCGACATTCTTATAACCGATATCGAGATGCCAAACGGCAACGGAATAGAACTTATAAGGTGGCTTAAGGAGAATCAGCCGGGTGTGAAGGCGGTCTTTTACACAGGGCATGCTGAGTTTGCCTATGCACAGGAGGCTCTGCGCCTTGGCGTGGAGGACTATCTTCTTAAACCTATTCCTTATGAAGAACTCGAAAATATAATTGTGCGTATCGAGAAAAAGATAATTCTTGAAGAAAAATCTGTGGACTTCACTGAGCTTGCAGAGGACGCTTCATCCGAGTCTCAGGACAAGATAGTTGACCAGGTCAAAAAGCTCATTGCGGAAAATCTGTCTGTGGGAAATCTGCAGAGAGATGAGCTTGCTGCCATGGTCCATGTCAGCTCCGGGTATCTGGGCAGGATCTTCAAGAAAGAGACAGGAATGGCGATCAGTGACTATATTGTCAAAAAGAGGATCTCTGTTGCCAAGCAGCTTCTCTCAAAAACATCGCTGTCCATAACTGATGTGGCAAGCCGCGTGGGATTCAGCTATTCTTCATATTTCACCAAAACTTTTAAGGAGCACACGCAGATGACTCCGCAGGAATTCAGACAGCAGCATAAGATTTGACAGATGAGGAATAAATAAATGATAATTGAAACCAGATATGGGAAAATAGAAGGTGTTAAAGAAAGAGACTGTATTGTATACAAGGGAGTGCCCTATGCAAAGGCTCCGGTGGGAGAGCTAAAGCTCAGAAAGCCTGTGGAAGCCGAGGCGTGGGATGGCGTATATGAGGCAGATCAGTTCAGGGCCAGGTCATTGCAGGGACCGCAAAGACCTGGTTTTTATTGTAAGGAGTTTTATTCCGATCCGGGGTTTCAGACGCCTCAGAGTGAGGACTGCCTATACCTCAATATATGGGTGCCTGCAAATGCAGAGGCAGGGGACAGACTTCCGGTGGCGGTCTATGTCCACGGCGGCGCATTTCTGTCGGGAGGAGGAAGCAATCTTCCTTTTGCCGGGAACAGTCTTGCCCGCGAGGGTGTTATACTTGTGACCATTAACTACAGACTCGGTGCCCTGGGTTTTTTGTGCCATCCCTACCTTGCTGAAGATGGGCATAATGAATCCGGAGGAAATCTTGGACTCTGGGATCAGGTAATGGCATTTAAGTGGGTAAAAGAGAACATAGAAGCCTTCGGGGGTGACCCTGAGAGGATAACTGCATTTGGCCAGTCTGCCGGAGCCATGAGCCTTCAGGCCCTCGCCCTTTCTGGGAGGCTTAAGGGACTTGTCAACGGAATGATACTTCAGAGCGGAGGCGGCTATAAGAATCCACTTGGTGAGCTTAGGAAAAGAGAGGATGCTGCTGTGATCGCGGAGATCCTCTTTGAGGAACTGGGCGCTGATGTCAGTGATAAAAAAGACGTACTGGACAAACTTATGAATATGTCCGAAGACGTCTTTATGGAAAAGTGCGGCGCGGCAATAGCAAGATGCTTTCAGGAGAAAAGGGGAATGCCCTTTGTCCCTGTGCTCGACGGCGAGCTTTTGACTGACAGCCTTGATGTGCTTACAGATGAAGGGAAATATCTTCGGGTTCCATACATACTTGGATGCAACGGTGATGATATAACAACTGAGAACATAGCTGATAAAAGCCCGGAGAACAATCCCATGCATATAGCAGACATCTCTTTTGCTCAGAAAGTGGCAGGAGATGGCGGAAAGGCATATGTATATTATTTTGACAGGAAGATGCCCGGAGATGATGCGGGGGCCTTTCATTCAGCGGAACTCTGGTATGTTTTCGGAAGTCTCGAGTACTGCTGGAGACCGCTTGAAAAGAGAGACTTCGAGCTTTCGAGGCAGATGATGGGATACTGGATGAACTTTTTTAAAACGGGTGATCCATGCGCTGACAGCGAAGGCGATGACTGGAAAGCTTATGAGGGCAGTGATGGATTTGTAAAAGAGTTTGCTTAAGGAGGTCGGCATGAGAAAGATCATAGACTTTAACAAAGAATGGGAGTTTTGTAAAGGGGATATCAGGGAGGATGAGATGAGCACCTCTTCCTGGGAAAAGGTGGATCTTCCGCATACTTACAATGCCCTTGACGGACAGGATGGAGGCAATGATTATTACCAGGGACCTGCCGTTTACAGGAAGCTGTTTAGTGCGGATGAGATCCCTGAAGAATACAGGGAGAATGCTTATATCAGATTTGGAGCTGCCAGCAAAAGAGCTGATGTGTATCTCAACGGGGCATATCTTGGAAAACACGACGGAGGTTTTTCGGCCTTTACTTTTGATATTTCAGATAAGCTCACCAAGGGATCCAACGAACTTGTAGTGAGAGTGGATAACAGTAAGGAACTGCCCATTTATCCCATGTTTGCCGACTTCACTTTCTTTGGCGGACTATACAGGGGGGCAGAGGTCATCTGTTTTGATGGGGATGAACACTTCAATATAGATGAGTACGGAACGGACGCCCTCTGGATAACACCGGGCAAAGACAGCGTGGACATCAGATTTAAGGCCAGGACCGATAAATGCGGCTTTACGGCTGTTATCTATGATATTTGCGACGGGACAAAAGTAGAAGTTGTAAGGCAGAGCATTACAAATGAATATGGAAGGGATGACTATGTGATGACTCTTAAAGTTCCGAAGCCGCATCTCTGGAAGGGACTGTCAGATCCCCATCTCTACACCGCGACTATTTCCATGGCTTTGGAGGATAAGGGTGAGATCATGGATGAGATATCCTCGGATTTTGGATTCAGAAGTTTCAGAGTGGACCGTGAGAGCGGTTTTTATCTGAACGGCGAGTCCTACCCATTGAGAGGTGTCTGCAGGCATCAGGACAGGGAGAACATGGGATGGGCAATCACATCTTCTGAGCACGATGAGGATATGCAGCTCATACGGGAAGCGGGTGCAAACACTGTGAGGCTTGCCCACTACCAGCAGGCTCCATACTTCTATGATCTGTGTGACAGACAGGGTATGGTTGTCTGGGCTGAGATTCCTTTTATCAGCGGGTATGACGACAGAAGAGAATCTGATGAGAATTTAAGAAGCCAGCTAAGAGAGCTGATCATGCAGAATTATAATCATCCTTCAATCTGTTTCTGGGGAATTGCCAACGAGATAGGAATTGCAGGCGAAAGCCCAAGGATGTATGAGGTGGTCAAAGAGCTGAACTCCATTGCCAAAGAACTGGACAGCACAAGACTTACTACAATAGCAAATGTGGGAATGACGGAAACTTCAAGTCCTCTTTTCCACAGTACGGATCTTGCAACCTACAACGAGTACAAGGGCTGGTATGAAGGAAGCGCAGATGATCATGGCGCATTTGCAGATGAGAAGCACGCTGAGCTGGTGGATGTTCCTCTCGGAATAAGCGAGTACGGAGCTGAGGCTGTGATGAAATGGCACAGCGCTGAGCCAAAGGTACAGGATTATACTGAAGAATATCAGGCTGTTGTTCATGAAAAGGCCATGGAAGCATTTGGGCAAAGGCCATATCTCTGGGGGACGTGGCTGTGGAACATGTTTGATTTTGCAGCGGATCAGAGAGATGAGGGCGGATGTAAGGGCCGCAACAACAAAGGACTTGTGACCTTTGACAGAAAGACGAAAAAGCAGGCTTTCTATCTCTACAAGGCCCTCTGGAGCAGTGAGCCGTTTGTATATGTGTGCGGCAAGAGGTTCACAAAAAGATACGAAGATAAGGTCGAGATCAAAGCCTACAGCAATCTTAAGGAACTGACACTTTTTGTAAACGGTGATGCGGTGCAGACATTAAAGGCGGATGCAGTCTTCAGATTTGACAAGATACAGCTCCTTGCGGGCGAAAACGAGATTGTGGTAAGGGCAGGAGATACTGAGGACAAAGTAGCATTTACGAAGGTGGATGAGATTCCTTCCGAATATGTCTTCAAGGAGGAGAAGAATCTCTCGGAGGCAGTGACCCAGTGGTTTGCGACCGTATCCGGTAATGGAGCTGAGAGCAATGCTGTAAAAGAGATTGTGGTGAATGAAGGATTCCTGTCGGTCTATGATCCGCTTGAGGAAGTATACAAGTACCCTGAAGGCTACAACGCCATACAGGAACTGGTGGCAAAGCCCATGTCGCTTATTAATCCCTCTATGGCTGACCGGATGAAGACGGGCGGTGCCATGAGCTTTCACAGTATCTGGCACCACATATCCAAGATGCTGCCTGATGACCTGATATATGTGGTCAATGAAAGACTGAATAAGATAAGAAAGTAAGAGCATTAAAATACCCCGATGGAATGATCCATCGGGGCGTTTTGCTTAATTACTGCCTTCTTTATTTTCTTCTGTATTCTCTTCCTTGTTCTCCTCTTTGGATTCCTGGGAATCCTTGTTTTCTGATTCCTCGGATGCCTTGGCGGATGCGGCTCTCTCTTTGGCAATCTCGGCTGAGTTCTTGGCTATTCCTGTCATATCACACTGACCTTGGAATACCGCATTCTCGTCGATGATGATCCCCTTGCAGGCCACATCTCCGATGACCTTGCCGGTGTCGCTGATCTCAACCTTGCCCTGAGGAGCTGAAATATTGCCGTTAACTTCTCCTGCGATGTAGGCGTTCATTGCTGATACGGTGCCGGTGATCCTGCCTTCCTGACCAACGATAAGAGCACCGCTGATGGTTACGTTTCCTTTGATGACTCCGTCGATTCTTGTTGAATCCTTGGTTGTAAGCGGGCCGTCTATTACAGCGCCCGGACCGATAATGGTTCCCACCTGCTCAAGAGCAGGATCTACAGCTGTTTCTTTTCTGCTTCCAAACATAGGTTAGTCCTCCTAGCCATTGATTTCTATAAGTTCTTCAGGATCGATGTACTTCTCATCCTGTTGGATCTGATAGCCCAGTGACTTGTTGTCATCTGTTATGACAAAGATTATGTCTCCTTTGTCGATGGCAGCTCCCTCGGATACGAGGGGAGCACCCTGGTTCCTGTAGGTAGTGGTGTAGCCGTTGTTGTGATCTATGATTACAAGATTGCCGAATTTGACATCTGTGGTTACGGTCAGTACTGTTCCTGAGCCTGTGGCTATAACGCTGTTGCCTGCGTCCGATTCAAAAAGAACAATGGGATTACCCGTAGCTGTGTCCTTGTTGTCATCCGTAAGGACTGTGACCTTGGTCTCATTGGGGTCATCCAGAGCTTCTGTCATAGAAGCTGTTCCAGTGAGCGGGAATCCGGTGGGAAGGGCAAGGGCCTCAGCTTCTTCTGCGGAAGTCTGCTCATCCTCCAGCCTCTGGTTGAGCGCTGCGCTCAGCTGCTGTATCTTGGTCTCCAGCTCATCGTTGGAAGCTTCAAGCGTGCTGCTCTCCGTAGTGAGCTCATCGATCTGCGCCTTCTGCTGAACTCCAACCTGCCGCAGGTTGTGAATGGTGATGGCTGAGTAGATGATATAGCATATGATGGCAAGAGCTATAAAGAACAATGTGTATGCCAGCACCTGTGTCCTGAAGTGGTTGAGGTGCAGACTCTTTGTTGAGCCATCCGAATCACCCGATATGACCATAAAAGTATAATGTCTTCTATGTCTGTGTTTTCTTGGCTTATTGCCTGTGCTCATATAAGAAACCTCCAGCTAACTATTAATATTAGCATAAGCGGGCAGATTTTAGCAAGTTTTGCACACTTTGTGCTGGGAGGACATAAAAAGGCCCGCCCTGAGTGATCAGGACGGGCTCTGTAAATATCAGCCTAATGTAGCTTCTACTGTGTACTCGGTGACGCCTTCCTCGTAGGGGATAACGTTGCCTGAGATCTCTTTGCCGTTGACGATGAGCCTGGAAATGCCCTTCTGTGCGCCGTTTTGCTTTACAGAGATGTTGTAGGTTGCGCCTCTGTACTTTCTGGTGATCTCAAAATCACCGAAGTCCTCAGGTACGCAGGGGTTGATGGACAGACCGTTGTGTGTGGGATAAACACCTAAGATGTACTGTGAGATGTTTACAAATGTCCATGCGGCTGTTCCTGTGAGCCAGCTGTTCTTGCCCTGTCCGAAGAACTTGGCATCCTTGCCGGCTACCATCTGTGAATATACATAGGGCTC
>CAMNOS010000157.1 GCA_946546925.1 uncultured Butyrivibrio sp.
TACGGTGGTGTGAGAGGTCGGGAAAATTTATTTAATTTTCCCTCCTACTCGATTGCTGATCGTGTCTTCTGCCACTGCTCTAAAAGTATGACTTCTTAGATGAAATTACAGAAACACGCATTTACTGCGGGTTTCGTGCCGATATGTCTCAGCAGCAACCAAGCCCTTCGACGAAGTCGACTATAATGGCTTGGTTGCCACATTCTTGGATTCTTTATCCAAGAATGCATATTCTGATGTCAGTGTGTATGGATCGAGAGAAAATTACTGCTTTCTCATGCTATAATTGAATAGTAGTTGCAGATAATTCTGAGGTGAGAGGGAAACGATGCAGGTATTTCGCGGGTCCAAAGATCTTTTTTACAGACTGTTGGTCTTTGGACTTTTTATATTGATTCTTTTTATACATTTATACAGACTGGGAGAGCTTCCTGTGGGTATGGAAGTCGACGAAGTTGGGATGGCCTATGACGCCTGGTGCATCGGCAACTTTGGCGTGGACAGATATCTAAAGAGCTTCCCGGTATATCTTAATAACTACGGCGGCGGTCAGAGTGTCATGTACATGTACCTGGCGGTGCCTTTTCTTAAAAACGTCGGCTTCTCGGCGCTGATGGCCCGGATGCCGGGATTTATTTTTTCCATGCTGACCTGCATTTTCGGGTTTCTTCTTATTAAGAAGATAAGGGGCAGGATAGCCGGAATTCTGTATCTGTTTCTGTTCGCAGCGCTGCCGTATTTTACCCAGGCCGGCCGCATAGCGCTTGATTGCAACCTTATGCTGGGCTGCACGGTGATCATCCTGTATTTGCTGGAGTACTGCCTGAGACAGGATGAGAACAGGCTTCTTCCATATCTTTTCCTTGGTATTGTCACCGGGATCTCTCTGTACTCCTATGCCCTGAGCAACATGATATATCCGATTTTTTTCCTGCTCCTGTACCCATTCCTAAGGCTATGCGGGAAGAGGATAAGCCTTAAGCAGATACTCGTGTTTATGGTGCCGGCTGTTATTATTGCCATCCCGCTCATTCTTGTGCAGGTGGTTAATATATGGCAGCTTGAGGACATGCACTTTGGTCTTATGACGATTCCAAGGATCATTGACTACAGACTCAAAGAGGTGTCGCTGTCGGAGATAAGGCCCAATATCACCTGGATATTCAGAAGTCTTTTTACTGCAGACAATCAGGAGTTTGACAGCTTTCCGCAGTTTGGAGCTCTTTATATGTTCTCCATTCCCGTGATAATTGCAGGTTTCCTGATCACTCTGGTAAGGACTGTGAAGGCTGCCAGGGCGGAGCGCTGCATCTTTGACGGCGTGATACTTCTCTATTTTGCTGTTATGATGGGGATTGCACTGGTGCTTCTCGGAGTTACTACCTACAGGATAAATTCCATGTTCTTTGAGCTTGCATTCTTCATTGTCGTAGCGATCGATGCCTGTCTGACGGCGGGGCTTCGCGGATGTAAAAGCGATAGGGGTCAGGTGGCAACCAAAGAGAAACAAGATGTGGATGGCTCTTCGATAGCGAGGGAAGGCATGAAACCTGAACGGAAAACCGGAGTGTCTTTGTTGGCTGGGACTTTAGGAATGGGTCTGATACTTGCCTATGCAGTCAGTGCATTCCTTTTCCTGAATTATTACTTCAATGGATATGAGAGGGACTATCTGCCTCAGAGGCTGTTTTCGGAGGACCCCGGTGAAGTCTATGAGTTTCTGGAGAGCAGAAGTGATGAGATCAGATCAAGGACAACTTATGTGGGCGGTTCTAACGAGGCCTATGCCTACTATCTGCTGACCATGGGGATCTCGCCTTACGATTATGACGTGAATACCCTCGGCAATAACGGCGACGGGGAGAAATTTGTGTTCTACGCTCCGGAGCCGTATGACCGTTCCTGCAATTATGTCTTTTACATGACTGAGCCGGAATATCGCCGGAAGCTTGAAGAGCTGGGATTTAGCGAGTACCGGATCGGGAATTACAGTGTGTTCCTGAAGGAGTGAATGAGTAAATGACATGATCTGTCAAACCACAGATACAGGTAAGGAAACCTTTGATCGTTCTGTAGTTTCTGTCGAAAAACAATAGATTTTTAATACATTCTATGATATAGTATTCCGGCAAGTTTATAAAAAATTTATAATTTGGAAGTGGGTGTATTAAAATGAAAATGAAATTCAGACGCATGGCGCTGGGAGTTTTCAGTGCCATGCTTATTTTTAACTCGGCGTTTTCTTCTGTTTCTGTAGCGGCAGCGTTTTCTGGTGACACTAAGATCTTGAATGTCACAGAGGGCTCAGGATCAGGAGAGTATCAGGACGAGCAGCAGAATGGCCCTGTCAGCAGTGACGTACAGGGAACAGATGAAGACAGTTTGGTCGTCGATGATGGATCTTCTAATGAAGGCACATCTGATCCTGCTGGCAGCGGTGAAGACTCATCAAAAGAAGACTCTAAAGCTGCTGAAGTGGATACGGGATTTGATCAGGACAAAACAGAGTCCGAAGAGGATCCTGAAGAGCCTGAGTCAGCACCGGACCATGAAGCATCGGGAGAAGAGATCACACCGGACCCTGAAGCGACTGGCGAAGAGACAACTTTGAACCCTGAAGATGCGGATTCAGAGACAGTTTTAGATCCTGATGCGCTTGATGAGACTGTTCTTGATCCGGAGGCTTCCGGGGAACTGCTGGGTACGGGATCAGAAAAGGCAGAAGAGGGTGAGGTGCTTCTTGGTGCAGACCCCTATTCAGGAAAGTGCGGAGACAGTGCAACCTGGAAGTACGATGCCAATACCAAAACTCTCACAATATCCGGCAGCGGCAGGATGTATGACTATGAGATAACAGATATGAACACCCAGAATATGGGTGTGAACACACCCTGGTTTCAGTACGCCAAAGACATGACATATGTCAATATCTCAGATGACATCACATATATCGGCGTGGCTGCATTTGCAGGTCTTAGATCAAGACAGAGTGAGTTTACTTTCCCTTCAAAGCTCAAAGAGTTCGGAAAATACGCTTTCTACCACTTCCACTTTGATCAGCATTCAACTGTCATACTTCCCGGAACAGTAAAAGATATACCGGACTACTGCTTTTTCAATGTCAATGCCGGGTTCGGCACGCTTGTTTTTTCAGAAGGAATTGAAACTATAGGATACCGCGCCTTTCAGAGTGCGTCTTTTTATGAGACTGTCTGGGCGGATTCGGTTACAACCATAGGCGAACAGGCTTTTGACGGATACTACAGCGGACCGGACTTCGTGATACCAAAGGGCATCAAAAAGATCGGAAAGAGTGGCTTTAATTACCTTCAGCATGTAAGGCACCTGACCTTTGAGGGCGATCTGCCCCAGATGGAGGAAAACGCCTTTGGACGTGACTCCGTAATAGCTTTCTATAATCCTAATAACAAGACCTTTTCAGAGTCAGCCAGGAACAAAGCTGCGCAGTACTTTGCAGATGTGACCTGGAGACCTGTGGGATATACAGGCAACAACAAGGCGGGCGCCAATATAACCTGGAGATATGATGAGGAATCAGGGACGCTGCGTTTTGAAGGCGAAGGCGCAATGAGCAACTATACTGCGGACAAGCTCCCTGACTGGTACTTATATGCCGGTAAAGTGTCCAAGTACTATTTTGACCAGAGGATCACTGAAATCGGAGATTACACCTTCTATAATATGGGTGATTTCCGAGGCGGCCCCGAGGCTAACAGCAGCGTTGTTCTTCCCAAGAAGCTCAAGAGAATAGGTAAGCAGGCCTTTTATAAGGATGTATTTTATAACGTCACCATGCCGGAGACGGTTGAAGTCATTGACGACGGAGCTTTCCGCAGTCTGCAATTCTGGGATTCTACTGTTTTCCCCAGAGGAGTTAAGTGGATCGGCGATGATGCCTTTAATGCCACGGGCTTCAGAAATACAGAGATAGTCCTGGATTCTATTGAGCATATCGGAGCATATGGACTGGCTCTTTCAACCAACTGTGATAATGACACAATGAGCTATGAGTTCCCAAGTACTCTCAAGTATATCGGTGACTACGCTTTTGGCATGAAAGTTGTACCCAAGAGCAATAGGCTCTCCCTTCCTTCGGGTATGGAATATATAGGAGCTCATGCATTTAGTAATAAGAACCTGACCGGGGAGGTAGTATATCCTTCCTCTGTAACACAGGTAAAAGACCGGGTATTCAGTTCTACCGGGATCGAGTCTGTAGTGTTTGATAAGACTCTCGAAGATGCAGAGGCGAATGCCTTTAAAGGCATGAGTAATCTCAAGAAGCTCACCTTTAAGGGAAGTTTCCCAAACCTTAAAAAGGATGCCTTCTACAATCTGGATACAAAACTTACTGTCTACTATCCCTTTGACGACGAGACCTGGCTCCACGGCATAGCTTCCCTTAACTACAAGAGCGATATGGTGGAATTTGTGCCTGTTGGAAGTTCCACAACTGTCACCTTTGTGGGTCTTGACGGCAAGGTTGTGGCTACTAAGAGCGTTGCGCCCGGTGGCAAGGTGAACGCTCCTTCCATAACACTTAAGAGCGGACAGGAGCTCGGCGGCTGGTACACCAGCAAAACAATACAGTACGAGGGAACAAAGTGGAACTTTGACAGTCCGGTCAGGAATAAGATGACACTATATGCGGCCCTTAAATATTCGGGACACAGGGTAGTCTTTTACCCGTTAAACGGTAAGGCTGTCCTTGTCAAGACCGTTGCGGATGGCAAGACTCTGGATGCTGACAGCGATGTGAAAAAGCTGCAGGAATATGCCGGTTACAGGTTCCTTGGCTGGTATTCCTCCAAGAATTATGCCAATGAATCATTGCTTGATCTGTCTAAGCCGGTTGACAGGGATGTAGCTGTTTATGCTCAGTGGACTGTCTTTCGCCCTTACGTTTATTGCAACAATGACAGGTATGCCTTTATTGGTTCCTGGCAGGATACCTACGAGGTAGGAGAGACCTTCGATTATGAGCCCTGGATCATAGGACACTATGAGGAGGATGGTTATGCCAAGTTTCTTGGGTGGTACTACGACAAGGACTTCAAAAAACCTGTAACAGGAAGCCCCAAGATTACCAAGGATATTACCGTCTATGGTAAGTGGGACATAGTAAAACACAAGGTTACATTCAACATAGCCGATGGAATAGCCCCTGTTGTAATAGAGGTGGAGCACTGGGATCAGGTTAAGCGTCCTGAGGATCCTGTGAGATGCGGCTTTACATTCAAGGGCTGGGCAAGCGAAAAGAACGGCAAGCCGGAAAGCTGGTATGCGCTTTATAACGTGCAGAAAGACATGGCGTTCTATGCTGTATGGGAAGCGAACCCTATTTATATAGATTACCGGATCAGCCTGAAGGGCGGCGACTGCACATATTATTCCAAGGACATCCATGCGGGTGAGAAGTTTATTGATACTTATGCTGAATACTTTGAAGAAGATCTCAGTGAGAAATATGACTTTGAGGGGTGGTTTTTGGATGAGAAGTTTACAAAGCCCATCACCACACAGACGGTCCTGTACGAGAGTACCAAAGTATATGGCAAAGTTACTCCAAAGCTCTTTACCGTGACCTTAAATCCCGATAACGGGGAGAAGCCATACGTGTACCATGTTGAATGGGACGAAGGACTGAATCCGATCATTCCGGTCAAAAAGGGATATGAGTTCATCGGCTGGACCAATGATAAAGATGGCACAACAAGTTCAAGAGTCTACAGGGTATACGATAATTGCTCTTACACGGCCCGCTGGGTTACGCTGTATAATCAGAATATTATAATAACAGGAGTAAGTGATCAGACCTACACAGGTAAAGCTATAACCTTCCCGAATCTCAGAATACAGAATGGTTCATCTTATACATTCCAGAATGGGAAGGACTACTCGGTTAAGTACAAGAACAACGTCAAGGCCGGAACTGCTGCGATTGAGATCACATACAAGGGGGTTTACAAGGGAAAGAGCACTGTAAACTTCAACATTAATAAGGCCGACCTGAATGAGCTAAAGGACGAGGGGGAACTTGCTTCAAGCTTTGATACGACCTATCTTGCCTACAACAAAAAAGTTCAGAAGGCAAAGCCAAAGATCGCTTGTAACGTCGATGGCAAAGTAAGTATCCTTA
>CAMNOS010000158.1 GCA_946546925.1 uncultured Butyrivibrio sp.
AACTGATTACTGCTTTAACAGAAGATAAGCCCGGACGCGCACATTTTTAAGATGTGCACCCGGGCTTATATTATTGTTCCAGTCATTAACCGGAAAGCCGCACCTCATCCGAACGGATTGTAGTACCTGCTGCCGTCTGCATATGTCAAAACAATTGTTAGTACGAAAAAGGCAAATATGAAGGCCAGAGTCAGGTAATCCCTTTTCTCAAGAGGGCGCCTTGAATACCAGGTCCTCTTTGGCTTTTTGCCAAATCCCCGAAGTTCCATGGCGCTGCTGACCACATCTATTCTCTCCATGGTCGAAAAAAGGAGCGGAAAAATTATCGCTGCTGTATTTTTGATCCTGTCAATGAGCCTCCCCTTGGAGCTCATCTCTATTCCCCTTGCCTGCTGCGTATTCCTTATCCTTCTGAATTCGTCCTGTACATCCGGGATGTATCTCAAGGCAATCTCAAGAGAATAGGCTATCGAATAGGGCACTCCTATACCGTTTAGCGAGGATGCAAGTTCGCTCGGGTCGGTGGTTGTGAGGAATATGAACACTCCGGGTATAACGGTAAAGTATTTGATAAACACATTAAACTCATAAAAGAGCTGTTCCCGTGTCAGAGTGTATTGTCCTGCAATGTGAAAAATATCCGTCCTGCTGCCATAAAGTTCACACCCCTGATAGGGCGCGAAAAGAAAGATTCCCAAAAGGTTCACTGTCATAAAGAACATGACGGCAGCAAAGATCGTGCTCACCTGGCGCCAACGCACCTGTGAAATCACATAGATAAAGAATACCATGACAAGCATGATAATTAGGATTCCGGTCTCAAAAGTCAGTGCGCTTGTCAGGCACCACATAATAAAGAACACAAGCTTCGTAAAGCCGCTGAGCCTGTGCACCGGCGTATTCTTTTTTTCATAGGAAATGAGCCTGTTCACAGCGCACCTCCTTTATCTTCTGCATCCATGTGTCCATACGCTCTCTCATGCTCAATGAATCTGCGTGCGAATTCTCCCGCATCTTCTATATTGCATTTTCTGGCCAGGTCATACAGAGAGGTTCTCTTAAGATATGCCCTGTCGCAGACTTTACTGTCGGTCAGAACTTCCGAAGGAGTAGCATCCATCAGGAGCTTTCCGTCCGTGAGTACCAGGGTTCTGTCTGTGTACTCAAGCATCAGATGCATATCATGGGTTATCATGATGATTGTGATCCCGGTCTTTTCCCTTATCGTCCTGATGAACTCCATGATCTCCGTGTAGTGCATGTAGTCCTGCCCCGCTGTGGGTTCATCAAGGATAAGTATGTCCGGATGCATGATAAGGATCGAAGCAATGGTCAATCTCTTTTTCTGGCCAAAAGAAAGAGCTGAAACCGGCCAGTTCCTGTAGGGATAGAGTCCGCAGATCTTAAGGACATCCTCTGCCTTTTTCCTTATCTCCGAAGCAGCTGCCCCTCTTGCTTTGAGCCCCAGTCCCACTTCATCCATTATCATGGGCTTTGATATCATCTGATTCGGGCTCTGCATGCAGTAGCCAATCCTCTCTCCTCTCTCCTTGATGGAGAGCTGGGAGATATCACGTTTGTTTAATTGGATAGTTCCTGCATCCGGCGTGTTGAAGCCGCAGATAAGGGATGCAAGTGTCGACTTTCCTGCGCCGTTCTTACCAACAAGCGCCACCATCTCTCCCCTTTTTATCTCAAAAGAGACCTTATCTATGATCTTTCGCTTCTCATCATAGGCAAATTCCAGGTCAGAGACAGAAAGGACGATCTCTGTGTCTGCCTTTCGCCTGCTCTTTGGCATGCGGTGATACCAGCCTGTTACCAGCTCCCTGTATGGTTCTACATTCATCGTCTCGATATGCATGGGGTGAGTACATGGATCTATATGTGCACCTGCCGCCTTGAGGGCGGATATGTAGAGCGGTTCCCTTATACCGTTCTTAATCAGGATGTCGGATGAGAGCATCTCGTCCGGAGTCATATCGGCAATTATCATCCCTCCATCCATCAGGATAATCCTGTCCACATCCCTGTGCAGCACATCTTCAAGCCTATGCTCAATGATGATGACAGTCATATCATCATTCTTCATGATCTCATCGATGAGCTCTATCGTGCGCTTCCCTGTGGCAGGGTCAAGGTTTGCAAGCGGCTCGTCAAAAAGAAGTATCCTGACGTCAAGAGCCATAACGCCCCCGAGGGACACCCTCTGTTTCTGACCGCCAGAGAGCTCACCCGGTGCATTTTCAAGGAAATCAGAAAGTTCAAGTCGCCTAGCAACTTCGTCAACTTTCCTGAATATCTCCGCCTGAGGCGCACAATCGTTTTCTAAGGCAAAGGCAATGTCCTCTGCCACGGTCAGAGCAATAAACTGTCCGTCCGTATCCTGCAGAACAGTACCCACTATCTGTGACATACCAAAAACTCCGAGTGCGGCAGGCTCCTGCCCGTCAACTCGGAGTACTCCACTAAGATCCCCTGCATGGGAGCAGGGAATCAGAGCATTCAGTAAATGTGCAAGTGTTGATTTTCCGGATCCGGACTGCCCTGCAATCAGGACCTTCTCCCCCGGATAGATCTCAAGATTTATATTCTTAAGAGTGGGTGCTTTCTGCGCCCTGTATTTAAAAGAAACATCTCTAAGCTCAATTATCGGAGCTTTCTCTTTTTCCAAAATATCACTCCTCCACCTGGAGATTGGAAGATCCGCCTGCTATCTTGCTGTATGCAACAAGAAGAAGGGATCCGAGTATTCCCACAACTATGATGTTGCCAAGGAACGCAAATGCGCCCTGGGCAAAGACCTTGTTTGCGGGCTCTGCAAACATTACAATGTCAAGAACAGGTGCAACCACGATCCAGGCAACTGCATTGGCAACAATCTGAACAATATTAAAAAGTATCAGATTCTTACTGGTTGTAAATCCGCCTTCCTTAACAGCAAACTTTCCTGAAAAGAATCCTATAGCAAGTCCCACAACTGCTTCCGGAATAACCCAGCTCCACCATACAGAGCCATAGAAAAGGGCATCTCCGAGTGCATGACCTGCAAAACCAACCACAGCTCCTACAACAGGTCCAAACGAAGCAGCAAGAAAGGCAAGGATAGCCATCCTGGGCTGCAGCGCCGTGTTGGGCACGATGATAAGCGGAATCTGAGCATTGGTGAGAACTACGAAAAGAGCAGTTCCGATTCCCATAGCAACAACTTCTTTAATCCCAATCTTTACATTCATATTCTTTTCTCCTCCGATTGATTGTTTTTCCCCCAATATTTATCCTCAAAGCTGTCAACGGGCATAGGCCTGTCGAAGTAAAAGCCCTGGAACATCTCGCATCCCATTCCCTTTAGGAATTCAAACTGCTCTTCGGTCTCAACTCCCTCGGTCACTACACGCATCCCCAGCTCATGAGCCATATCAATTGTGTAATTGAGAATTACCTGGGCCCTCTTAATGTTATCCGTCTTTCTCAGGAACCCCATGTCTATCTTAAGGACGTCCGCATTGATGTCCTTAAGCATATTAAGTGAAGAATAGCCGGACCCGAAATCGTCTATCTCCACCATGAATCCGCTGCTCTGAAGGTCAAGGATCAGCTTGGCGCACTTGCCCACATCCGATGTAACAGCGGTCTCAGTGATTTCTATGTTAAAGAGCCCCGGATCTATGTCATAGTGTCTGACCAGATCTGTAAACTCCTTCTTGATATCGAGGTAATAAAGGTCTTTGGGTGATACGTTGACTGAGATCGAAATATCCTTCATCACAGTGCCCTTCCACCTTGCAAGCTGCCTTGCGGCCAGCTCCCAGATATATCTGTCAAGCTTGTAAATAAGATCTGCCCTCTCCAATACATCAATGAAGACCTCCGGCTGAATAAGGCCGTTCTCCGGGTGCATCCATCTTGCCAGTGCCTCTGCACCATAGAGGGTTCCGTCCGCATAGACCTGCGGCTGCAGGAAGATTCCGAACTGTCTGTTTATGATGGCAAAGTCAAAGCTTGAAAGAACTTCTTTTTCCAGAAGAGCATTAACCAGCATCTCATCGGAGTACCAGGCAATCTCGCACACGCCGTCCTTCTTGATCGACTTGCAGGCCATATAAGCCCTGTCGCACATAAGCGCGATATCCATGTACGGATCCCTGACTTCGTATATTCCGATCTGCATATGAAGGGAGTAGGTCTTGCTGGTGACTCTCCCCGCCACCTCTCTGACGAGCTTTTTGAACTTCTTCTCATCAAAGCGCGCCTTGGGCATACACAGGGCAAAGTGATCGCCGTTGATTCTGGCGTAGACGTCCTCTTCCTTGACGTGCTGCATCAGCATGTCACCGATATTGAGAAGAATATCGTTCCCCTTTTCAAGTCCGAAGAGCTGGTTAAAGAGTTTGAAATCCTTGATATTGGAATAGAGAAGAAGATACTCTTTGTCTGTGGTTCGAAGAAGCTGCCTTGCAGCCTCGTTAAAGCCCTCCCTGTTATAGAGACCTGTGAGCTCATCATGGGTCAGCCTGTACTGCTCTCCCGTGTTGTTCTCCACCATCTCGGAGAGATTCTGGATGGTATACATGAAGCCCACCAGCTTGTTCTCGCTGTCGATAACGTTCCTGAAGCGGACCCTGTACAATCTCTCTTTATCGTTGTACTTAAAGACCCTGCACCAGGTGGCTGCGGTATGCTCAATACCGAGGCTGTTCATCCACTCGGAAAAGATCTTGTAAAGTGCGTCGAGCGTGTCCTCTGAGTGGAACATACTAAAGGCGTGTCTGTTGGCATAGGTACACCTCTTGTCCTTATCAAGGAAAATGATACCTAAAGGCAACTGCTGCACGCCGCAATTAAGAAGCCTGACTATCGTCTCGGGGTCAGACTTTTTATTCAGGTAATATGAATTTTGACCAAAAATCAAATCCTCATCCATATACCCATTTTACTTTTTTTAAAGTAATAATTCCACTAAAATTTGTTAATCCAAAAATTCCTTCATCCCTTTTTGTAGCTTCTGTCAATAAAGATCCAGGCAACTGCCAGAAGGATGATTTCTCCAATGAAGAGGTGGTGCGATCTGATGTGCAGCGTCGTGGCCTTGTCAACGAGGCTCTCCTCCTCAGACTGGTAGAGCAAAACCGTAGTGCCGATCCCATTGGTGCTGACAGAGAGTGTATCTGCCTCCTCATCTATGTCGGACTCCAGTTCGCAGCCGCCGGCCTCACTGGTCATCACGTAGTAATATCTGTCTTCCGCCACAAGGTAAAGAGGTATTTCAAACTGGACCTCAACGGATTCATAGAACTCATCCAGATCCTGCTTGGCTTCACCGCCAATGGATTTATCTGCAGTGAAGTCAAAGAAAACTCCCTTGTGAAGAGCTCCGTTTGTCTTCTCTGCCCTTGCTATGGCCTTGTCAAGTACCTTTCCAAGGCTGTTGTCGGAGAGCTCATCTCTCATCACAAAGTCAAAGTTAACTTCCGCGTCCGTCCCGCCCGATATCTCCTCAAGTTCTTTCTGAGTAAAGCAGGCAGTGACTGCTTTATTGTAATCACCGAATCTCACATCCGGCGCCGAGACCTCCGTCAGGCTCTCGCTGCTCATGGTTATTGTGATCGTCCCATCTCCGTATGCTATCTGAGTGGTTTCGTGCATTTTGTCTGTCCCCGCAAAAGAAATGTATTCTCCCTCACTTAAGTTGTGAGATTATCATGTTGTAGATATTTATATTGGTGGAGTCGTTGTAGTGAAGTCCGTCCACCAGAGTGTATCCGTTATTTACCAGGGTGGAATGTGTGTCTATCCAGGTAACACCGCTCAAAAGTCCCGGCATCCTTAAGTTGAAGTATTCCACCTCTTCCTCTGTCCTGTATGGGTTCTCAGAGACAGGATTGACCGAAACAAAGTATGTCTTGGCGCCTCTGGCTGCCCATTCTGCCGCCTTCTGGTTAATCGTGGTCGCATACTTCTCGCAGTTCTCCGTGTCGTTAACTCCAAGGCAGATCACAACCCTTGTGCCTTTTCCGATTATCCTGTCGGCCTGGCCAAGTGCCTTTGACACCATCCACTCATAGCCCTTGGAGTTCTCGCATATCCACGAGCTCTGCCCCACCAGGGCTTTCATCTGAACGCACCTTGAATCTCCTATAAAAAGAGTTCCCGCTATGGC
>CAMNOS010000159.1 GCA_946546925.1 uncultured Butyrivibrio sp.
GATCGGGATGAATTTCATGGGCCGATGCAGAGGCCTCTGAGACCGCCGGTACTTTGAGCAGAGCACTTGGCGATGTCTTTTAGAGCCTAGTGCGAGCCATGGGTGACCACTTGACGAGGTACTGTCGAGTCTAGTGGGGCATCCCAAGCGTCTGCGAAATTAGTACCGCTGCGAGGCGAGGGGAGTGCAAACGTCCTCAAAGCGGTCCTGAAATTTATTACGGTCAAGGCACATGCCCGTATCATTCAAAAAGTATAAAATTTGTCGGGGAGTGTGAACTTTGTGCCGCGATTGGACGATATATAGATATCAGGAACTGTATTTTGTAAGAGGCAAGGATGCCGTCGGGAAGGACCCGGAAGAAGGAGGGAACCATGAGTAATATTTCTGAGATTACCGCAAATGCAGCAAGTCAGTATGATGCAGCCAGGGCTGCTGCGCCCAAAGAGAGTACAAGGACAACGGGCAACTATGGCAAGACCATAGGAAAGGCCAAACTCTCCGAAGAGGGAGCCAAATACTACGAGGAACTGAAAAAGAAGTACTCGGATATGGACTTTGTTCTTGTGAGCAAGGACATGAAGGATTACGCCAAGCAGAACGCCGCGTCCTTTGGCAATCCCAACAGGATGGTTGTTCTGATCGACGAGGAGAAGATCGAGAAGATGGCCACTGACGAGAAGTTCAGGGCGCAGTACGAGGGACTCATATCCAGGGCCAAGGCTCAGATGCCGCAGCTGCAGTCTGCCATGCAGACCAAGCCGAATATAAAGACCATAGGCATGCAGGTTGGTGACGACGGCAAGGCATCTTTCTTTGCTGTCATGAGTAAGTCCAACACAGACATGACCGCCAAGCTTCAGGAAAAGAGAGCTGCTAAGAAAAAGGCTGAAAAGGCCGAGGCCAAAAAAGAGGCAAAGAAGGAGCAGCTTGAGAAGCTGAAGGAAAAAGCCGGTAAGACGGAGGGGCTTCCTGATAAGAACGAGGACGATGAGGACGACGTAGAGATTCTCATGGCGGATTCAGTCGAGGAACTGTTTAAGAAGATAGATGATTATAACTTTAACCTGCGCGCTGATTCGGTTCAGACCCCGCAGGAGAAGGCGATAGGCCAGAGTATAGATTTTAAGGGATAGACATAAGGCCGGTTGGGGGATTTATGTACAGACTTGCAATATGTGACGATGAGAAAAGCTCTGCTGCAGAAGCGGCGGAGCTTTTGGAAAAATACAAAAAGAAACACTGGGGAACCAGGATAGAAGCAGACATCTTCTACACTTCCATTGACCTTCTGGAGGCACTTGAAAAGAATGTCTACGACATTTTTATCCTGGATATCTACATCGATAAGATAAACGGAATCGAACTTGCGCAGGCAGTTAAAAAGAACAATGAGGATGCCAAGATAATCTTTATGACTTCTTCCAACGCTTTTTACAGGGAGGCATTCAGGATACATGCGGTGCATTACCTTGAAAAGCCCATATTGGAAGAAGACTTTTTTGATGCTATGGACAGGGTGTGCCAGGAGGAGGAAGAGACTGCCTTTTTCACCTTTAAGGACAGCGGAATGGTACACAGGCTCCCTGTTGATGACATCATGTACATCGAGTCCGAGGACCACTACAAGAGGATAGTTGCGGGAGAGGAAAGCTATCTCGTCCGCAGCACCATGCAGGAGATCAAGGAGGGCCTTGACTACCCGTTCTTTTGCGAGCTGGGAGTCAAGAACATCATCAATCTCAAGAAAGTCCTCAAGATAACAAAAGACAGCGTGATGATGGAGGATGGAAAAGAGTTCTCCATGCCAAGAGGAAGGTATCGCGAGATCAGCGAGATGGTGCTTACGTACACCTTTTAACCGGTTCTTGCACAAAAAGAGGTGCTAATGAGAATACGCGGGATTGATCTGACATCTGATAAAAACAGAAAAAAGCTCCGGTTGTTGTCAAATGTGACAAGCCTTGTAATTTTTTTGGCGATGACCAGGGCCGGCATCTATGCTGCACTTAACAACGAGAACCTGATCCTGAGCACCGGGGACATCGAAGTGGCTGCGTTTGTAATTCTTCCCTTCCTTATGCTGGGAGGGCTCTATGGCTACATGATCTCCATGGTAAGCTTCAGTTGCTGCTTTATCAGCAGCCTTTTGTTTGACATGGACAACGCCTTCAAGATGGCTGCCCTTCTTGTTCCAACTCTGCTCTTTTCCATGTTCTCCCAGTATTTCTGGTTTAACAACAGGAAAAAGACCTTTATTGCAGCTGTCATAACTCTGGCCTCCACCAGTATCGTGGAGCTGGCATGTTTGTCCATTCTGGCGGATGATTCCTATTCTGTCATCGATATCAGGAAATATATCCACATGACCTTAAGGTATCTGGGAAGGGATGCCCTGGTAATTTTCTTTTGTGCCTTTGTTCTGCACATCTTTCTCACCAAGACCCCGGACCTGTGTAAGGTGCCCTTTCCTCTGGGAGTGGCCTACACCAGAGCTTTTCAGGAGAATTCCACTATTCAGAGGGATCTTCGAAAGACCCGTATCGGTATGAAGATAACCACTATCATAATAGCTGTTGAGCTGATCCTGGGACTGTTTGTGGGCGTGTTCATGGTGGCTCTTTTCCCTGATATGAAGGCTATGATGCTCGCCAACATGGAGGATGACAGGGCTGCGGTCGAGAGACTGTATCGAAGTGAAGAGGCAGGAGCATTTGCTTCAGATGAAGAGCTTAAGTCAGAGGGAGAAGTGGCTGTTTCAGATGATGAGCAGCAGTCAGAGGAAGGAGTGTCTGCTTCCGAAGAGGAGCTCCTGGCCAGAAAGATGGAGAACATCAGGTACAGATTCGATATTAAGGCCCTTAACTACGATATCAAGATGGTGCTGATGATGCTGTGCGTGGGCGTTCCCCTGGCTTCCTTTGCCCATTACTACGTCAAGATCACCATAGGAATGCCACTTGGCATGATGTCTGATTTTATGTATGAGTACGCCAACGCCCCCGATGACAAAAAGCTTGAAGTCGGCAAAAAAGCTGACAGGATAAAGATCAGATCCCACGATGAGATCCGGGTGGTAAACGACTCGATGGCGGCCACGGTCCGCTCCGTGGAGGAGTACATCGGGCGCCTCAATGAGGAGCAGGAGCTGGAAAAAGAGCTTGAGGTAGCTCAGAAGGCAAGTGAAGCAAAGAGCAGCTTCCTCTCCAACATGTCTCACGAGATAAGAACGCCAATAAATGCAGTTCTGGGAATGAACGAGATGATCCTCAGGGAGTCTAAAGAACCCCAGACGATCGAGTATGCACAGAATGTCAAAAGTGCAGGCACATCGCTTCTTGGCATCGTCAATGACATTCTTGATTTCTCCAAGATAGAAGCCGGGAAGATGGATATTCTGCCTGTTGAATATCACCTGAGTTCCATGATTAACGACCTCGTTAATATGATCTCTGTAAAGGCGCAGGACAAGGGGCTCAAGCTTGAAGTGAACGTGGATGAGCATATACCGAACAGGCTTTTCGGAGACGAGATAAGGATCAAGCAGTGCGCTGTCAATGTTCTGACCAATGCGGTAAAGTACACTGAAAACGGTTCTGTCACAATGAACATCACTGCAAGAGACGCAGATGACGACAATATCTATCTGAGATTTCAGATTGTGGACACCGGCATAGGGATAAGGGAAGAAGATCTGAGCAAGCTCTTTTCACCCTTCGAGAGGATCGAGGAGATACGAAACCGCACAATTGAGGGCACGGGCCTTGGCATGAGCATTGTCAAAAAGCTCCTGGCCATGATGGATACAAGGCTTGAGGTTAAGAGCGTATACGGAGAGGGATCTGATTTTTCTTTCGAAGTGCTGCAGAAGGTTGTGGCGCGGGATGAGATAGGGGATTTCAAGGAAAAATACAAGGAGTACTTAAGGAGCCTTGAAAGCTACCACGAGAAGTTCCATGCTCCCGATGCAAGGATCCTTGTGGTGGATGACACCCCGATGAATCTGACTGTTGTAAAGGGGCTCTTAAAGAGCACTAAGATTGTTGTGGACACTGCTGACAGCGGCAGGGAAACGCTCAAAAAGGTTACGATGGAGAGGTATGATGCCATCTTTATCGATCACAGGATGCCTGAGATGGACGGACTCCAGACCCTGGCTGCCATGAAGGAACTTGAGGGCAACTTAAACAGCGGTGTTCCCTGCATAGCCCTGACCGCCAATGCCGGAAGCGGGGCAAGAGACGAATACCTGGCAGCAGGGTTTGACGATTACCTGTCTAAGCCGGTAAACGGTGAGGAACTTGAAGATATGCTTAAGGCGTATCTTCCCGAAGAAAAGATACTTCGGGCAGATGATACCGGGCAGGAGGATGCAAAAGACAACGATGCCGTGGCAGAAACCGGTGAGAGCTTTGTAAATAAGCTCGAGGGTATAAACTTAAGCGAAGCCATTAAGAACTGCGGAAGTACCCAGGTGCTTGAGGACGTGGCAAGGGAATTTGCGATTTCCATAGACACCAAGGCCGATGCGATCGAGAAGTATTGCAATGAGGGCGATTACAGGAACTACACAGTCCTGGTACATGCGCTCAAGAGCTCTGCGAGGCTTATAGGTGCCATGGAACTGTCGGGACTTGCTGCGGAGCTTGAGAAGCTCGGCAATGATGAGAACGACGGACAGATCAGAGAAAAGACACCGCATCTTCTTGAAATGTACAGGGGATATAAGCAGAAGCTCTCGGCTGCGCTTCCTGCTGAGGCTGATGACGATCTTCCCGAGATTCCTGAGGATGAGCTTATGGGTGCGTTTGCTGACATGAAAGAGCTTCTTGAAGCCTATGATTTTGACACTGCGGATTCCATCATGAAGATGCTCACTGAGTACAGGATTCCAAAGGATTTCAGAGAAAAATATGATAAAATTAAAGAACTGATGGCAGCGGTTGACAGAGATGCTCTGTTGCAGATTCTTTGAGGAGATACAGTATGGAGAAAAGAGTTCTTCTTATAGGCGGCGGAAAAAGTTTCATGGTGACTTCCATTGAAAAAGAGCTTAAGGAAAAGGGCTTTAATGTGATAAGGGCAAACCCCGACGTCACCGAAGTTGAAAGGATTGAGAACAAGCCATCGGTATACCTCATCTATGTTGATGACATTGACGACATGATGGAGTTCTTTGTGTATCTTAGGGACAGAGTGGTGGAGGAAGATCTCTCGGTCAGCATCATAGGTTCACACGACGAGGTGGAAAAGATTTATACCGGGGCCTCTAAGGACAAGATAGCCGCTGTATTTGAGCGGCCTGTCAATGTCAAGGAGCTTGGGCAGAAGATGATAGAAGTGGTAGAGAAAGAGGATCTGCGCCTTCAGAAGAAGCGCATTCTTGTGGTTGATGACGACGGAGTTATGCTAAGGACCATCAAGAGCTGGCTGTCGGAAAAGTACCAGGTCTTCATGGTCAATTCCGGAATGGCCGCCATTACATTCCTTGCCAAAAACAGCGTGGACCTCATACTTCTTGACTATGAGATGCCTGTAACAACAGGGCCGCAGGTACTTGAGATGTTAAGGAGTGAGCCCTCGACAAGCGAACTTCCTGTCATGTTCCTCACCGTCAAGAGTGACAAGGAGAGTGTTATGAAGGTGCTTTCGCTGAAACCTGAAAAGTATCTTTTGAAGACCATGCCGCCCGCAGAACTTATAGCAAATATTGATGAGTTTTTTGAGAAGCAGAAGGCGAAAAGGTTTATGTAAAGTCTTTTGCCACAGGTGAGACATATTCGTATAAATTATCACAGGGATGAAAATGTGCCCCCTGAATCTGAAAATAACTTATATCAAAGATTTGAAAGGAGAAATTGATATGGATGAGAATAAAGAAATGATAAACAGCAAGAGCCTGAATGAAGATGAGCTTGCAGGCGTCAGCGGCGGAGCGGTTTATTCCCGTGATGCGGTTCATACCAGGTTCGCTGCCGGTAAAGCGTCGGACAGCGGTGTGATAAGTGGAAATTCTGCAGTCGCCGGTGTCGGAATGCAGCCTCATTTCTGCAAGAAGTGCAACACGACCACTGATCACTATGTATATTCAGGAAACCGCATGGTATGCTCGGTGTGCAAAACTACACCGGTGCTCTGAT
>CAMNOS010000160.1 GCA_946546925.1 uncultured Butyrivibrio sp.
CCGTTGATGACGTTTTAGCTGTAGCCAGATCCATTCCTCACTTTCTGCTGTTCAAAAAAACTGCTATCTCTTCAATATCATCGGAAAAGAGTACTCCATCAAAGTATTCACTTCTCCCGAATCCACTTTCAACAATATTTCTTATAACAGTCCTTAAGGGTTCATAGTACCCTTCGGTGTTGAAAAGAATTATCGGACCAGATACCACATCGAGACTTGACAGGGATAGAACTTCTGTTATCTCGTCCAGCGTTCCGATTCCTCCCGGAAGTGCTATAAAGGCGTCTGCCAGCTCAATCATCTTCGATTTTCTTTCTGCCATTGATGACGTATTGATACACTCCGTGAGTCCTGTATGCTTCCTTGCCTGAATCAGCGGCACATCAGGAAGCACACCTATCACTTTCCCGCCGTTATCAAGAACCGAATCGGCCACCGCTCCCATCAGCCCCTTATTCGCGCCTCCATAGATAAGAGTATTTCCGCTTTCTCCTATCCACTTTCCCAGCTGCTTTGCTGCTTCTATGTATTTTTCATTATTTCCTGCAGAAGATCCACAATATACCGCTATATTCATATTCTTCTATCCCCTGTTCATTTTTGCCATGGAAGACATCGTCGGAATGTGCATTGGACATACGTCCATGCAGGAAAGAACCTTTGAACAGCTGTTTGCGAAATGCTCGGCATAGGAGCTGCTGATATCCCGGGACTTATCCCTGTTGCGGGCTTTTACCAGATAACAGTCATTGGCATAAACAGCGCCATAAAATGATTTCCCGTTTGTATAATTGGGACAGATTTCAAGACACAGACCACACTTTAAGCAGTTGGCAACAAGGTACTGGTGCTCGTGGTCTTCTTTTTCTTTGGGATTGTATTCACCGATGTACACGTTGGTGCTCTTTAGTGTCTCGTGAATCACGCTCCTGTCCACAATAAGATCGTGAACCACAGGGAACTTCTTTAAGGGGCGAAGTACCACTTCATCCCCTTTGAGATTTTTGAGGAAAGCCTCGCAGGCAAGTGCAGGTGTATCATTTATAACCATGGCACAGGCACCGCACATTCCCTGAAGGCAGGAACACTCCCACCCGATGCGGTCTGTCTTTTCCCCGAGGTCGTTTATGATGTCGTCGCCGTAATTGAGTCTGTCCAGTACTCCGGCAACGGATATTTCCATGGTACCTTCGTAGTTAAAGGACTCCCAATAGGGCTCTGTATCAGGGGTCTTCTGTCGCAGAATTCTAATCTTCATAGGTATTCTCCCTGTCAAAGGTTACCTGCATGTTTCCATCATTATAAGTAATGATCGTAGCAGCCCTGAACTCATCACCGGCCTCCGGATAGTCGCTTCTATAGTGGGCGCCGCGACTTTCTTTTCGCGCATCGGCACAGGTGAGAGCTGCAAGTGCCAGGGTCAGGATTCCGCATAAGCTGTAATTGGTGTATGCAGAAACGCTTGTATCATAATGTATACGGTCAGCAACTGACAGATAGTAGCGCACGTCCTCCATGCCCTTGGAAAGAGAATCCTCACAACGGACAATGCTCATGTGCTCCCGCATGGTGTCAGCAAGCATATCACGAATGTGCATTGCAGCAAATGGACTGTCGGCTTCAAGCATCTTTTTAAAGCTCTCCTGCTCAGCAAAAATATAGCTCTCAAAATCAGCCCTCTTTCGTCCGGCACTTTCTCCGGAAATACTCTCTGCCGCAACCTTGCCGCTGTACATAGCCGACAGCAGCGAATTGCCCCCAAGTCGGTTTGCACCATGATAGATGGATGCGCATTCGCCCACAGCATACAGTCCCAGGATATTCGTCGAGTGATCCTTGTGCACAGCCAGCCCGCCCATGAAATAATGAACAGAAGGTGCCACAGGGATCGGCTCTTTTGAAATATCAATTCCCCTGTACTTGGCGCAGATGTCGCGGACCTCCGGAAGCCTTGAATCGATGAGCTTCCTGTCCATAAATGAGATATCCAGAAACACATCCCTGCCGGTAGCGATGATCTCCCTTGAGATGAGATCGCGGGTCATGAGATTCCCCTTAGGTCCGTACTTATCCTCCATGAAAAAGACCTTTCGATCTCCGTCCATATAAAAGAGCCTTCCGCCCTCGCCGCGGACCGCCTCCGAGATCAGCATTCTCTTCTGGGGCGTCTCCATCGTAGTCGGATGGAACTGAATAAATTCCAGGTTCTTGAGGGCTGCGCCCTGCATGAAAAGACGTCCCACTGCATATCCGTCACACCTGCTTGACCCGGTTGTCTTGCCGAAAAGACTGTTCTGCCCGCCGGTCGCCATCACAATGGCGTCAGCATATACAGGCACCAGGGTTCTTGCGTCTTCATTATAAAGAAGTGCGCCGTAGCAGCGGCCGTCACTTATAAGCCCCGAGTAAAAGTGATGCCTCATTATCCGGGTTATAAGCCCTGAAGCTTCGAACCTGCGGACCTCCATTATAAGTGCCGAGACAATGTGTTTACCTGTAGAAGAACCGCAGTAATGGGTCCTCTTGTAGCTCTGCCCGCCAAAAGCCCTGAGCAGGGGGCGGTCTTTCTCATCCACAGAGAACACCGTCCCGATACGCTCCAGATAATGAATGATCTCTCTGGCATCCGAGCAAAGCCCTTCAACTGCATTTCTACCTGCCAGGTAAGCACCACCCTTAAGGGTATCCTCTATATGGCACTTAACGCTGTCACCCTCCTCATGCCTTTCGGTAACAGCATTTATCCCGCCTGCAGCCATTACAGACTGGGACTGCTCAGAGGGTCCGGGGGCAACGAGTCTTACCTTCATGCCAAGTTCTGCGCAGCGGATGGCGCACATCATTCCCGATATACCGTTTCCAATTATCAGAATTTCCTTCATGCACCGACCTCAGATATGTACAAACATTGACAGCTCACCCTTTACAACGGCAAAAGAAGTTACAAGCAAAAGAGCTGTCATCACCAAGACTACTATCCTATCCGTAAGTCTGACTTTCTTTTCATCGACCAGCAAACCAAGTGTAATACATGCTTTGGAGAAAGAGATGGACGTGTGCACCGTAATAACCACATAAAAAAGAAGCTGCAGTACCATCAGAAGCGCAAAGCCTATCCAGATGCCGCTTTCCGATAAGCTTTTCATGGCTTCAAAGGTCTTAAGATGAACGATAAGAAGTGGAAAAATGAGAGCCGCCGAAATGCGCTGGATTATGGTCTTCCTGTTCTTTTGCGGATACAGGTCAAGCCTTGTGCCGTCACCCAAAAGAAAGACAGCGCACATGCCACAGATTGCATGACCGCACATCAGCACCATAAGCGGCACGGAAGTAACAAGCTTAAGCGCCGGATTGTAATAGAAAGTCAGATAGCAAAAGCAGTTGTATGCCATATGCACTACCACGGCTATGGATGACAATAACCCAAGAACTGCATTAGTTTTTTTCAGTATCATTTTTGACCTCCGACTTTTCTTGATCTTTGACACAAATCACTGCATCTCAAGAACCCTCTCAAATTCTTCTTCAGATAGCGGTTTATAGAAATAGTACCCCTGAATATAATCGCAGTCGACAGATCGCAAGAAGCTGAGCTGTTTCTCTGTTTCCACGCCTTCAGCTGTAACTTTGGCACCGATGAGATGCGCAAGATTGATCGTGGATGCAATTATGGATTCAACCTTGTCGCTTACACCGATCCTGCGGATGAAGCCGATGTCAAGTTTGATGATGTCAAAGTCAAAGGTCTCAAGCATGGATAAAGAGCTCATTCCACTGCCATAGTCGTCAAGAAGTATCTTTATTCCCTGTTCCTTCATCTTTCTGAGGTAATCGGTGGCCTGAGTCTCAAGATCTGCGTATGCCGATTCCGTAACCTCAAATCTGAGCATTGAAGTATCGATATTGAGGTCTTTTATTCTTGTAAATATGCTCTCAATAAACTCGGTATCATAGAAAGAGATCCGGGAAAGATTAATTGCACATGGAACAGTTCTTCTGTTTTTATCTTTGAGTCTGGAAATATGCTTCATGCCACTTTCGATCATGAAATTGTCAAGAACAGAAATTTTGCCCTCAGACTCTATAACAGGCACAAAGTCAGCGGGAGAAACCATTCCAAGATCCCTGTGGCGCCATCTGATCAGCATCTCAGCACTGACTATCTCGCCGGTCCTCGCATCCACTATCGGCTGATAATAGGGCTCAAATTCTTTATCTGCAAGCGCTCTCTCACAGTCAGACAAAAGGTATCTCTGTTTGATGTAATTCTCCTTCATTGCAACATCATAGTAGGCAAAAAGACTGTTCTTTTTACCCTCCTTAATGCTCTTTTCAGCGAGCTTTGCCCCCGCAAGCAGATGCGTCACCTCCGTCTGTGAGCTTCCTATCTTATATATGCCGCACCTTATCTCATAGTTATATTCTCTGAACGAGCTTTTGAAAACCTGATGGGACATTCTTTTGAGATTGGCCGGAGTTAAGTTCTTATCATCAGTGATCAGAACAAAATGATCACTCTCAAGTCGTCCAAGTATCACCGGTGACAGATATTGTCTCAGAATATCCCTTATCTGGAATATCATAAGGTCGCCGTTCTGGTCTCCGAACAGCTCATTTACAACCTTAAAGCCCTTGACGTTGGTATAAACAAGCGAATAGTGATCATCATCTTTGATCTCCGATATAAAGAGCCTGGCTCTGTTCAGAAATCCGGTTCTGGAGTACTCATCTGTCATCCAGTCGTGGTCAAGAGTTGTGGTGATGTCAAAAAATACAAGGACGACCCACTCCGGGAGGCCCGGAACTTCCAGTGCTCTTATACTCTTGGCATGTCTCATTCCTTCGACTTCAATATGAACTGTTCTTACGAAATTGCCTCTGTCTTTTATCTCACTCAATATCACATTAAGACGCAGCTGATCCAGAAAGCACTCCCTTTCTTCTTCAACTATCCTCTGCGAGATCCTGAAGCAGATATCCGGATAATTCATCTTACCTGTCTCAAAGACAGAAGAGAGTCTTTCGCTGAGATAATAAACTTCTGACTTCTCAGTCTCTTTATTGATCGCGATCAGCATGTCATAGCCATCTTCTAGAAGTGATTTTATGACAGGCTGCTCTATATGTCCCATATAAGGAACTATGGTGCCCTGTTTGAGGGGACGTATGGTTCCATCCTCAATTATCTCGCCTTCACCCTTAAAAACAGTCTTGCCGCTCTTTACCTTGAAATAGCTCCCGTCACTAATAAGGTAAAACCTTCTGCCAAAGCTGTCGGGAATTACCACATCCTCTATAAAGTGCATATTGTCGATGATCTTGTTCTTCATCGATTCTCTGTGGGGAATTATCTGGAGATTAGTAAGGCCGAGTCCGTATGAGAGCCTGACAAAGTTGGGGTCGACTGCCTCGCCCTCAAGTTCAGGCATAAGATAAACATAAGAAGCCGCATTGACGGAGCCTGCGCTCAATCCGATCACAATGCCCTTATAATTTAAAAGAGCTTTTTTCAGCCCTATTCGATTCATAAAAGCCAGCTGTGTCGGAGCATGTCCTCCGGCTAGATAGATTACATTGGACCATAAGACATTCTCTTTTGCCGAATAGGATGTATTCTCACCCTGAATCCGTACTTCTTCTATCTTAAGTCCATTGAACGTCAGCGAATCCAGCATTCTCTCCATCTGATCATCATCAAAATTATTCTCTGCGCCGCACGGAACATAAAGAAGTCTTGCTCTTTCCGGCCATTCTTTTTTCAGGTCTTCAAAAAAGCCATGACAGTCCCAGGGTGCTGTCTTTGAAGAAGCGCCCTCCTCTTGAAGCGGTATGAAGCTGCTCGTAAGATAAACAACCATAAAGCTCAACTCCATTAACAACTATCAAAAGAAAACAACAGAATAAACAAATATATACTTTATTATGATAACACAAATTGAATAATAAAACACAGACACAATTCACGGTTTTTGTAATATATGATAAAAACCCTGAATGGTAGCAAAACATAAAAACTCCGGTGACTTAGTAGCCACCGGAGCAAAATATTAGCTGTATAAAATTGCAAAA
>CAMNOS010000161.1 GCA_946546925.1 uncultured Butyrivibrio sp.
CCGCAGATACCGATGATCATGATGAATGCAAGTCTCGGAAGCTTGATGATAAGTCCGTGCATATCCTCGATATCACGGCTACCCATGCAGTTCTCGATATCACCGACAGTCTGGAAAAGAAGTGACTTGGATACTGCGTGGAAAAGAACGAGCATAACAGCTGCCCAGACACCTTCCTGAGTACCGGTTCCGGCGCAGGCTGTGATAAGTCCGAGGTTTGAAATTGTTGAATAAGCAAGTACCTTCTTACCGTCACTTACTGTAATCGCAAGAAGTGAAGCTGCAAAGAAGGTGAATCCACCGATAACAGTGATCATAATTCCGGTGAGAGTTCCGTACATTACAGGCGCTACTCTGATGAGCATATACACACCGATCTTAACCATCGTAGCAGAGTGAAGAAGCGCACTGGATGGTGTGGGTGCCACCATGGCTCCAAGGAGCCATCTTGAGAATGGGAACTGTGCACTCTTTGTAAGAGCTGCAAAAGCAAATAATGTTACAGGCACAATTACAAGCTCATGTCCGCCATCAGTAAGAACACTGAGGTTCGAAATTCCAAGAACCATGTTGCAGTACATAAGACCTGCAGCAAAGCCGCATCCTCCGAGAAGGTTCATCCAGAGAGCTCTGAAGGAGTTGTCTACTGCTTCCTGAGTCCTTGTATATCCGATCATAAGGAATGAACATACGGATGTGATCTCCCAGAAGAAGTATATCCATGATAGAGAATCTGATGAGATAAGTCCGAACATGGCTCCCAGGAAAACAAACATAAGAGCAAGGAAATAGTTGGACCTGTCCGCAACATCTGTGTGATGGTGATGGTAGTCCTTCATATAACCCGAAGCATAGATGCAGATAAGGATACCTACAATACCTACTATCAGGTACATAACGGCTGCGAAGGTATCAATCCTTACGTGAGTATAGCCCTCAACAGCTCTTCCGGTAAGATCCATCCAAAGTACCGGGATTGTTCCTGCCAGAGAAAAGATGATCGCATAATACTTTTTGTATTTGATGCTCAAAAAGCAGACAAGGCACATCAAAAGTACCTCGCCGCACATTGCGATCATGTCCGGAATATGCGTCTGTTCAAGATACATAAAGCCGGATGTATCTCCTGACGCAAGTACATTGACAGCAACATAAATTGCTGCAGCCATGATTGTAAATCCGCCTATCATTATCACTGCGCTTCTAAGACGACTTGTCTGTTTGAGAAGGAAAACAAGTACAGCCATAATGAAAGGAAATAGAATAAGAAAGTTTACTGCGCTTAATATTGGAATAGCCAAGGTGTTACTCCCCTTTCACATAAAGTCTCATGGGTTTCCTCATGAGTTTTTCATAAATTTGTCGACAGCTTCGTTGAGAGCCTTGATGGCCTCTTCGTCTCCGTCCTGAACAGCATGAACAATACAGTGACTCATGTGTTCCTTGAGAATCTCCTTGCCGCAGTTATTTATTGCAGATCTCACTGCAGCAAGCTGAACCAGAACTTCCGTACAGTCCCTGTCATCTTCCACCATCTTCTTGACTGATTCGAGATGTCCTATGGACTTGGCAAGTCTGTTCACAATAGCTTTCATGTGCTCGGGATCATGATGATGTTCATGGTGATGCACATGATCATTGTCATGATCTGTATGAACAGGGCTCATAAAAACCTCCATAAAGAATGTGCGTTTTTGTTAATTTTTTGACTTTTCAGCACAAAATTATAAAAACGCACAAGTTACCGTAAAACATTATATTTCTATAGGTATAAAAAATCAATAAAGATTATCTAACATTTCCAATAATCTTATATAAAAGCTGATAAAGAAGAGCACTCTCCTCTTTGGTAAGCTTCACACAGGAGCCCATTGCCGGTGGAATAGACAGAGCCTTATCCTTGAGTTTCTCGCCTTCATTTGTAATGGAAACCACAAGATTCCTCTCATCCTCATTGGAACGCTCTCTTGTAATATATCCCTTGGACTCAAGCTTCTTGAGAACAGGAGTAAGTGTTCCGGAATCAAGATACAGACACTCTCCAAGAGTCTTGACATTGACAGTCTTCTTCTCCCAGAGAACCATCATTGTGATGTACTGGGTATACGTAAGATCAATATCATCCAGATATGGTTTATACTTTCTTATGATCTCTTTAGAACACGCATACAAAGGAAAGCATAACTGGTTGCCAAGCTTTAATGACTCATACTTTTCATCGTTTTGTTTCATGGCAGTCTCCTAAAAAACATTTTATGCTATTTATTATAACACAAAATAATAAAATGGCTAATTTTTTACTTTATTTAATAAAAATAATCTCTGTACCCTCTTCTCAACATATGTAAACAATTCATCCGATTATTACCCGCAGACTGTATTTGTTGACAGGTTTGCAGATGTTAGTAAGGATTATGAATCCGACTATGGACAGCAAAAATGTCGATGCTACTGAAATGTCGTCGCTCTTAACTCCAAAGGTATTGCCGAATACCACAAGCGCTGCAATCGCAAAAAAATCGGTAAGCGCAGCAGGCATAGCCTTAAGGAGCACTTTGACCAGGTTTGGTGTTGTGATTCATATTCCTGATAGGTATATTGGCGTAAAGTGCAGGAACGGTCTTGCCGCTTCCGCTTTCTGTATCCATCTGAGTAAAGTTGATATCGATTCCGTCCTTGTCGATCTCAGCATACTTGGACAGAACTTCTATGATATCGCTTCTGATCCTCTCCATCAGATCAGGTGAACAGCTTGCCCTGTCAGAGACAAGTACAAGTCTGAGGCGGTCTTTGGCTACATCACTTGATGACTTCCTTTTGAAAATATCTGTAATTTTCATAACAGCCTCCCCCTTATCTCTTCCTGAACCAGCCAAAAAGGCCCTTTTTGGCTTCAAGGTCAAGGAATGGTACATTTTCTCCGGTTACCCTGCGGCAGATATTCATATATGCCTGACCGGCAAGAGAATTATCGCCTACAAGAGGCTCACCGTTGTTGGTAGCTATTACAATGTTCTCATCGTCAGGAACCTGTCCGAGAAGTTCAATAGCAAGAATATCCACAACATCAGCAGCTGACATCATATCACCTCTCCTAATGAGGTCAGGGCGCAGCCTGTTGACAATGAGCTGAGGATTCTTGATCTCATTGGCTTCAAGAAGGCCGATGATCCTGTCAGCGTCTCTTACAGCAGAAACTTCAGGAGTTGTTATTACAAGAGCTCTGTCAGCGCCTGCTATGGCATTCTTAAAGCCCTGCTCAATACCTGCGGGACAGTCAAGAATTATATAATCAAATTCCTCTTTGAGCTCATCAGTAAGCTTTTTCATCTGCTCAGGTGTGACCGATGTCTTATCCCTTGTCTGAGCTGCAGGAAGCAAAAACAGATTCTCGTATTTCTTGTCCTTGATAAGAGCCTGATTCCTCTTGCAGTTGCCTTCAACAACATCAACGAGATTGTATACAATCCTGTTCTCAAGTCCCATGACAACATCCAGGTTTCTAAGACCTATATCAGTGTCTATAAGAACTACTTTCTTGTTCAGTTTGGCAAGACCTGTTCCAAGATTGGCGGTTGTTGTGGTCTTACCAACGCCGCCCTTTCCTGATGTTATTACAATTACTTCTCCCATTCTTTTCCTCCAAAATCATATTTTATAAAATTGCCTCAGAAATGAAGCTCCGTAATTAGTCTTAACAATATGGCCATTCTCAATATAAGCTACTTCAGGCCCTTTACCGTCGTCCATCAAAAACTTTTTCTTCCTGATCCTTATCTTTTTGCCCTTTTCTGCATCAGGTGAAATTGCGATAGTCTCTGCTATTCTGATCTGTATCGGGTCAAGTTCAAGCGCCATTATAACGCATCTGTTATCTCCGCCGGCACCGGCAAAAGCATTACCCCTTAGCTCTCCCAGGATAAAAATGCTGCCATAGCTTGTGACATTGGCTCCCGGCTTGACATCTCCCATGACTATAATGCTCTTATCGCTTGAGATATCCTGACCGGACCTGAGGTTTCCTCTGTAGATCAGAGCATCCTCTCCGTTAAAGGAAGTGACAAGTCCAGATACTTCCGGCTGCTCCGGTTCTGGCTCCTGAGCGTTCATCCTGTCCTGAAAGTACTGCTCATAGTCTGAGTCATCACTCATGACACAGGTAATATGAAGATCAGAATACTCCTCGATAACGCCGATAACCTTGTCACACTCATCATCGGAAAGGCTTCTGCCTCTGATGAGAAGCCCCATGTCATGCTTGCCAAGAAATGATGCTGCTTCTTTAAATTTGTCTGCTATGGAATCACATAGACCTGCAAAAGGCAGATCGGGATTAAGAACCAGAATAATCCCGGACTTGGTCCCCTTAATAGTAACATTTTCCAATTATAATCACCCAACCTTTTTTATACCTGTTTCAGTGTGCTTCCCAAACACACTTTATTAGTATAGGACAATCGAGAAGAAATTTCTACTAAAAAAAGGGACTCCGTTAATGGAGTCCCATAAAAGTTACTCTATTATCAGCCGAGCTGACCTGCCTGCTTAGCAACCTCTTCTGCGAAGTTCTCATTCTTCTTTTCAATACCCTCACCGGTCTCAAAACGAACAATCTTCTTGATCTTGAGGTTAGCGCCGTTAGCCTTGCCAACCTGTGCAAGGTACTGAGCAACAGTCTGCTTTCCGTCTTCAGCCTTTACGAATACCTGCTCATTGAGACAGATCTCCTTGAACTCCTTGTTGAGACGTCCAACAAGCATCTTCTCGATGATCTCCTGAGGCTTTCTCTTTCCTTCAGGAAGCTCCTCGTTCTCTTTAATAGCCTGGGCAAGAAGGATTTCCTTCTCGTGGTTTCTGTATTCCTCTGAAATGTCCTCAGAAGAAATGAACTTAGGATTAAGAGCTGCAACCTGCATAGCTACATTCTTAACTGCTTCCTTGATGTCATCGTTGACAACGTCAGTATCTGCCTCAACAAGAACAGAAATTCTTCCGCCGCCATGTACGTAAGGAACAACGATACCGTTAGAAGCAACAACCTTCTCGAATCTTCTGATACTGAGCTTCTCTGAGATAACTGCTGTGATCTCAATAAGTGCATCGTTGACAGTCTTGGAGCCATCCTCGATCCACTTCTCAGCCATGAAAGAATCAAGATCCTTGGAATCTGACTCAACTGCCTGTTTTGCAACAGCCTCTACAAAGCTCTGGAACTTTTCGTTCTGAGCAACGAAGTCAGTCTCTGAGTTAACCTCAACAACAGCTGCTGTCTTGTCATCCTTAACAGCAATTCTTGTAAGACCTTCTGCTGCGATTCTGCTGGCCTTCTTCTCAGCCTTCATGATGCCGTTTTTTCTAAGATACTCAACGGCTGCATCCATATCACCGTTAGTCTCTGTAAGAGCCTTTTTGCACTCCATCATTCCGGCTCCTGTGGACTCACGTAACTCTTTAACCATTGCTGCTGTAATAGCCATCTTGTTTATCCTCCGAATATTATATTGTGAATTATTCTGCTGCAACTACTTCTTCGATATCAGTAGCTTCTCCCTCAGCTGCTTCCATCTCTGCGTTCTGTGCAGCAACGTCAGCCTCAGCACCCTGATTAGCCTCAATAACAGCGTCAGCCATCTTGCCTACGATAAGCTTAACTGCTCTGATAGCATCGTCGTTACCGGGAATGATGTAGTCAAGCTCCTCAGGATCACAGTTTGTATCGCCGATACCGATAAGTGTGATTCCAAGTGCCTCAGCTTCCTGGATGCAGATTCTCTCCTTCTTGGGATCTACAACAAAGATTGCATCAGGAATTCTCTTCATATCTCTGATTCCGCCAAGGTTAGCCTCAAGCTTGGAAAGCTCCTTCTTAAGCTGAGCAACTTCCTTCTTGGGAAGTACATCGAAAGTTCCGTCTTCCTGCATTCTCTCGATGCTCTTCATTCTCTCGATTCTTGACTGGATTGTCTTGAAGTTGGTGAGCATACCACCGAGCCATCTCTCGTTAACATAGTACATTCCGCAGCGCTCTGCCTCAGTCTTAACTGCATCCTGAGCCTGCT
>CAMNOS010000162.1 GCA_946546925.1 uncultured Butyrivibrio sp.
TCAGATAAGCTGTATTTTGTTGTGGATGCAGACGGCAACGCATCTTATGATGGCGGCAGTTTTGACATATCGATCTATGACAGATCAAATGTGGCCAACGAGAACGATGTGGTAATAGAAGGCGATGACCGGCGCGAGAACTATGCCGATGTGAAGTACGATTTTGGCAGACAGGGAGAAAACGGCTGGTTTTATCAGGAAGGCTTTGGTGATGAACCTTTTGGATGCATTAACATGCCGCATTTTGACGAGGGCGAGTACAGATATTTCGACAGCACTTACCTTGAGATCAAGAATGATTTTGTGAACCCGGGCAGGGGCAAGTCTGCAGTCATCAAGTGGAAGGTGGCAAGAGACGGCGTGATAAGGCTAAGTGCTTCCTACACCAAGTATAAGAACGAGGACAAAAACCCTGCGTGGCCCGATGGCACAAGAGTGAGTCTGTATCACAATGAGACAGTTCTTTTCCGCGAGGAGTTTGAAGCTGACAGAAAGCAGGAAGTCACAAAGCGCATGGATGCGCCAAAGCTTTCTGTCAAAAAGGGCGACTACCTGACAATGGTCATAAACGGCAAGGGAAACAACGCCTATGACGCAGGAAACTACGAATTCTCTGTATATGACCTCACTGATGCTACCACTGAGAATGACATTTCCATCAATGAGAGTGAGACCAGACAGAATTTCGCCGATGTGAGATTTGACTTTGGCAAGCAGGGAAATAACGGCTGGTTCTATCAGGAGGGCATGGGAGATAAGCCCTTCGAAGCCTATAATATTCGCGGGTATGATGAAGGCGGCGAGCGCTACGCAGACAACAGGGATCTTGAGATCAAAAGAGATTTCGTCAATCCCGGAAAAGGAAAATCCGCGGTTATCAAGTGGAAGGTCGCCCAGAGCGGCGTCATAAGGATAGACGCCTCTTACACCAAGCTCAAAAACGAGGACAAGAATCCCGACTGGCCGGACGGCACAAGGGTTATGCTCTATCACAACGATGAACAGCTTGTATGCGAGGACTTCCTTCCGGACAGGGAAAAAGAGATCACAAAGCGCATGGACATTCCCGGACTTGATGTTGAAAAAGATGATTACATCACCATGGTTGTGAGTGGGAAGGGGAACACTGCTTACGATGCCGGAAAATTTGAGCTTTCGATCAAAGGTCTCACAGCTCTTACGGGCAGCACCGAAGGAGATGTAATAAACTGGGACAAGGCAAGGTCCAACAACGCAGATGTCCTCGAGGATTTTGGAAAGCAGGGCAGCAACGGCTGGTGCTTCCAGTATGGTTATTATAATGATCCGGATTTTGCTGTGAATGCAGAGACATTCACGGATAAAGACAGGTACACCACCATGGATGGTGTCGAGATAAAGCGTGACTATATCATGCCCGGCAATAAGGGAAGAAACGCCAATGTGAAATGGGTAGCTGCCAGAGACGGAAGAATTGACATCTACGCTTCCTACAAAAAACATAAGAACCTGGACAAGAACCCTGACTGGCCTGACGGCGTCACTGTTTATCTCTACAAAAACGGAACCGAGCTAAAGAAAGAGGAATTTGAACCGGTTACTGACGATGAGATTACAAAAGATCTGTCGGTTGAGAATGTAAGTGTCCGGGCCGGAGATCGAATCACACTGGTCGTGGACGGCAAAGAGAACACTGCCTACGACGGCGGCAATTACAGCTTCGTGATAGAAGATGCCGAGCTTAAGACAATGAAGATGGTCAACGACAGCGGGACGAACAGGGCTAATCTTGCGGCAGACTTCGGCGATCAGGGAAGTAACGGTTGGTATTACCTGGAGGGTAGGAGCATCAGTAAGGCGGAGGTGCTCACCAAAAAGACAGAGGACGGCAGCGGATACATTTCAAGAAAGCAGAAGAATCTTGAAATAAAGAAAGACTTTGTACAGCCAAGGCTCAACGCAGATGCCATGTACAAGTGGGTGGTTGCTGAAGACGGCAGGATTGTCATTGAGGGCGAGTACGTGAAGTTTGGACACAACGACCCCAATGCTTCCTGGCCCGACGGTGTGAGCCTTAAGATCTTCCACAACAGTAAGACATTATATAAAGAAAGCATTAAGTGTCTGAAGGGCGAGGGCAACGACAATACCAAAGAGTTTGCTATTGAGAGTCTTGAAGTCAAAAAGGGAGATATCATTACTTTTGACATCGGCTGCAACAGGAATAATGCCTGGGATGGCGGCAGGCTCTCGGTCAATATCTATCCGGTAAAAGAAAAATCGGAAGACGGAGATGACAGGACCAATAAGACAAGTCTCTATGAGGCGTTTGGTGAGCAGGGGGCTGATGGCTGGAGATACGGCATGTGTGACTGGGATGGCAAAAACTTTGAGGAGCTTTCCTATGATGCCGATAACGACAGATATTACAACGATGGCAAGCCTGAGCTTAAGAGGGATTTCGTGGAACCCGGAAACGGAAGAAATGCGGCATACGCATGGGAAGCAGCACAGACAGGCAAGGTGAGAGTAAAGGGAAGCTACACCAAATTTGCCAACGACGCAGACCCTGAGGCCAATGGCGTGTGCATGAGGATATTTGTCGGAGGAGAGGAAAAGAAGTGGATAGGCGGAGATACCCAGGGCAATTTTGATCATGAGGTAGAAGTTAAATTCTCTGAGGTTTACAGCGTTCACGCTGGCGATGTCATAATGTTCGCCATAGACCCGGATGGAAACGACAGCTACGATGGAGGAAGGCTTTCTGTATCCATAAATGATGCAGATGCGGAAGATGAAGAGGGTGAGATGCCAGATCCTGAGGGCGGATCATCTGAAGGTGGCAGCGAAGGTGAGGATCCTGAAAATGGCGAGGATGCCGGCGATGAAGAAGACGACGGAAGGAACAACTCTACATCCCTTGCCGGTGCCTTTGGCGAGCAGGGATCTGACGGCTGGAACTACGGGTGCTGCGACTGGAATGGCGCAAACTTTGAGGAGCTCTCTTACGACCCTGACGAGAACAGATATTATAACGACGGAAAGCCGGAACTAAAGGGCGATTTCGTGGAGCCGGGAAACGGCAGAAATGCCGCATACAGGTGGAAGGTGGCACAGGATGGCACAATAAGAGTAAAGGGAAGCTACACCAAGTTCGCCAACGACGGCGATCCCGATGCCAACGGAACATGCATGAGGATCTTTGTGAACGGCGAGGAGAGAAAGTGGATCGGCGGCGATACCCAGGGGAACTTTGCCCACGAGGTGACTGTTGAGTTCTACGAAGAGTACACTGTCTCGAGAGGCGACATCATTATGTTTGCCATTGACCCCGATGGCAACGACAGCTACGACGGCGGAAGGCTTGTTGTGGAGATTGAAGGGGAATAAATGAATGCACAAACAGCCGGAGGCGCATGCCTTCGGCTGTTTGCTGTTTACATAGTCTATCATCGAGAACATCTGGTGTAAAGAGCTCTGTTATATTGAAGAAATTATTAAAATATTATAAACTTAGTGAATAAAGGATAAAATATGTGCATACAATTAAAAATTCTGTGCAAAGTTTCTTTGGGGTGCGGTGTTGACGCCTGATCAGTGCTTTTGCTGCAACGCTGCTGTTATTGGTATAGGGAAGGGTTATGTTATGAGAAAAATAAGCTATAAGATCCTGAGTGCATTGCTGACATCAACATTGATGCTCGGCTCTGTTAATGTGTCTGCATTTGCGGCTGACTATTCATCACTTCAATCTGCAGGTGATAATGCAGCCGTTGAAGCTTCATCCGGCGATGAAGACGGCTTTGGTGAGCTGAGAAAGCAGCTGGAGAAACTGGATCAGACAGATTACGAAGAGCAGTCGGAACATGATGATGAAGGTGTTGAGCCGGAGAGTATCCAAGAAGACGTTACCGGAGCGGACGATGCAGATGCCGAAAACGATGCTGCAGATACGCAGAGCGAAGGAGATGATACTGCTGATGCAGTCTCGGAATCCGATCTGGAAGAGATGACAGAACTTCCAGATGAAAGCATAATTCCTTCAGAGGAGCCGGATCAGGAAGATCCGGATGCCGAGTCAGAAAACTCCTATGAAGAGCGAGATATCATCAAGTCAGAAAATTGGCTCCTCTTTGTTGACGATAACGGATATGCTCATATCACGGGATACGAGGATGCTGGTGTCACGTCGCTTACCATCCCCAAGAAGATTGGCAGAAACTATGTAGTTGCCATCGAAGCAGGAGCATTTTCTGAGCTTTCAGATCTTTCCTCAATTACAATCCCATATTACGTAAAAGAAATATCGACCGAGGCTTTCTGCCCGGGCGTAAAGATAAGAGCTTATCACGGCTCCGCTGCGCTTTCTTTTGCTGCGGAAAATGGTTATGACTATGAGAACCGCTCTGAACTGGATTTTGCAGATGATGTAATGGATCTGACCGAAATCTACCGCGCTCACTATTCTTTCATTTCAGAATATGAAATTGAGATGGAGGAATTGGAGGCTTCATATCTTGATGAAGGCTCTGTGTTCTATCTGGCTCCTTCGGATGAAGTTCCAAATGGTGATATCTATAGGGTAGTCTACATAGAGCAGAGTGGTGCAGACTTTATTATTCATGTAGAAAGAGCCATTGGCGCAGAAGCTCTTAATTCACTTCATATACATGAAAATAATCTTAAACCTGACTGGGAAAATGCCATCTATTACTTTGATTCAGATGATGACGGAGAGTATGAAGAGTATTCTCTTTCTGACATGCAGAATGTAAACGGTGAGTATCTTCTCAAAAGTGAAGATGGCAGTAATGCTATTGGTAAAGACACAAAGAAGTTTGAACTCGCATTTGACAGAACGTTTAAAAGTAAGAAAAAAGGCGGGGCACATGGAGACGAAAAAGAAAGCCCGTTTAAGACGGAATTTAACGTTACAGTCTCAGGTTCGATTTCTGTGGAATCATCCTATGTAGTTAATATTGATGTGGACTTTGCCGACAAGACGTATACCACATTAGAAGTGTACAACGATGAAACGTATACTTTAAAAGGTGCGATCTCAGGTTCGATCAAGACTACAATTCCTATTGCAAAATACCCTGTTAAAGTGCCGGGACTAGCCGAGTTCACCAGTGGACTTGATATGGTAGCGGACTTTTCGGGCGAGCTGTCGGTTGAGTTTACATCGTCACATACCAGTGGAATGAGATATGTCAACGGGCAGGCTCATGAGATAAATACAAGCTATTCAGATTTAGATTTCAATGCCGGTCTTACTTTTAAATGGTATGTGCGGGAGTACTATACGTTCAGTTTTCTGGATGTATTAAATGCCGATCTGCATGTAGATGTAGGAATAAAGTATGATTTTCCTCGTAATGAAAGTCAGATACTTGAAGCGAAGCTTTCAGTATTTGCCACGCTGAACTTTTCGCTGGAGATTGAGTTGCATAAATGGCAGGTAAGTATAAATTCTGATCTGTTTAATTTTGAACTTGTTCTGCATACTTATCTGCTTGATTCCTATCTTGTTATGTTTAATACCGGCAACAGCAAACTGGTAATTCCGGATCAAAACGTAGCAGAGGGGGGACGTGCAGAAGATCCTAAGAAGGTAAACAAAGTAATATTGAGCAATTTTACCGGTGTAAGCGGTCAGGATGTTGAGGGATGGTATAAAGATCCGTCATATACCGACAGGTGGGACTTTGATACGGATAAAGTCGAACACGATATGATCCTGTACGGCAAACTGTCGCCTGTACACAAAGTTACTCTGGATTACTCAAATGTGGGACAGGACCCCTATTCTTTCTACGCTATTGAAGGAACGCCTGTTGTAATTGAGCATGAGAAAAAGATAATGCATAACAGGTTCAAAGGGTGGTATAAGGATTCGGTCCTTTCTCAGGAATGGGATGTAGCGAATGATCTTATGCCAGATCATGATCTGACCCTGTATGCCAGGTATGAATATGATGAAAACTATGATCCCTATAATGACATTATTACTGAAGGCGATGGGGTAATAGATGAGGACAATATTGCTTATACTTCAGATGGTTTC
>CAMNOS010000163.1 GCA_946546925.1 uncultured Butyrivibrio sp.
CTCTGCAGCTCCCTCCGCCCGTGCCATTGCAGCCAATAGATCATCCACATTAGCTGTAGAAATGTCCTGTCCGTTAAGAATATCCTGAGTACTCATGCCATCCATGCCTGTTCTCCTTTCAAGCCCTTGTCATAAACAATCTGTTGCCAAGTTCCCAGTCCCAAAGTGAGTCTATATACATTATCGTTTATTTCCTTTAGAATTTACAGTAAATTTTTTATAAATTCACACAATTTCGTATTCTCACAGCATCCTGTAAACATATGTAAGTCCGGTCTTCGTTCCGGGATTCTTAGCACTGTATATATTAAGGATCTTTTCGGCTTTTTCAGTCACCTCTTTTTCATCGCACCGCGGAAGCATCACAAAGAAACTGCTTCTTGAATAGGGCAGGACCACATCACTTATCTTAAGCTCTTTGGTCAGAATATCCTCAAGCACTCCGGCGGCGCTTTTCATCGCCTCTCCGCCATCGTCATCAGGCGCCTCCAGTTCAAACAGTATAGCTCCCGCACATTCTGCGAATCTTCTGTCATAGCGCATCAGGAATCTGAAAACAGCGATAAAAGACTCTTTTCCGACAAGCATCGAACCATCTTTGTCATTTCGCTCTTCCATGGTCTTGACTATGTGATCAAGAATGAAATGCCTGTCTTCGGCGCTGTTTTCATCGGACTCATCACCATCCTTATACACCCTGCATCCGTGCTTGCCATTCTGCTTGACCTTATACAAGGCACTGTCTGCCAGGGAAAAGAGCATGTCGTAGTCCGTACCATACTCCGGAACCATGACAGCACCGATAGAAACTCCAAGTGGTATTCCGTTATCCTCGCCCATAAGTCTGCTTGCTTCAGAAACCAGCTGACTGTTTATCCTTCCGGAGATAGCTTCAAGAGCACTTTCCTCAGTGACATCCTCAAAGAAAGCCAGAAACTCATCTCCGCCTATTCTGCAGATAGTATCAGTCGCCCTGGAATTTCTGCCGGCGACCTTGGCAAAAGCCTTAAGGACACTGTCTCCCATCTTGTGTCCGAACAGATCGTTTACAAGCTTAAAGCTGTCCAGATCCATTATCAGAAGGGCGCCCTTTTTTCTTTTACAAAGTTTGGATACCCTCTCAACGCCCTTTGCCTTGTTGAAAAAGCCCGTCAGCATATCTATGGTGGCTTCTTCCGTAAGTTTCTCGATCTTCCTGGTATTTTTTATCGCATTCTTGATGCGTCTGATGAGGATGTCCTGCCTGAAGGGCTTGAATATGACGTCGGAAGCCCCAAGAACCAGTCCCATCTCCTCTGTATCCGCATTCTGGTCACCGGAGATGAATATTACAGTAGTATGGGCAAGTCCCATCTTATCCTCGTAGCGCCTTAAGGCAATGTAGGTGTCAAACCCGTCCGGCTCAGGCATCAGGACATCCAGAAGAACAAGATCGGGGGTATTCTTTTCAATGTATTTAAGGAAAAGAGCTCCTGACTCAAGGCAGGTCACCTTCATGTTTTCTGCGGAAAGAAACCTTCTGACCTCATCAAGAATGACCGGATCATCATCCACAACAACAACGTTAAAATCCATAAGCGATCTCCCACATTAATGAACTGTAACAGTCCTTTTATCTGAGTGCTTCTCTTACCGTATTAGAAAGGTATCTTATGACTTCCACGGGATATTTGCCGACAGCCGTCTCTCCCGTCACCATCACAGAAGAGGCTCCATCCAGGATCGCATTGTATATATCACTCACTTCCGCCCTTGTGGGCACTTTCTTATTCTCCATTGAAGTCAGCATCTGCGTCACAACCATAAACGGCTTGCCGCAGCCAACGCATTTAGCTGCAATCTCCTTCTGCACCCGCGGAAGTTCCCACAGCGGCATGCTGTTCCCCAGGTCTCCTCTTGCAATGATGATTTCATCACATACGTCAAAATATGATTCAACATTCATAACGCCGGCATGGTTCTCTATCTTGGCAAACAGCTTCATGTCTGCGCATCCGCATTCTTCCATGTTCCTGCGGACAGTTATAAGGTCATCCCTGCTTCTGACAAAAGGCTGCATGACTCCGGTAATTCCAAGCTCTGCAGCATTCTTAAGATTTGAGATGTCATCTGCTGTGACCGGCGAAAGAAAAATGTCTTTGCCCACAACAGCAATGCTCTTTCTCTGGGTCAGTTTCCCTCCGCGCTTAATTCTTATTCTGCAGCTTAGTCCATCCTTCTGCTCTACCCCGGCAAGAATCCTTCCGTCATCTAAAAGTATTTCATCCCCGGGTTCAATATGCTCCATAATCTTCAGATCAAGAGGAATTCCCGACTCTCCCAGAAAGAAGTCACTACCCTCCGCAAGCTCAATCTCCCCCGGAAATCTTCCAATGCGAAGCTCCGGTCCCTGCATATCGATCAGTATCTCAGGCTTAACTCCGCATGCCTTTGCAGCAAGATGAATTCCGGAAATACTCTGCCTGCACTCTAAGAGCGAGACGTGTGACAGGTTGATTCTTATCCCGGTCATTCCCGCCTCGAACATTTCTTTTAACACATCAGGATCATCACAGGACGGACCAAGTGTTCCATATATGTCGACTCTTCTCTTTTCCATGATATGCTCCACTGCATCAGTTGTATTATCAGCCCGGCTGCTTTTTTCCATGCAGCACGGGCCTTGCAATATGCACGTTAAAGAACTCGATCAGCGGCCCCATAAAGAATGCCGTTATGATCGTACCGATTCCTGCTATTGTTGGAATCTGCGATACACTTCCGCCTGCCATAAGGAAAAGAACACATCCCAGCACCACACATACAAGGTCAGTTATGATCCTGACATACTGGAACTGTCCTTTTTTCCACGTATTGCAGATGATGAGTGCAATGGCATCATATGTTGACACACCCAGATCTGCCGTCATGTAGAACGCCGATCCGAAGCAGATAATGACTACCCCGATCACGAGACAGATCATCCTTACCAATATGGACGGCGCAGTGATGACTGTCTGCAGAAACTCATATGTAAACTGTGTGATGTAGCCCAGAAGGAAAAGATTTATAAATGTTGCAATTCCAATGTAGTGCCGGTCAAATACCAGGGCAAAAAGCAGAAGAACTGCATTTGTGATCACATAAAGAGTTCCGAAACTGATCGGGACAAGATTGTCCAGCCCTGCCATGAAAGACTGAAAGGGATCCACTCCCAGTGCAGCAATCTTAAATATACCAACACTTACCGCACAGATGATCACACCAAAAAGGGACATTGCTATTCTTTTTTTCAGGTTATCTCTATTCATATTCTCTCTCAAGAAAAAATAATAAAGGCTCAGAGAATGGCAGGCACTCTCTAAGCCTTATTATATCTGTTTAATGCATTGTCGGAAACTATTATCACAGATTTAACAGTATTTTTTAGTATATTTACAAATGCTATTCAGTTTAAAAAAGCTGTGCGTTTTCCAGATAACCAAATAACATATCCGCACCCGCCATACCCATTGCAAAGAATGCAAGGATAAACATGAGTACTATGGCTGCCTTGTCATAGATAACGCTGTCGGTACGAATATTGGATATCAGTACCTCAAGGCCAACTCCTATAAGGATCAGTGGCCAAAGCTTAAATATAAACTCATAGGTTACTGCGTTGACAAACAAGTGAAGGATAAACATAATACCGAATGCAATGAGCGCAACTCCCGCTGTAATTGTTCCGACTCTGTGAGTTCTGACAGTCTCCATATCACGCCTCCTTAGAATCTAAGCTTTTGTCCTCTATCTGTGCAATATCTGCTACTGTCTTGACCTCAGTATCTGGCGCTATATCAAGTTCTCTTTTCTTACCCATTATCAGCCTTATACCAACCGCTACAAGAAGGATGGCAACAACAACCTGCGGGATGTTGCTGAAAACAGGGTAGAGATCATCCCAGTAACCTTCGGGTATCAGGCGATAGATTATGTCAGAGAGATAGTCCCATATCTGTGCAACACCGATAATGATGAGAATCACAGCTGCCCACTTCCTGATGGTTTTGTTCGACAGCCGGTTCACTTTAAGATCAGAGAATTCATCCCAGACGTACTTGTCTTCCATCCCGGCAAAGTCAGCATCATCCATACCCGCATAATTTCTTGCGTGGAAGAATCCGTAGAACCACATTACAACGCAGACCGGCATAAGAAAGTCCAGTCCTCCGTAGATGACAAGCAGCGCCATGGGCAACAGGAACAAAAGCATCATGGTAAAGCCATTTTTCATGAATCCCATGTACATCTCTGCTGCTCCGGGCATGAATGAAAATATAAATGTAAAAAATCTGTTTTTCTTTTTCTGTTTCATTGTATTCACCTCCAACATCATTTAATTAAACTCTGAATATGTGACTTTATAAATTCCTCTGTTTCAAGCAGATAACCTGTATTGCTCTTTTCACTTAAAGCTTCTTGTTTTGTCATAACCGTCTTACTTTTTAATACCTCATCTCTTGATATGACAGTTCTCTCCATAACAGCATCTTCTCTTGAGGGTATCACCGCTTTGGTATCAGGAATAAAAGGGACAATGCAGACAAGAGCAATTGCTGCTGCCACAGCGAATCCGACTCTTACGCAGTATCTGCCAAACTCTGCTGTCTTTATGCGCTTTTTATGTTCGATAAAAGACAAAACGTTTCTTTCAATACCGGCCGGAGCCTGAACAGGTTCTTCATTTTCTATATCCATGATCAGCCTGTCAAGTTCTTCGTCACTCAGATATGGTATTATCTTGTCGTTTTTACTCATGCAAGCAGGTCCTCCCTCCTGATTTTTTTCTTCAGCATATCCCTTGCCCGGTATATTTGTGACTGTACAGTCTTAAGCGGCACTTTGGTCCGGAAGGATATCTCTTTTGCCGTAAGCCCTTCTTCAAAATGCAGCTTGGCGGGTATCCTGTATGGATCCGGCAGTTCATCACAGCTGTCTTTGAACATTTTTACGATATCCGCCGTAACAAATTTCTCCAGCGGGCCATCGCGGCTTGATCCCTGTGACTGAACAAGCTCATCTTCCGGCGTCGCAACAGATCTCCGCTCGGCAGCCCTCAGGTAATCAATGCACTTATTGCTCGCTATTCTGCACAACCATGCTTTTGCAGAATTGCCGTCAAATTCATTCATGTGCTGATAAGCAGAAATAAAAGTCTCCTGGGTGATATCCTCCGCGGCAAAATAATCACCGGTCATTTTAAGACATACAGAGAATACCAGATTCTTATATCTGCTCATCAGCTCTATTAACTTTTTCTCAGAATCTGTTTTCCCCATATTCTTCCTTTTATTTGCTCTCCTCATATAATATAACGAATCTCTATTCTAAAAGTCTGCAAAAAATTCAAAAAAAGGGAAAAAGAACAGCAGCTTACGCAGCGCCTCGAAACCACAGCCACGACAGCTTCCTGTTAAGCCTGTAAAGCAGGGTCGCGACCAAGAATGCGATCAGATAGATGAGTATAACCGATCCAACTATAAGAACAGGCGGCAGCACGTTCGGATCCAGAAACGGATATGGAATCATATCCATAGGAATCACTTTACATGCGAAAAGACTTATCACGACAACTCCGTAGACTGTGATGAACCAGGTCCCGTTAAGTCTCTTAAGAGGCGCTACCTTTCCTATAGGAGAATCATTTGTAATAAAGGATAACACAACAAGTACTGGCATGATACCATGGGTGATCATCTCGTCCCATTCATCCAGAGGATAATGGTCTCCGATCAGAAATCCAATGAGCACAACGATCATTATGACCGACTCGGAAACAGCGCATGACAACCTCAGAAAATACATCCAGATCCGGGTCATCTCTTTTCCAGAAATGATCTCATACAGATTGATGAACTGCCCTCACCAACTCCACGTCGGAAAGGGTTTCTGTTATGCCGCAGCGCGGCATGAACCTGCAGGATGCTCTTCGCAGCCTGCAGAACAGGGCATGTCCACT
>CAMNOS010000164.1 GCA_946546925.1 uncultured Butyrivibrio sp.
CAGTTCGTAATCATCGTACAGATCTCCGATCACAGACAGAGCGTCTTCAGGCTTTACAAGTTCGTGCTCAGCAACATAGTGCTCAAAATCATGATTCATTATTCTCTTTGCCTACAGCTTAAGCAGCTTTGACATCTGTTTTCTTTTGGAGGTGCTGCCTGTAAGAGCACAGGCAGCGATGTGTTATGAAAATATAGTGTGGGGGTTGGAACATTACTGTCCCGTACAAAAACATGATAAGCCATCAACCTAAAAACAACCTTAAGACTCTGGAGAATTATTCAAGACTTAGCCTGTCAGTGTCAGAAAAACAGAAACATCCTGAATACCATTGACAGAATCTGCAATATGACAAACCATCTGATCACCTTGAACAGAATCGAGCCGCTATAAACAGGGGTCCTGTTCCAGCCTGTCCAGTTATTCCAGGTGTTCCAGTTCTCTTCAGGCCTGTTATATCCCCTGTTAAAATCTCCGGTGTTCCACTGCCAGTATGTCCTATAGTTTTCAAAGGGGCTTTCCTCTTCTTTATATGAATAGCTCTGCTGTTCCTGCTCCCCGGAGCAGGTACGCCTGTACCTTTCAGCGCCGGGCTTCGTAAGAATATCATATGCCACGTTGATGTCGTTCATTTTTTCCGCAGCGTATTCATTCCCCGGATTCAGATCCGGATGGTATTTCTTAGCCAGGGTTCTATATGCTTTTTTAATCTCATCCTCTGTAGCCTCAGGGCTGACCCCGAGGACCTTATAGGGATCCATTGTCATCATACAACTATCCTCCGAGCATTGGTATCTGTCAGGTCTTTTTAATGAACCTCTCTCCGCATTTTGGGCACCTTATCTCGATCCTGCCCTTGCCTCGCGGAACTCTTATCTGCTGGTGGCAGCTTCTGCATATGTAATATCTGCTCACCTTTCTGTCTCTCCACTGTAGCGGTACAAGTCTCAGGAATTTTCTCGGAGCCTCTGTCACATGCAGGAACTTCTGATTTTCGGCGTACCTCTTTGGGATATTCCTGGAATATACTCTGAACAGCGAGTATCCAAACAATGCGATCCAAATGAAATACACGACTGCACTCTTCGCAAATATGTTTATCACAAGCAAAAGCAGCGCTGCCATATTGCACGTCCAGGCAAGACTGTCCAAACCGTTTCTACCATAAAAAAGCTTCGCCATCGCGCTGTTCATCATATAACCAAACTGTCTCAATCTGTCTTTATTCATTTCCCGACCTTCCTATTCTTGCATCATCTTATATAAATAACATGATATTCCATGAGACACAGGTTTTACATGACTGATTTGGAAAAAAACAGTACCATAATCTTCCACATTTAGAAATACCGGCAGCGCCTTCGCCTTTGGAGGCCGTAAAGCATCATCCTTCCGGTTGTATAAAAAATTAACTTAAATTGCATCTCATGGCTGTGTCATAAGTGTCTTTATCAGTTCTGTGAAGCTGACTATTTCCTGAACAGTTGTGTATTCTTCGTTTGTATGTATGTTATGCATAGGACCATAAATATTCAGGCCGTCAATCCCATTTTTTATCAGGGAATTTATGTCACTTCCGCCAAAGGATTTCTTTGCCACAGCCGTCTTTCCCTGCTTATGAAATCTAATATCTTCATAAATGGACTCACGATCTTTATTCCTGTGTCACCTGACCATCCGGCTGCCTGCTGTCTTCACAGTCCGCAAAAAAGCAGTACTTACAACTGAGAATATGATGTAAGTGATCAATGTTCCAAAGCATACATCGGTCAGGAAGTGGTTTGTCATGTGGATTCTGTTATATCCGTAAAGTAGCACAAAGCATACAGCGATCACAAAGCAGAGCATATTTTTACGCTCAGAGCGCTTCTTAAGTACGTCGGAGATCATTGGAAGAGAAAACATCATGCTTGCTATGGTCATATTGCCACTGGGCCAGCTCTTGTAGCTATCATTGGATCCGGCAAGATTAGGAACCATCTGCCACCAGTTCCTGAACTCCGACATTGGATCATCAAGGGTTATCAGATACTTATATCTTGGTCTCGATGCCACCTGCTTGAGCCAGAGATTTACATTATCCGCAGCAATCCCGGCCACCAGAATAGCTGCACCCGTCATGATCAGCTTATCCGGATTGGTATCATCAAAAATCCGGTAGCAGACAAATGGAACCCAGGCATACAGTACCACCCAGAATCCCCAGCTTACTACAGATAAAAGCGGGGAGGAATCTCCTGCTGTGTAGCCAAACAGCTCCCTTACCTTGGATCCATTGTAATTATTGCTGTAATAAACGGCCATAAAGTATGAGATTACCATGATGACCCGGGCCAGCATTTTAAATCTGTCGTCCTTTTTAGTGAGTCCCTTATAGATACACATACCTGCTGCAGGATATAAACAGTAGGAAAAATAAGAACCGTAGGTGGCAAAAAAAGCTCCAATGTCAGTCTTATTTGCCAGTGCCACATTGATACTGTAATCAAAAAATGAACCCACTATAATTCCCAAAATACAAACTGCTGCCACAGCATAAGCACATACCTTTGGAACAGCCATAATCCTCTTGTTATCCATTTTTCTACCTCCGTCTGTACACTAAGCCTTCACACGCCTCACTACTAAAATCAATATAAGTCAGGCTAAAAGAAACTTGTGGAATGTATAAAAAGACACTTCTTAGAATCTCTTCTAAAAAGTGTCTCTTATAATTTGCTTTAGTACTGATTACTCAGCAACATAGGGCATCAAAGCGAGATGGCGAGCTCTTTTGATTGCAGATGTGAGCTCTCTCTGGTGCTTAGCGCAGTTGCCTGTGATTCTTCTGGGAAGAATCTTGCCGCTCTCTGAAACAAACTTCTTGAGCTTAGCGGTATCCTTGTAATCGATTGTGTTATCTTTGCCACAGAATACGCAAACTTTCTTTCTTCTGTGCATTCCGCCCTTTCTCCTTACAGGAGCATCGGATCTATCAGACTTTGTGAAAGCCATTGTTCATTCCTCCTTATTAATTAAAAGGCAGCTCCTCGTCAATTCCGTCAGGAATATTCATGAAGCCATCGCCTGCTGCAGCGGGTGCAGGTTCAGCAAAAGGAAGATCATTATTTGATGCCGGAGCTGTGAAACCGCCTCCGTTACCATTGTAACTTCCGTTGGAAGCTGCTGCGTTCTTGGACTCAGCAAACTCCTGCTCTTCTACAACCACTTCTGTCGTGTAGACCTTAACTCCCTCCTTGTTGGTGTAGGAACCTGTCTGAATACGTCCTGTCACCAGCATCTTGGTGCCCTTCTTAAGGTACTTCTCAGCAAACTCACCGGCTCTTCCGAATGCCACACAGTTGATGAAATCAGCTGTCTGTTCATCGCCATTCGAATTCCTTGAACCTCTTCTTCTGTCAACCGCCAGAGAATATCTTGCGATTGCCATGGGCTCTGCAGCCTGTGAATATCTTACTTCAGGGTCTCTTGTTAAACGTCCACATAAAATTACTTTGTTCATACTTCGTCCTCTTCTATTATGCCTCGTTCTTAACGCATAAATATCTGATGACGCCGTCCATAATTCTCATACGAGCTTCGATCTCTGCAGGTGCAGTAGGCTCGCCATCGAACTGGATGAAATAGTAGAAGCCTTCTGTCATTTTCTCGATCTCATAAGCAAGCTTCTTCTTTCCCCAGTCATCTACATTGGTTACCTGACCACCATGCTTCTCGATAGTCCTTTTAACCTTCTCGATGACTGCAGTTCTTGCGTCGTCTTCGATCTTTGCACTAACAACAACGGCTAATTCGTATTTGTTCATGCCTTTAGTTACCTCCTTTTGGTCTCTGGCTGCCCGTATCAGTCGGGTAGCAAGGAATTTATCACAGAATGGTATATTAGCATATTCCGACAGCAAAAGCAAGTGTTTTTGCGAAATTCCAACACATAAAGAACAAAAGGATCTTATTTCAATCTCTTTTACAATTCTATTCCCTGCAGAGCTGCAAGTTCAGTAAATACCTTGCCTATTCTCTGTCTGATGATAAGGGTATTCTGTGCCTCACGGACACTTATATCGCTCTCATTGATTACTACAAGGCTCTTGCCCCTGAAATAGTTGACAAAAGAAGCCGCCGGATAAACACTCAGTGATGTTCCACCAATTATCAGCATATCTGCCCTTGCAATTGCATCAATTGCACCCTGAACCTGATCCTCGGGAAGTCCCTCCTCATAAAGAGTTATATCAGGCCTTATCACGCCGCCGCAGTCGCACTTGGGTATAGGCTCTTTTGACTCAAATATATAGTCAGCCGGATACTCTTTTCCACAGTTCATACAATAGTTCCTGAGCGCACTTCCGTGGATCTCGTAAACGACCTCACTCCCGGCCTTCTGATGAAGTCCGTCAATATTCTGAGTAACAACCGCCTTGAGCTTGCCGGTCTTCTCAAGAGCTGCAAGATATTTGTGGGCATTGTTGGGCAGGATATTTCTGGTATCCATCTTCTGTCTGTGGAACTCATAGTACACTTTGGGCTCATACACAAGACAGCTGTGGCTCAAAAGATATTCCGGCTGGTACATATCAAATCTGACATCATGCTGATTGTACAGACCGTCCTTACTTCTGAAATCAGGAATACCGCTCTCTGTCGATACCCCAGCGCCTCCAAAGAAAACTATATTATCAGAAGAATCTATCAGTTCTTTTAACCTCTCAATGTCTCCCATACTGCCTCCTTAATCTTGTCGCTTGCCAATCAATTATAAGAGTATCTGCTGCAGGTATCAGAAACCGGCCTTTTTCAAAAGATCTGCAAGAGATGTTGTAGCCTCTCCCTCGCTCTTAAACTCTATCTTCTCCTCAGTGATCTCAGTAGCAGCAATCTCCTCAAGAGCTTTCATGCTGAGGCTGAGCTTGCCGTCCTTAATCTGAGTGACCTTGACCTTGACCTTCTGACCAACCTTGAGTACTGCTGAAGGATGAGCAATCCTGGTGTTTGAGATCTGGGAGATATGAACCAGACCTGAAAGTCCGTTGCCAAGATTTACAAAAGCACCGTAGTTCTGAAGGCTCTCAACTACACCTTCTGTAACAAGGCCTACCTGGACGTTGGAGATCATCTCGGATCTCTTCTCGTCAGCCTTCTCCTTGAGATACTCCCTTGCTGACATAACAAGCTTGCTGCCCTCTTCAGTTGCAGTTATGACCTTGACCTTCAGGGTCTTACCGACATATTCAGGGATCTTGTCCTCCTCAACGTAGTTGAGGTCAAGCTTGGATGCAGGAATGAAGCCTCTGATGCCCTCAAGAAAAGCAACTGCTCCTGATTTAACAGCTTCCGAGACCTTGACATCCACATATTCTCCGGACTCGAGATACTCTTTGAGCTTGTCCCATGCAAGAACCTGGGTTGCCTCTTTTTTGGATAAAAGAATATTGCCATTGCCATCATCTGTGCTGATAACTGTTGCTGAAACAACATCTCCTATAGCAACGTCTCTGTGAATATTGAATTTGGGATCTGAGCTGAAGTCATCAAGCTTGATCACACCCTGTGTGTAATACTTCAGATCCAGCGTCACAGCTGTGTCTGAGACATCGATTACTGTTCCCTCGAGAATATCCCCCTCCTTGACCTTGCGAAAAGACCTCTCGATCTCGTCCTTGTAATCATTCATTGTTTCTGTCATACCCTTACCTCCGTAAAAAAATAACTGCATAAATTATAGCACAAATATGGGAAAAATATTGAACACAAAAAAACCTATGGAAAATCCATAGGTTTGAAGAGGTGACAGGCGGATTTGAACCGCCGATCAGGGTGTTGCAGACCCACGCCTTACCGCTTGGCTATGTCACCATATTTAATTACTGAGTGACTCCGACGAGAATCGAACTCGTGTTACCGCCGTGAAAGGGCGATGTCTTGAC
>CAMNOS010000165.1 GCA_946546925.1 uncultured Butyrivibrio sp.
TGCCTGTTTATTTACAGTTAATGCCTGTTTTATTGAGCAGAAGTACCCTCTCCTGTAACATCAAAGAAAAAATAAATGGAGAGGAAACTATGAAAAGAAAAATAAGAAGCATCTTTGCTGCTGCCTTGTCAGTCATGGTCCTGGCAGGCTGCGGCAACAAAGCCCCAGAGCCTCAGGTCAGTCCTGCGGCCACAGAATACAAGTGGGAATTTGCCATGAAAAACACAGGTATCGATGAATTAAAAACTGAGTGTGACCAGAAGGGTTCAGTCGTATCCCTGGAGTACGACACTCCGGCTTATGCAGTCAATGATCTGCTGGGGCTTAATGAGACAATTCACAAAAAAATGAGTGTATATCTCCCTTACAACTATGACGAGTCACAAACGTACAATGTTCTTTACCTGCTCCACGGAACGGAAGGCGACGCAGATGGACCCATGGAAGATTTCTGGCTTGTACAGTGGGGTTCAGAAACCTTAAACGTACTGGACAACATGATAAAAAACGGACTTTGCGATCCCCTCATAGTTGTATGTCCCACCTACTATTCAAGGGTAGACGGTCATGAACTTGGAGATAACGAAGCAAAGGCACTTGCTGAAAAGAGAAGCGACAGCTATATTTATACTTCCGAAGCTGAAGACGGCGGCGAAGTCGACAACCCTCAGAACATTTGGCCTGTATACTTCGGTCAGGAACTCAGAAACAATATCATCCCCACTGTAGAGAGCACATATAGTACTTATGCAAGGAAAGATGTATCGGAATCGAATCTTGTGGCAACAAGAGATCACAGAGCATTCGCAGGATTGTCAAGAGGTTCCATGACAGTTGCCCGTTCTGGCCTTACCGATAATGCTGATATCTTCGCATATTTTGGCAACTATTCCGGAATATGGCAGGAGTTTGACACATTCAAGACAGCTCTTACACAAGATTATAAAGACTATCCTATTAAGTTCTGGTACAACGGAAACGGTAAGATGGACTTCGCAAAACCAAACCACGATGAATTCATGGATAAGGTAAAAGCTGAAATGCCCGATACCTTCACAGACGGAGAAAACTTCGCATATGTGGTTCTCAAGGATGGCGCGCACATATATAAGAGCTGGTTAGTGGATTTGTATAACTCACTGCTGGTATTCTATAAATAATCACATATAAAAGATAAAAAGTGTCTTACAAGACTGTTGTAAGGCACTTTTATTTTGCTCAGGTCATTTTCTGTTATGAAACGCAGCAAGTGCGTCAATTAGAGGCTTCTTTTTGGATCTGCTGACACACAGCTCATTTCCGGCTACCGTTACCGTTCCGGCACTTACTCCCTCTACATAGGCGAGATTGACCAGACACGACTTGTCACAGGCAAAAAATTTGGGATCGCCCAGATCCTCTTCCGCCTGTTTTAGCGACCCCCTCACCCGGTAAACATCCTTTACAGTGTGATAATATACATCATGTTTGTTTACTTCCACATAAATAATATCATCCAGTTCAACTGTAATAGTGGCGCTTTCGGTTCGGATCATAAGCATAGGCCTGGTACTCTCGGGAACAAATCTCAGAGCTCTTTCAAGTTTCTGACTGAACCTTTCATACTTAAGCGGCTTTACTATAAAATCCGTAGCAGCAACTTCGTAGCCTTTAAGAGCATACTGGGCAAGATTTGTGACAAACAAAAGAACCACTCTCTCGTCCAGATCTCTTAGCTTCCTGGCCGCAGTCAGCCCATTCATCCCCGGCATATCAATATCCATCATCACTATGTCATATTCAGGTTTATAATTTGTCAAAAACAATTCAGGAAAAGCAAAATCGCTGACAATAAACTGTTCCTTAGATGCCTGCTCATATTTCTTCAGATATTCCTTAATTGTGCTTCTGATATTCTCATCGTCATCAATGATAGCTACTTTTTTCATTGTCTTTCCTCTTTGCCTTCCATGGGGATCAGTATATTCAGATAAAAGACATTATCCTCAGCTCTGGTATTCAGGCTCCCGCCGTATTTTTCGGCTATCATTTTTATACTGGAAACCCCATATCCGTGGTTAAACTCATCACCTGTGGTAGTTTTGGGAAGGCCGTCTTTAAACTGGAGACTTCCTTTAAATGCGTTTTCAGTCTGGATCAAAAGAAGCTGATTTTCCTGATGTATTCGAATATATATTGATCTTTTTGAATGATCCTCAAGGATTCTGACCGCATTTATTGCATTGTCTATGATATTCCCAAACATGACATAAAGATCAGTGACATCTATAAATGAGAGCTTGTCCCCATCCACCATGCACACAAAGTCAATATCATGCTTTTTACAGTAGCTGTTCTTTTCTGTAAATATGATGTCCAGAGTGTCATTCCCTGTATGAATCGCACTATCAAAGCTCTCCACCAGTTCCATAGCCTCTGAAATATGCTTCTGGTTATCCTCTCCTTTTGAAAGAGCCGAAAGCTGATATTTAAGGTCATGACATTTGCGGTTTATTGCGTCCACAGTGGACTTTGACATTTTATACTGTCTTTCTTTATCACTGATCAGCTTTTGTGCAATTTCAAGTTCATTATCCCGTCGGTCTATATGAGTGATATCAAACTGAACAAACACACAAAGTACACAGGCGATAAAATTCCATATTGTCTCAGCCAGCGCGTACCTTGTATAGCTGTGATGCATTATGTCGTCGTGGAGCATGCCCAGAGTCCAGGGCTGATTCATCAGAACAACTAAGATTCCAAAGGCTACAACTCTGATGGTTGCATTTTTGCGAAGCTGTGGAATACCAAAGCCTCTTCCTCCGAGGCAATGAAACCCCCAAAAAACAACTGCGTCGCATACAAAAATAAGTACATACCATAGAGCACTGACTTGGCCATTGACATCATGTGCCAGATAATGTGGTGAAAAATACGATATCAGCGTATTAAGAAGACTTGATATCCGTTGGATAATATAACCTGCACTGACTATATACAGCACCTGAAGAATGTTGGTAACATAACACCAATACACATAAAGAAATGACACAAGCACTATCGGAATGTGAATAACAAGGATAGATGGCTGATAAAACGCTAAAATAACAGTGTATATAAGGGTGAGTACAGCGCATTTACAGGCACCGGAAAAGAAATCTCTTCGTCTTTCAAGTCTGGCGCAGATCATCGTGGTAATGACAGCCATTTCCGATGCATATATAAACATGATAATGGAAAGTTGTAAGTTCATAATTGTCCTCTAAAAAATTTTACCGCAAACGGCTAACCGGTACAATACCGGCTAGCCGCACGTCATTTCAGTATACTTTTTTACTATTCTCAGATTACTGATGCTGAGGGATTGTGCTTACAACAGCGTGTGAGTTTGTATCAACCTGGATTGATGAGAAATCAGGCTGGAAGGAAGGAAGAATGTCAGCATCCTCAGCTGATGTAGCCACGACACCGTTCAGGTTCTGAACAGCACTTGTGGGTGCCTGAAGAGATACAGTCTTAATTCCGTCTGCATCAGCCTTTTCAGCTGTGTACTTTCCTGTATAGAAGGTTTTTGTATAGAAAACGATAGCGCCTGAAACCTGGTTTACAAGGAATGCGTCCTCAAGAGTATATGTTCCGTCACCGTTAAGTACCAGTCCGACATGGTTTGTTATAATGCAGTCTCCTTCATAACCGGCTTCAACCCAGTCAACTTCACCTGAGTAGTATTCAGCTGCAGAGCCGCTTCCACATGCAGCAAGTGACATTACCATAACCATTGACAGTAGAATTGCTAAGAACTTTTTCATTTTAAATTTCTCCTTTTGTTTTAATTATTTGTTTTCTATTTTTGTTACCTGTTTGTTTTTCTTCTTCACTCCAAAGAAGATCAGAAGTCCTCCGGCAATTGCCAGAAGCGCTGCAAGTGCGCCAACTGCAAACTTCCATGGGGCAATACCGTATGTTACTTTAGTTCCATCAGACATACCGTTCACTGCATTGCTGTTAAGAGTAAGATAAGCGATGTTCTTTACAGCCTGACGCATTACCTGCTGTGTACTTGCGTTGTTTGTATCCTTAAACTTCGAAGGAAGTGTTGAAATGTTAGCAAGGATAAGGTCGTTTCCGTTGGACACAGCCCACTCACAGTTCATGTACTCTGTTCCGTCGTAGTCAGTGATCACGCATCCGGTGAATCCCCACTCTCCGCGAAGCACTTCGTTAAGGAGCTCTGAGCAGCCGCCTGTCCATACACCGCCGAGTCTGTTAAAGCTGGACATAACACCGATGGAACCGCGCATATTCTTGTGCTGTGTATTGCCTTCTTCATCGAGATACTCAAGGTCTATAACAGGCTCTTTTACCGCAATCTCAAAGGCCTTGAGGTTTAGTTCTCTCATTGCCTGCTCGTTGGACCATACTGTAGGACCATTATCATCCCTGTGAGTCTCCACATCGTTGAGTGCAAAGTGCTTGACGTAGCAAGCAAATCCTTTCTGCGTTGCACCCTGTATTGTGCCCGCACAGGTCTTTCCTGAAACAAGCGGATCCTCTGAATAGTACTCAAAGTTACGTCCGCCGAAGGCTGTTCTGTGAAGGTCATTTCCCGGTGCATACCACCCTGACACTTTACCAAGAATAGCTTCATTACCTACTGCGTTTCCATATTCTCTTGCAAGATCAACGTTCCATGTTGCAGCAACCAGTGTTCCACAGCAGTTGAAGTTTCCGGAAGCAGAGAATCCGATTCCTCCATACTGCTTAAGTCCTGCAGGTCCGTCTGTGGCACCGCTCTTTGGCAGTCCAATGGATCCAAGAGGAACGGTTCCCTGGTTTCCAGCGCAGATCAGATTGTTCATATCCTTGACACTGAGCTGATCAAGGAGTTCATCCCATCTGGGATCATCGTATGCAGCTCCTCTCAAAGCTATCAGCTGCAACCCATTGTTTGCACCGGTTTTAGGGGCTGTATCTGCTTCATCATAGTAATCAGGCTCGTAAGTACCCATTTCTTTTACCAGCTCATCCGAAGCCGTAAGATCTGCTGCCGTAGGAGCTGTCGGGAAGGTTCCTTTAAAATCCTTTCGACTGAGAATTGTCGCTTTGCCTTCCTCAAAGTGGTCGTTCATCCAGCCAAAACGCGTAACAGCTGCTTCAACTTTATGGTTCTGCTTCCACTCATCAGAATAGTTTACATATTCTCCGGTCTGTGCTTCTATCTCCGTCTTTCTTGGGTTTGACTGGTCATAAACGATCTGTTCCGGAACGTTTAAAGCCCATTCACAGTTATCTCCGTAAATCTCATGTGCATTCTTTCTTACTGAAATAATGTAATTACCTTTATCAAGCACATAGCATCCTGCATTTTTGTAGTCGAATGATGCCATATCTTCTTCATTAAAGGACACCTGATAGTCTTTTGTCTCACCTGCATTTAAGAGGTCTGTCTTAACATATCCTGCAAGTACAACTTCCGCTTTTTCAACAGCACCGTCATATGGTGCATGGAAGTATACCTGGACAACATCTTTACCGGGAACAGATCCTGTATTCTTTACAGAAACAGTTACGGTAATCTCACCGTCCTCTTCCTGAACATCCTTGATCTGCTGCTCAAATGTTGTGTAGCTGAGCCCGTAGCCAAAAGGATAAACAACTGCTTCGTCATAATCTATGAAGTTATCAGCAGCTGCAGTCTCATAATAACGGTATCCAACATAGATGCCTTCCTCATACTCAACTGTGAATCCCTCATCAAGATTGCTGTAAGCCTTTGTCGTCGTATTTGGAAATGTTGGATCTTTGGTGAGATCTCTAGGCCATGTATCAACAGTATGACCTGAAGGATTAATCTGTCCTGCAAGTATTTCAGCCAGTGCGACTGTTCCTCGTGAACCTGGATAGGCGAGC
>CAMNOS010000166.1 GCA_946546925.1 uncultured Butyrivibrio sp.
CCCATTCTCACATAACCAACTATATGGAGATAGGGACCTTGAAGACCAGATGCAACGAGGCTCACGGAGTTGCATCGATTCTGGCCATGCACTATACCAGTACCGTTCCTGTAGACACTATCGTGTGCGCTGACGGAACAGAGGTCATCGGAACATATCTTGCAGAGGAACTTACCAAGGCCGGCGTTCTCAACTGCAACGCCCACAAGACAATCTATGTCACCGCACCTGAGTATGCTCCAAACGGTCAGATCATCTTCAGAGACAATCTCCAGCTGGCAATCAGAGGCAAGCACGTGCTTCTTCTTATGGGTTCCCTTGATACGGGGCGCACCTTGAAGAGTCTCATGGACGGTGTTCGCTACTACGGAGCCAACATATCCGGCGCCTGCGCAATCTTCAGTGCTGTCAAGCATATTGAAGGCATCCCTGTCATCTCGGTATTCCGCCCTGAAGATATTCCCAACTACCAGTCATACGATCCTGCGGACTGCCCTCTTTGCAAGAACGCAGTGCCTATCGATGCTCTGGTCAACAGCTTTGGATACAGTGTATTAAGATAAAATGAGCCAACGGGGACGCTGCAGTTTGCCTTGCAAAGAGTCAAACCGTAACGTCCCCACTGGCTCATCGAGGACTCCGGATTTACTTGATTTCCACTACTTCTTTTATTGAGTATGCCTTCCTATACCCCGCATCTGAGGTATTGAAATATATCTTGAGCAGTATCTCGCTCATCAGTCCGAATATGAACATCATGATCCCCAGGACGATAAAGAACACCGTAAGAAGCGGGGCCATGAGATTGTCTGACATATCATATCCTGTCAAAAACAAAACAACAGACCATATTCCACTGGCAAGGCCAAGCGCAAAAAACGCCATGCCTATACCGCCAAGAAGGTGAAGCGGCCTTGAGGCGTAATGGTTCCAGAACCATACAGAAACCATATCCACAAAACCTTTGACAGTTCTCTTCCAGTTATACTTGGTCACACCGGCCGTTCTTGGTCTGTGATTCACCACCATCTCCCCTACTTTAAATCCTCTTATTTCAAGAAGGGCAGGAATAAATCTGTGCTGCTCGCCATACAATGTGAGTCCTTCGAAGCACTCGCGCCTGTAGATCTTGAGTGAACATCCGCTGTCGTGGATATGATCTTTGACGATGAGGGTCCTGAGGAGATTAGCGCCTCTTGACACAAACTTTTTGGCAGGGGTGTCTTTTCTGTTTTTGCGCCAGCCAGATACCACATCAAGGTCATTGGCCTCCAGGTACTCGATCAGCTTGGGAATATCTGCGGGGTCATTCTGCCTGTCACCGTCCATGGTTATAATGTAGTCTCCGGTTGCGGCATGGATTCCGGCATCCATTGCGGCAGTCTGGCCAAAATTCCTGCGCATCTCAATATATTTAAGCGGCTTTAATGTCCTGCAAATCTCATCCGTCCTGTCAGAAGATCCGTCATTGATAAATATGATCTCGTATTCATATCCCTGTGACGTGCACACGTCCATGATCTCCTGATGCAGCTCTTTTACATTGCCTTCCTCGTTATAAACCGGCACAACTATAGATACTGTCTTCATTCATTTTCCTCTTTTCTGACAAATACAAACAACTTACCCAACACATAGTTCAGAACTATCACAACCACCTGGATCACGTACTTGGAGATCATCCTGTCCAGACCGCAGGCACTTACCATAAACCACACTCCCGCAAAGTCAACAACTCCGGTAAATCCCCTTGCCACAAAGAATTTCAGAAATTCCAGGCACGCTTCTTTAAAGCCCATATTTCCTGTCCTGAAAACCAGATACTTGTTGGTGATAAAAGCATAGAGCTTGGCGCTGACTATGGCTATCAGGTTCGCAATGTTATACTGCATTCCTGCTTTCTGCAGGACATAGAACAGCCCCACATTAACCAGGGTTGTCGTGACTCCGGCTATTCCATACCAGAACAGTTCCCGAAGCTGATCCTTATCTTTAAACTTGTTAATTATCTTCTCTATCATAATCTTTAATATGTGTCATGTGAAAAATAGATATAACCGTTGTCCTGAATTATCACATGTCCAATCAGCCTGTCTATATACTGATCAAGGATGTCCTTGTTGATGACAAGAATTCCTTCTTCCGCATCCTCCCAGGCATCAATTCCTCCCTTGACTCCGATCCAGTCACACTCATATTCGGCATATGCCAATATGTCATAGAACATCTCATGTTTAATATCACTTGAATTATATCGGGATACGTCCTCCATATAAACATAGGATCCCTGATACTCATCGCCATATTGTTCCTTGATCTCACGCATATCATCCCTGAAAGGATATGCAGGACCGCCGCCGGTTCCGGCGTATACGTTCAGATCATTTATCTCAGAAATTCCATTCACAGCAGTGACTGCAAGAAGCAGACATGCCAGAGCATTGGCAGCTATCCTGACTGCCTTGCCGGCACCAGAAAGGCGTCCTGCTCCGATGGTGAAATAAATCGCAAAGAGCAGAGCCGCAATAACATAGGAAGGATAGATATACCATTCATTGCAGTAACCTGCCCAGGAATAAAACAGTATCGGAACCCACATCCATATCCATAAGAGTGCGTATTCCTTAAGGTCCGACAGGAAAACCCTGAGCGTATCTTTAAGGGATCTTTTGTTTATCGCTGTCGCCACGATACAGAACACCAGACCATAGAAAAACAGTCTGAAGGTAAGGTATCCCGGCATCTTCTGAAAATATTCAAGCGACCCGCCCACTAACTTATCTTCTGCCTCAGTGAAGATCATATGGTAAAAGAACTGTATGCCGTCGAATCTGAATCTCAGGACAGCCCAGGGCAGCACTACCAGTATGGCTGCCAGGATTGAATACAGGATGTATTTTATCCTCTTTTCTTTTGCAAGAAAAGGAATACTGCAGATACAGCAAAATACAAAAGCTGTAAGGTTAAAGCCTTTTGATAAGAAAGCCAGGCCAAGCAGAGCCCCCATAGGGATCAGGTATCTGTTGTCAGCCTGAGCCTTGACGATGAAAATCAGTGCCGTCAGCACGAAAAGCATATATACGCTGTCGAAGTTACCCGTCTTAAACCCGTGATATTTATATGCAAGATCCATGGTCAGAAACGATGCCATAAACAGAGGGATCGCCATCAGTGGAAGCATGCCGCCGTCAAAGCGCTTTTTCAGCAGTCTGTACAGGAACACGGCCATAACAGCACACAACACTGCTCCGGCAATAACAGACGGAAGCTTGAAGCTCACCATACTTACGCCGAAAATCCTGAAAAATATATTTGTCAGCCAGTAATACAGCGGCGGTTTGGAATTAAAATAGTCTATCTCCCAGTAATAAGTGTGGGCAACCCAGGCATTCCGGTGATACATCTCATACGCTTCAGCCGCATGCTTGGCTTCATCAAAATCTATAATCCCGATAGCATCGAGCTTTATGAACAGCCTCAACAATATGAGCACTGCAAAAAAAGCAGTGACCAGAACAATACTACCTTGCTTAATCTTTTTCACTCACGCACCTCGCTTAAAAGTTATCAGTTTTTCCTCTCCTTGGCAAGTTCCACAAGCATATCCTTTGCTCCCAGACTTGGCATAAGTTCTGACTGATCGTTGTTAAAAAGAATCGTCTCCACCTGAACCTTACCGTCTGTCCAGTCCTCCATGTGGAGCTTGATCCTGACTGCCATTTCAGCAAAAACATCACGCTTAAGACCTGCCTCCGTTATGATCCTGACTGTGTCGTCAAAATCTCTGCTACCTCTTATGTAGTCCAGAAGCTCTAGCGGAGTCGACTTCTTCATATATAAGCTTGTTATCTCAGCGATTATCTCCATGCGCCTGTCGCCCAGTCCCTGATGGATATTCTTGACTCCGTCAGAAACTTTGGCGAGCTTGCCCATCCTTCCGATGACAAGTATCTTGTCAAATCCTGCATCCATTGCGTACATTACAGCCTGATAAACCCTGCTGTAACAAAGGACTGCCAGGTCACCCGAGATCCCATATTTGTCCGCAATATACTTCACACCGCAGCCGTAAGGCGAAAGAACAAGTACCTTCTCTCCTTCAGCCTTCCGGATGCCTATTTCTGATCTGATCCCATACAGAAGCATCTCATCGCTGAGAGGTTCTATTATGCCCGGATCACCAAGTATCTCAATACCGCCTTCTACTCCCTGCCTCGGATCATAGATCCTGTCGGCTATATCAGCTGCATCGGGAGCGCTTATCACAACAACCACCTGTCTTGCGATGATCATATTGTGAGAGAGAACTTCCTCAAGGCACTTTCTTATCTTTTCCATTGAAATCGGATAAATAGCGGGGCTCCCTGCAGGTATGGGGAGACCATTCCTTGTAACAGTACCTATTCCTTCTCCGCCTTTTATAATGAGACTGTCTGAAGTTTCTTCACCTGTGATGTCATCGACAAGGCTGACTGTAGCAAATATCTTAAGTCCGTCAGTAACATCGCTGTCATCCCCCAGGTCCTTGGACACTGCACAGCTGACAGTCCTGGCATCTGCATCCTTATGTATATCAGTCACCTCAGCCACAAACAGGTGTCCCTTAGGAGTCTGTATCGTGACATTGTTGATCACGCCGCCTTCAAGAAGCATTATAAGAGCAGCCTTTGCAGCTGCTGCAGCTGTGCTCCCCGTGGTATAGCCGGACCTGATATTACTGCCGGAATTTCCAATATAATGATCACTCATATCTCTTCCCTTCATTTATGAACATTATAACATTATAACTCATTAATCCCAGTTCTCAATATGTAAGTCAATGTGTTATACTTGTTTGGTGTTTTTTATCATTTGTTTTTATTTTACAGGAGGTCTTATTTTGAAAATTGCAGTAACTTACGAGAACGGACAGGTATTCCAGCACTTTGGTCACACAGAGGAATTTAAAGTATATGAAGTAGAAGACGGAAAAGTCGTATCATCCAATGTCATAAGCTCAAACGGAACAGGGCACGGCGCTCTGGCCGGGCTCCTTGCAGGAGAAGAAATTGATGTGCTCATCTGCGGAGGAATAGGTGGAGGTGCTCAGCAAGCTCTCACAGACAACGGGATAGAGCTGTGCGCAGGCGCAAGCGGCGATACAGATGCTGCCGTAGAGGCATACCTCAGGGGAGAACTGATCAATACCGGTGCCAACTGCGACCACCATTCCAATGAAGAGGGACACAGCTGTGGCGACCACGAGGGCGGCCACTGTGGGCACCACGGACATGATGCTGATGACACCGCTGATAACAGCGAAGCCGGCACAGACTCTGACGACAACAGTGCCGGATGCGCAGGATGCGGAAGTGACGATGACGAAAGCGGATGCGGAAGTGATGGCGGCGGATGCGGTGGCTGCAGCGGATGCCACAGCGGTCCCATCATAGAGGGCAAGAATGTCGGCAAGACCTGCAGGGTTCACTACACAGGAACCTTCAATGACGGAACCAAATTTGACTCCTCATACGACAGGGGCGAACCCCTTGAGTTCAAGTGCGGCTACGGCATGATGATCCTTGGTTTTGACACCGCTGTTGCCAACATGGAGAAAGGCGAGATCGTAGATGTACATCTGACACCGGATGAAGCATACGGCGAAGCTGATCCCGCTGCTGTTTTCGACGTAGAGATAGCACAGCTCCCCGGATCAGAGGATCTTGCCGAGGGTGAGAGAGCCTACCTTCAGGACATGTACGGAAGACCGATCCCTGTCAGAGTAGTCAAAAAAGACGATACCACCATCACCTTCGATGCCAATCACGAAATGGCAGGCAAGGAACTGAATTTCAAAATAGAGCTTGTGGATATTCTGGACTGATC
>CAMNOS010000167.1 GCA_946546925.1 uncultured Butyrivibrio sp.
ATTGACAGAGTATAGACAATTGGTCTAAAATGTTAGTGGTATGTTGGGAAATAATTCAGAGGAGTTTATGACACTATGAGTTTTATGGACAAGTTTTTACAGTCAATACAGTTAAGTGGGGATGCGGATGACGGTTATTATGACGAACCGGACGAGAATTATCCATCCAAAGTTGAATCAATCAGTTCAGGAGCACCCATCGGCAAGGATGATCCGAGCATAGAGGTACCTGAAGAGAAGCTCAAGAAGGTAGCACCCAAGTCTTCACCAAGACCCAAGAAGTCCATGTCTTCATCAGGCATGGAAGTATGCGTTATAAAGCCTACATCAGTTGAGGATGCAAGGGAGATCACAGAGACGCTTCTTGCTAACCGTACAGTAGTGCTCAACCTTGAGGGACTTGACGTAGACATAGCACAGAGGATCATCGATTTTACTTCAGGTTCATGTTTTGCCATTTCCGGTAATCTTCAGAAGATTTCCAGGTATATATTCATCATAACACCTGCTTCAGTTGATATATCCGGTGATTTCCAGAATATCCTTTCAGGAACATTTGGCGGCGGAATTACAGAGGGACCGCAGCAGATAGATTAAGAATTAGGCTGTTGACAAGAAGATTATCAGTCAACAGCTTTTTTATTATATAGGAGCATAAAATGGATAACAGATTAACAGTTAATTACCAGAATAAACCATGTTATGATATCGTATTTACACAGGATTTTGCATCGCTGTCTGATGAGATTAAGTCTCTTGGATTTGAAAAAAGAAAAATTGCGATTATAACGGATTCAAATGTTTCAAAGCTCTATGCGAGGGATGTAGAAAGCGCACTGTCCGGCATTTCTGACAAGACTGTCATATATGAGATACCGGCAGGGGAGGAGCACAAAAACCTTGATGAGATCAGTAAGATCTATGAGATCCTGATTGAGAATCACTTTGACAGGCATGACCTTCTTATAGCTCTCGGAGGCGGCGTTGTGGGAGATATGTGCGGATTTACGGCAGCTACGTACCTAAGGGGCGTTTCGTTTGTGCAGATCCCCACAACACTTCTTTCCCAGACGGATTCAAGTATCGGCGGCAAGACAGGAGTGGATTTTGGCGGCCTTAAGAACATGATCGGCGCTTTTTACATGCCGAGACTAGTGTATATGAATATCTCAACCCTCAAGACTCTTGATGAGAGGCAGTATGCATCAGGCTTTGCAGAGGTCATGAAGCACGGACTTATCAAGGATGAGAACTTTTATACCTGGCTTATCGACAATCTGTATGAAATAGGTGACAGAGACCCCGAAGTACTGATGGAGATGATCAAAAGAAGCTGCATGATCAAGAAGGCAGTTGTTGAAAAGGACCCTACAGAAAAGGGGGACCGTGCGCTTCTTAACTTCGGACATACCCTTGGACATGCAATCGAAAAGTACAAGAACTTTGAGATGTCCCACGGAGAATGCGTGGCTCTCGGCTGCATAGCCGCTGCTTTTATTTCCTATAAGAGGAGCCTTCTTTCTACTGAGGAGTACTACGAGATAAGGGATATGTTTGTACCCTTCAACCTCCCCATTTCTGTCGAGGACATCGACAAGGACGAGGTACTTGAGCTTACCAGATCAGACAAAAAGGCCGATTCGGACAAGATTAAGTTTGTCCTCCTAAAGAAGATTGGAAAGGCATTTATCGATGAGACTGTCACAAGGCAGGAGATGAGCGATGCGCTTGACGAAATAATCTATATTGAGACAAACGATTGATAAGGAATAGTGTTATGGATATTAAGATTTCAAAAAAGAAAAAGATCTTTATTACAGTGGATATTATAATGATTGCTGTTCTTGTGGCAATAGATCAGGTGACCAAGTATCTCGCTGTCAGGTACCTGGAGGACAAGCCTGCGATCAAACTCATAGACGGCGTTCTTGAGCTCAATTTCCTCAGGAACAGCGGCGCAGCATTCGGAATGCTTCAGAATCAGAAGGTGTTCTTTATTCTGGTTGCGGTTCTCATTCTTTTGATAATAGCGTATGTTCTGTTCAGAATGCCCGATGACAGGAAATATACCATAATGCATGTTCTTCTGGTAATGATAGCCAGTGGAGCTGCAGGTAACATGATAGACAGAGTAAGACAGGACTATGTTGTGGATTTCATTTATTTTGTGCTCATCAATTTCCCGATATTCAATGTTGCAGACATCTATGTTACGGTTTCAACCTTTTTATTTGTAATACTGTTCATTTTCTATTATAAAGAGAATGATTTCAATTTCCTTAGCTTTAAACAGCAGGAGAAATTCAGGGAAATCAAGTAATGGAAGCATCTGCAGAGAAATTTGAGTTCGTTGTGACAGATGAATATGATGGTTACAGAATTGATAAGCTGATAAGTGAGCTTATCGATTCTTTTTCACGCACTTTTATACAGAAGCTTATCGATGATAAAAAGGTCTTTTGCAATAACAGAAATGTTAAGGCGAGCTTTCATGTAAGCGAGGGAGATCATGTATTTATGGAGATTCCGCCTCTTTCTGTCCCTGAGATAAGACCTGAAGATATACCCCTTGATATTCTGTATGAAGACAATGATGTTATCGTTGTCAACAAGCCCAAGGACATGGTGGTGCACCCTGCAGCGGGGCACTATGAGGGGACGCTTGTGAATGCACTTATGTATCACTGCAGGGATAATCTCTCGGGGATAAACGGAGTGCTTCGTCCGGGAATTGTCCACAGAATAGACAAGGACACCACCGGCTCCATTATTGCCTGTAAGAATGACAGGGCACATCAGGAGATTGCTTCTCAGCTCAAGGCACATACGATAAACAGGGTATATCATGCCATATGTTACGGGATCATTAAGGAAGATGAGGGCGACATTGATGCGCCGATCGGAAGAAGCACTCAGGACCGCAAGAAGATGACGGTAGTCAGGGAGGGCGGCAAAGAGGCGTTCACACATTATAAGGTGCTAAAGCGCTTTGAACAGGATGGCTTTACATACATAGAGTGCAGGCTTAAGACCGGTAGAACTCATCAGATAAGAGTACATATGGCAAGTATAGGCCACCCGCTTTTAGGGGATGAAGTATACGGACCTGCAGGCCGCAGCAGATTCAAGCTAAACGGTCAGTGCCTGCATGCCAAAACTCTTGGTTTTATCCACCCGGTCAGCGGTGAGTACATAGAAACAGAGGCACCATTACCGGATTATTTTTCCCATTTGATTGAGATCCTTAAATAGTATAAAATAAAATTATAAACAAATTAAGGAGATGATTGTATGAATACAATTATTACTGTTGGTCGTCAATTTGGTTCAGGCGGAAGAGAGATTGGGGAACTGGTAGCTGAGCACTTCGGAATCAAGTGCTATGACAAGGAGCTTTTAAGCCGCGCCGCTAAAGAGAGCGGATTCTGCGAGGAGATGATCCAGAATCATGATGAGCGCCCAACCAACTCCTTTTTGTACAATCTGGTAATGGATACTTATTCTTTTGGCTACAATGCATCAAGCTTTGTGGATATGCCAATAAGCCACAAAGTATTCCTCGCCCAGTTCGATACGATCAAGAAGATCGCAGACGAGGGACCCTGTGTAATAGTTGGAAGATGCGCAGACTATGCTTTAAGTGATTATGACAATGTGCTGAATCTCTTCATCTGTGGTGATGAGGAGTGCAAGATCAAAAGGATCAGAGAGCGCTTTGCTGACGTCAAGACAGATGATGAAGCCAGAGATATGATGAATAAGAAGGACAAGCAGAGGCAGAGCTACTACAATTACTATTCATCCAAGAAATGGGGAAGAGCTGACAGCTATGACCTTTGCATCAATTCATCCATACTTGGGATAGAGGGCACAGTCAGATTTATCATCCAGTATATAGAAGATTTTGAGCAGTCACGCCAATAAAATATGATCACTAAATTATGCTCCCGGCAGAAGAAGCTTTGCCGGGAGCTTTTTTATTAACGTTCAAAGATTTTTCGCCTGCGGACAACTATTTGCTACAAAAACATTGGATTGGGGAACACTGGATGAAGAATTGTACAGAATAATTAAGAATATAAGTATAAGTAGATTTTTAATTGTTAAATATTTACATATAACATATGGTAATTTATAAACAATTTGTTATAATATTCTATAAAAGAAATAAATTTTAAATAATTGGAGGACAAATTGCATATGTCGACCAAAGTATATGATTGCCTTAAGGCTATCGGAGAAAAGATCATTGAGAACAAGGATTTTTTGACTGATCTGGACAGAGAAATAGGTGATGCAGACCATGGAGTTAACATGGCAAGAGGCTTCCAGTCAGTTATAGAGAAAGTTTCTCAGGATGATCCTGATATCGGAGCAGCTCTCAAGAAGACAGGAATGACGCTTTTATCTACAGTTGGCGGGGCTTCCGGACCGCTTTACGGAACTGCCTATATGGAAGCTGCCAAGGCACTTGCAGGTAAAGAGACTTTGAGTGCGGAAGACCTTAAAACTGCCTTTGAACTTGCAATTGCTGGCATACAGAAGAGAGGCAAGGCTGAGAAGGGTGAGAAGACAATGCTGGATGCATTTATTCCGGCTTATGATGCCTATTCTGAGAAGATTGCGGGTGGTGCTTCTCTGTCAGATGCACTTGACGCAGCATGTGCAGCGGCTTCTGAAGGCGTAGAATTTACCAAGACGATTGCCGCAACAAAGGGCCGTGCAAGTTATCTCGGAGACAGAAGTATCGGACATCAGGACCCGGGTGCTACTTCACTCACAATGACACTTGAAGTTATCAGAGATTTCCTGAAGGGGTGACAAATGGTAGGAATAGTTATAGTATCACACAGCTACAAGATTGCAGAGGGGATCAAGGACCTCACTGATCAGGTTGCCAATGGGCACAAGGGAATAGTTGCTGCAGGTGGCATGGAAGATAAGAGCATTGGAACGGATGCCGTGAGGATCTCAGAGGCCATCAAACAAGCTGATGAAGGCGATGGCGTTGTTATACTCGCCGATCTTGGAAGCGGCATTATGAGCGCTGAAACAGCGATAGAACTCCTTGACGGAGAAGGCATTGATGTGAGACTTGCTGATGCACCTGTTGTTGAAGGGGCAATAACTGCAGCAGTAACAGCAGCATGTGGAAGCAATATTGATCAGGTTATCGCAGCCGCGGAGCAAACACGGACTGTGAAAAAAATAAATTAACACAATAAGGAGGCTGGACATGAAGAAACTAATCAATGGGGTTGACAACGTTGTTGACGAGATGCTGGACGGGATGGTAGCAGCTTTTCCTCAATACGTTAAGAGACTGGACGGATTTGATGTTCTTGTAAGAGCAGGCGGATCCGATGGCAAGGTAGCACTTGTTTCCGGTGGCGGATCCGGACATGAGCCTGCTCACGGCGGATTTGTTGGTAAGGGTATGCTCGACGGAGCAATTGCCGGCGCTGTATTCACCTCACCTACACCAGATCAGATTTTTGAGGCCATCAAGGCTGCCAACGGCGGCAAGGGCGTTCTCCTCGTAATCAAGAACTACACAGGCGACGTTATGAACTTCGAGATGGCTGCTGATATGGCAAGAGACGAAGGCATAGAAGTTGATCAGGTTATCACAGCCGATGACGTTGCTGTTGAGAACAGCACATGGACAACAGGAAGAAGAGGAATCGCAGGTACGATCTTTGTTCACAAACTTGCAGGTGCATGTGCTGAGGCAGGCGGAGATCTTGCAGCAGTTAAGGCAGTAGCAGAGAAGGTAATCGCCAATGTTCGCTCAATGGGTATGGCAGTTGATGCCTGCACAGTTCCTGCAGCAGGTAAGCCAAGCTTTGA
>CAMNOS010000168.1 GCA_946546925.1 uncultured Butyrivibrio sp.
TTGAACAGGAGAAGAAAACAGGCTCAAATAGAGAAAACTCAAACTGAGCCTGTTGTGCAGGAGTAGGAAACAGGCTTAGATAGAGAAAACTCAAACTGAGCCTGTTGAACAGGAGAAGAAAAACAGGCTCAAATGGGGAAAACTATACTTCCTGTAAGGGGGGACTAAACGCCGCATGCTCAACTCCGCTCCGGCTGAGATCCTCCATCCTGCCTTCCCCGGTAAGTGCCCAAAAGCAAAAAAAGAAATCCACTGTCAAGGGACAGTACGCTGAGCGCATGCTCGGGCAGCCCTTGACAGTGGAATTTTGTTTTTGCTACAATTACCGGCCCGTGGAAGGCAGGAACTGAATTATGTAAATTACTGACCACAGTTTAATAACAATAGAATATCTAGACTATGTCTAAAGTCTGAACCAGTCTCTCCAGCTCTCAGTCCTTGAGATAAGCCATATAGTAGGCTGCGCCTACGCAGAGGCTTCCGCCGATTATATTGCCTATGGTCACCGGTATAAGATTCGTCACAAAAAATCCAAAAATGCTAAGTCCATCAGCCGGAACTCCGTAAACTGTGGAAGCAATGATGCCGGCGGGAATGAAGTACATATTGGCTACGCAGTGCTCAAAGCCGCCTATGATAAAGAGCATTACCGGAAGCCAGAGTGTCAGGACCTTTCCGGCTGCTTCCTCGGCTGCAAAGGAGCACCATACTGCCATGCAGACCAAAATATTGCAAAGGATTCCTTTTAGAAGTCCTTCGGCAAAAGAGATGTTGGACTTGGCAACTGCAGTGCTTACTACCGCCTCGGCCAATGCTCCGCCGGCGAAGGAATAGGTGTGAGAGAAATTTGCAAGAAGGGCTATGATAAAACCTCCAACCATATTCCCGAGATAAACGATCAGCCAGTTCCTGAGCATCCCTGCCACAGTGGCTTTTTTGGAGAGAACAGGTATGATTATGAGACAGTTGCCGGTAAAGAGCTCCGCGCCTCCCACAAGAACCATGAAAAGACCTATCGGAAATACCACTGAACTTATAACCCGCGCAGTGGACGCATCCGGTGCACATACGGAAGCTATCTGACTTCCGAGACCTCCGAGGGCTATGAATGCCCCTGCCATAATTCCCAGCAGAAAAGTTTTAGAAAAAGAAAGTTTGGTTTTTGAAGTGCCTGCAGCCTCATAGGCAGCTGCTATCTGAGCCGGTGATTTCATATAAGGTATCCTTTCTGAAACATATTTTTCCATCGAGATACATTATATAGTATATTGAAAAATATACAAGTACAATATCTAGATTCTTGATGATTCAGGTTTTAACCATTTTGTTTGATACTGTTCAGTTGCACATATTGACGAATTATCATGTTATAATATCGTTAATTATATTAAAAAGGATGGCCATATGGTTAAGAAACAACAGGTAACTAAAGGGGTTGCGAAGGTCCCTGTGGTCATGCAGATGGAGGCTCTGGAGTGCGGAGCTGCCTGTCTTGACATGATCCTTGCGTACTACGGCAAGTGGGTTGCATTGGAACAGATGCGTCTTGACTGCGGAGTTTCAAGGGATGGTTCCAACGCGAGAAATATTATAAAGGCGGCCAGGAAATACGGCCTTCAGGCCGGTGGCTACCGGCTGGATATCCCTTCTCTCAAGGAGAAGGGCAGTTTCCCGTGCATCATTCACTGGGAATACAACCACTTCATTGTACTTGACGGATTTAAGGGCAATAAAGTCTATGTCAACGATCCGGCCAGGGGCGCGGTCATAATGGGGCTTGATGAGTTTGAGAGGGGCTTTACAGGCATCGCTCTGATGTTTGAACCCACTGAGAATCTTGTTGCCGACGGAAAAAGGAAGAGCATTCTCGAATATGCGGGCAAGCGCCTTAAGGATGCCAAGGCAGCGGTTATATTCACGGTTGTCATGACGATTCTTTCGTATGCATTCAGCGTTGTCAATCCGTTCATGTCGGAGTTCTTCATGGATCAGCTTCTCACAGGCAAAAGAAGCTCTGATGCGCAGAACTTTATTATTCTTTTGGCTGTTCTGGCCTTTGCCCAGATAATTGTCTCCTGGATATCTGCAGTTTATTCACTTAAGATTGACGGAAAACTTGCAATAAATGGAAGCACTTCTTTCATGTGGAAGGTACTCAAACTTCCGATGGAATTCTTTTCACAGAGAATGTCCGGAGATATCATGATGCGACAGAGCACCAATGAAGAGATAGCGAGCGCCCTGGTCAACACCTTTGCGCCTCTTTGTCTCAACACCGGCATGATGCTCTTTTATCTCGTTGTTCTTATCAGGTATTCTGTGCCTCTTACTATTCTGGGCATAACCACGGTTGTGGCGAATCTTTTTATTTCCAAGATAATAACTGACCACAGGATCAATGTCACAAGGGGAATGCTTATCGACACCGGCAAGCTCCAGACAACAACCCTGTCGGGAATCAGCATGATAGAAACAATCAAGGCCAGCGGAGCTGAGAACGGTTTTTACGAGAACTGGCTTGAACTGAAAGCCAAGGTAGATCAGAAGGAAGTTGAGTTCATGAGAGAGAGCACCTATCTTGGTGCGGTGCCGGCCATGCTCACTCAGCTTGCCAACCACAGCATCATGTTTGCGGGCGTTTATCTGGCCATGAACGGCATGTTCAGTATAGGTATGATCATGGCCTTCCAGGGGTTCCTCACTTCCTTTATGGGACCTGCGACAACGCTGACCAATGCGGGACAGACTCTGCTGGAGATGCGCACAGAGATGGAAAGAGTGGAAGACGTCATGCAGTACAGGTCGGATGAATACGCAGACCGTGAGGATGATGACAGCCATGAATTCAAGAAGCTCTCCGGAAATGTGGAGATCAGGAATGTATCCTTTGGCTACTCCATTCTGGACGAACCTTTTATCAAGAACTTCTCAATGGAGCTGACCCAGGGCAAAAGAGTTGCCATCGTCGGCGGAAGCGGATGCGGAAAGTCTACGATGTCCAAGCTTATCTCCGGACTGTACAAGCCCTGGAGCGGCGAGATACTCTTTGACGGGAAGACTATACCCGAGATTGACAGAAGTGTTTTTACAGGCTCTGTCGCAGTTGTCGATCAGGACATCATTCTTTTCGAAGATACAATCGAGAACAACATCAAGATGTGGGACGAGTCCATTGAGGACTTTGAGATGATACTGGCGGCGAGAGATGCCCAGATACATGACGACATTATCGCAAAGCCGGGTGGCTATCAGTTCAAACTTTCAGAAGGCGGTAAAGACTTATCCGGCGGACAGCGCCAGCGCCTTGAGATCGCCCGCGTGCTTGCGATGGATCCGTCTATCGTCATTCTGGACGAGGCCACAAGTGCCCTTGACGCCAAGACTGAGTATGAACTTGTAAAGGCAATCAAGGATAGGGGAATAACTCTCATAATCATTGCACACAGGCTCTCAACCATCAGGGACTGCGATGAGATCATCGTTCTTGACAAGGGAGAGGTCGTTGAGAGAGGAAATCACGAAGAACTGCTTAAACTGGACGGCTACTACAAAGCTCTGGTTACCAATGAATAAGACATATGAGGAGTTGACAATTGGGCTGGTTTGATGAACAGATAAGACAAAGAAAAAGACTGGATGATGAGCTCTTTCAGGGATCTTATGACAATATTGCGCATAAGGTCCTGGGCGAGCCTGCAAAAAAGAGGGATAAGAGGACCAGTGTAAAGAATGCCATAGATGAGGTTTTCTACTATTATAACTATCCCAGGGTTGAGATACCCTACAGTATCACGGAGCCTCTCGATCAGATAGAGTACGCGGCAGGAACCGTGGGAATAATGAAGGCGAATATCAAGCTCACCAAGGGCTGGTATACGGACTGCTTCGGCCCTATCATCTGCTTCTTTAAGGAAGACAATCTGCCAATAGCTCTTTTCCCTATCGGATTTGCGGGCTATTACTACCTTGATCCGGAGACGGGCAAAAAGGTCGTAGTCAATAAGAAGAGAGAGAAGCTCTTTGCTGATTATGCGGTTGCCTTCTACGAGCCGCTTCCTCTTAAAAAGCTGGGGATCCCGGATCTTCTCGTGTATATGAAGAGACGCCTTTCCTACTATGACTACGCGTTTTTTGCAGTGGTGTCGGTGGCGGCGGTCCTTGTTTCCATGATAATCCCCGTTGCATCCGAAAAACTGGCGGGATCGGTCCTTAATGACAGGAACTACACGCTGTTTGCGGCGCTGGTTACAGTGATCGCCGTGACGATATTTGTCTCGGGATTTCTGGATGCCCTTAGTACGGCAGTTCTGCAGCGCATCAAGTGGAAGGTCACCATTCCCGTAGAACAGGCTGTAATGCAGAGGATACTCACGCTTCCCGTGCCCTTTTTCAGAAAGTACAGCGCAGGTGAATTGTCAAGCAGATCCTCCAGCATCAACATGATCTGTGAGATACTCATTGAGGACGTCTTTTCACTTGGGTTCACATCCCTAGTATCGCTGTTATATGTGACTCAGATCTTCAGGTTTGCGCCGAAACTTGTCATTCCTTCTATAATAATAACACTGACAACGGTCCTGTTCTCCACGATATCGACCGTGATGCAGACAAGGCTCAGCAAGAAGAGAATGGAGCTCCTGGCGCAGGAGAGCGGTCTTACCTATGCCATAATAGGCGGCATTCAGAAGATAAAACTCGCGGGAGCGGAGAAAAGAATATTCTCCAAGTGGGCCAATCACTATGCCGAGGGTGCAGCTCTTTTGTATAATCCGCCTTTCTTCCTTAAGATAAGCGGTGTCATCAATATCGGAATATCCCTTGTGGGAACGGCAATATTGTACACAATAGCCTTAAGTTCAGGTGTGAGCACCTCCGAGTACTACGCTTTTAACATTGCCTATGCAAGTATGTTTGCAGCTTTTTCAACTCTTACCGCAGCTTCTGCTTCTGTGGCCAAGATAAGACCGGTCCTTGAGATGGCCGAGCCTATCCTTCAGACGGAACCGGAGAAGACGCTGAAAAAAGACATTGCCACAAGGATAAGCGGAAGCATAGAAATGGGCGGCATCTATTTCAGATACTCAGAGATGACCCCTTATATCCTTGAGAATTTCTCACTTAAGATAAAGGCCGGAGAGTACGTTGCTATCGTTGGAAAGACAGGCTGCGGAAAGTCCACGCTTGTGAGACTTCTTCTGGGATTTGAAAAACCTGAAAAGGGCGTTGTATTCTATGACGGCAAGGACATAGAGAGGATAGACTTAAAGTCACTGCGCCGCAAGATAGGTTCTGTTATTCAGGACGGCCAGCTCTTTTACGGAAACATATTCCAGAATATCGCCATTGCTTCTGAGAAGCTGACCATGGACGAAGCATGGGAAGCTGCGGAAATAGCGGGTATCGCAGATGACATAAGGGCAATGCCCATGGGCATGAATACGATCATATCTGAGGGACAGGGCGGTATTTCCGGCGGACAAAAGCAGAGACTTCTGATCGCCAGGGCTGTTGCTTCAAAGCCCAGGATCCTCATATTCGACGAGGCCACCAGCGCTCTTGACAACATCACTCAGAAGCAGATAGCGACAGCGCTTGATGATCTCAAGTGCACGAGGATCGTCATTGCCCACAGACTTTCTACCATTAAGAACTGTGACCGGATACTTGTGATGGACGGAGGAAGGATCATTGAGGAGGGCACCTATCAGGAGCTCATAGATAAGAAGGGATTCTTCTCGGAACTGGTCGCAAGGCAGCAGCTTT
>CAMNOS010000169.1 GCA_946546925.1 uncultured Butyrivibrio sp.
TCGTCTTTGTGGTACTATATTAATGAGGTAAAGCACATGAAGCACAGCATAGATTTCTTCAGAGATGAGATCAGATATGGTTTTTATGTACCCACACAGGTCAAGATTGCCTGGGCAACAGCGCTTGACGTTCTCAGGGTAATTGATGATATCTGCGTACGGCACGGTATCACCTACTTTGCCGACTGGGGCACGATCCTTGGGGCGGTGCGGCACGGCGGCTTTGTGCCCTGGGACGACGACCTGGATATCTGTATGCTTCGCGATGACTATAACAGATTTCTTGCTGTGGCAGACAATGAGCTTCCGGATGGATACTGCATACACAACTACGAGAGGCAGGAAGATCACTGGCTGTTCCTTGCAAGAGTCGTAAACCGCAGGAGAATTTCTTTTGACGAAGACGTCCTAAGGGACAACTACAATTTCCCATGGCTCACAGGAGTTGATATATTCATCAAGGACTATCTGTATCCCGATCCCGCCGAGGAAAAGAAGCGGGACGTTCTCTGTTAATCCAGTCATCAAGACATAGATATCATAATCCGCTCCGGCATATGAAGACATAGCATTCGAAAATTTTGCGACGTTTTCACTATAGGTGATCTCATCAATAGTAACCAGAACATTTTTACCTGCCTTCTTTAAAACACCCAACTTGTCGATATATTTTATTGACTTTCCATCTCTATCACATACGATATTCAAGAACATCATCCCAGGGGATATACCCCTCATGCCTTACTGCCCCATAAGAGTTCCGTAATCAGCAAATAAGAAATCTGTCATTCTCTTTGGAAATGTTTATTTGTAAAACTCTATGGTGCAGCTATGCCCTTTGCTGACAGTATCATAGTTAATCCCAACAAGTACTATTTCTCCTCCATACTGACTCAGAGCCTCCGGATATTTTTTTGTTTTTACCTGAGATATTGCTCCTTCTGAGGTCTTATCCCACTTAAGCTCTACTATCATAGCGGGAAGAGACGATCTTCTTTTAGGAACAAAAACCACATCAGCAATTCCTCTTCCGGAAGGCATTTCTTCTATCTTCGAATATTGATCAACGCATGATAAATATGCCAGCTTTACTACATATCGAAGGCTCTGTTCATCATTGTAAAATGTCGGGGCATATTCAGAATCATGAACACGCTGAATCGCCTCAGCAACCGCTTCATTATTTCCTGCGATTGTATCTTGCAGCAATTTATCAGACCGTCTTATTAAACTTACCAACGCTTTATGCTTAGCCTTACGAAGAATAATCTCAAACTCAGTTCGTACTTCCTCATTTGGAATTTTAACTATCCCTGCCACCTTACTTCCATCTCCATCATAAGAGTCGGCTATCTCCTCATAAGTGAGATAGCCAAGATGGATTAGCAGAGTCAGAACATCATCTTTACTATTAAAGGTCTCAACATCATTTTGAAACAAGTCAGTTGAAACCTCTATACTTTCGCCTGCAATCATACGCGCAATATCATCCTGTAATCCTTCCTGATCCATATCTATATATGTCATAAGAGTTTCGGCTGCAGATGTCTTCTTCCAATACGATTTATACTTACCTGTTTTTAAGGCCAGCATCACAGAGTAAGGATTGTAAACCGACTCAGCATCTCCTACAGTATACCCATCATACCAGTTCTTCATGCTTTCAAAGCTTCGGCCCAATTCTCTACATTTATTCAAGACTTCATTCTCAGTAAACCCAACATAATCCCTAAACCCCTGAGGCTCCAGCATAGTATATTCACAAAAATCAGAAATAGCAGATTGAGTTCCATCTTTCTTTATTGGAAGAATACCTGTAATATATGCCGCTGCAATCACTTTAGGAGTGAAATTACCATTCTTAAACCAGGATCTGAGCAGGTTCAAGTATCGCTCCTGCGCTTCCTGATCCTGTGCCGTCTCCCTAATCATGGAATCCCACTCGTCAATAATGAAAACGACCTTCCTGTCTGTTGCTTCAACCAATTCTATTATCATGTCCGAAAGCTCCATATCATAGCCTATTTTCGGATACATTGCGGAAATCTCCACACTGAGAGCATTATAAATTTTCTGAGGAACCTCTTGTAACGGCTCCCCTTTTCTTTTGGATTCAGAAGTGAAACTTGTTATATCAAGATATATTACGTGATACTTATTAATATATCTTTCATAGGTATCTGATTCGGCAATTTTCAGTCCATCAAATAAAACATGTGAATCACAGGTGTTATCATAGTAAGCACAGAGCATCTGAGCCGCATATGATTTTCCAAATCTCCGTGGTCTGCTTATACAAGTTAAACTATCTGCCGTATCGATAGTTTTATTTACCAACTCAATAAGACCTGTTTTATCCACATACTCGCCATTTAAAATTCTCTTGAATCCATCATTTCCAGGATTAAGATAAACTCCCATGTTCTTCCCTTTCGCTTCTCTAAAGCTCCTTTGCAAATCGAAGATTATCTGCTTCTTATTTCAATTAGCTTCTTGTTAATTTATACCACTTTATTATATCAGAATACGCATGCGATTAATATTTTTTCTCATCATCCACAGAATAATGCGGACCAATTCATTTTTACTTCTCCTAACATAAGTAACGAAAAACAGCTTCACCTAATAACATCGACACAAAAATATGTAATTGATATACTGATTATATATCAAATAGTATCATTCGTTATACAGTTCATTTGGAGGTCTCAATGCAAAAGACACTGTTTGCAATAGTATCCTATAACTCTAAGAGATATATGCAGGAATGCATACAGAGTATCAGAGACAAAGTCTCACCGGGAAGCTATCTGCTATCCGTAGTTGATAACGCATCTACAGACGGCATTGCGGAATGGCTCAGCGAACAGCCAGATATTCTTTTGACCCAAAACACAAAAAACGTCGGTTTTGGTCCGGCATGCAATCAGGCAGTAAAAGCCACTATTGGAACTGACTTTGAAGATGCTGATGTCTTTCTTCTTAACAACGACACCGTCATGACATCTACTGCGCTTCCCAGAATGACGGAAGTGCTGTACAGTTCTGATGATATCGGCGCCGTAGGCGCTGTGAGCAGTTATGCGGGAAACAGGCAACAGCTGGATGTGGAGTTTGATACAACAGAGGACTATATCCGTTTCGGCGAAAGCCTTCAGATACCCGAGGCTGATCGCATGCTCGAAAAGGTGCGTCTCAACGGCTTTGCTCTACTGATCCGGCGCAGCGTCTGGAATGCAGTCGGCGGTTTTGATGAAGATTTTGCCCCCGGTTATTATGAAGACGATGCATTATCCATAGATATGCTTAAGAAAGGTTACAGGCTCATTCTCTCAAGAGACAGTTTTATATATCATGTAGGAAGTGCCAGTTTTGTCAAATCCGGCATGAACAATCTTGCAATTGAGCATCATGATCTGTTCATACAGAAATACGGTTTTGACATAGTAGATTATGCCTACCCTTCGGGTGCAGTCATGTCGCAGATTCCATTTGCCAGAAGTGATGCTTTCAAAGTTTTGATGCTTGGTTCAGGGCTGGGCGCAGAATTAAAGGCCATAAGGAGTCTTTTTCCAAACTCAGATACATATGGAATTGAGACCAATCCTGTCTTATATGAGATATCATCGCATACAGAAACTGTTTATCAGTCAATAGCCGACCTGAGCAAGTCTGTAAGCGACAGATTTTTCAATCTGCTCATTGTTGACAGCTCATATCCTGGACAGCTGAACGACGATGAGAAGCAGATACTTGCTCAAAAGTGCAGCAGTAATGCCGTTGAAATAAGTCTTTTGCATGAATATGACGATTTTCCCTTTGACAATATCAGGCTTATAATCTGGGATAACGGAGATTTCAATAAAATTGTCTCTGACATGTGGGCCAGTTGGGGAATCATGAGCACCACATGTTCAGAAGATGATCTGAGAACCGGAATAAATCTGTACGGCATCATGCATGAGAATATCCTTTGTATCAGCAGCGATCCGGACTATATTGATATTGCCATGACCGCTGCACCGGATATACTGACCGCTCAGACTACAATCATCCCGTACCTGACTGCGCACTTCGGCCGCCTTAAGGTTTCTGACCCGGATCACACGAATGCAGCCAGGCTCGATATGTTCCGCCAGAAACTTGTAATTGGAAAAGACTTCCCCTCGCATCAGGCATTTCTTGAGCAATGCGGGATCACGGTATCTATCGAGCGAAACTGCATCGACAATATTGATCAGATTCTCAGGCTTGTCAACGATCACAGCCTGCTTGACTATACCAAAACAGATATTGACAGCCCCCACCTGCAAAGGCTTCTTACCAATGATTGGAATGACTGCGCCTGCATCACTGCCAGAGACAATTATTTCGATTACGGCACAGTCGGCTTCTACTGTTTCAATCAAAGAGAGCAGATATTCTATGTCTATGCCTTTTCCTGGGTTGTTACAGGAATGGGTATTGAGCAGTACATTTACAACAGCCTCGGATGTCCCGTTTTAGAAGCAAAAGAGCCTGTTTACACACAGCTGTCCCAAAGTGCCCCCATTCCATGGATCAAAGAAGGTCAACCTCGTTCTTCCTCAGAAAACAGCACAAAAACCAGCAGCATCAGGATTTTGCTCAAAGGCAGTGACGACCTTCGCCCCATAGAAGATTATCTGATTGGCGGGAATATCACCACAGAATACGGAGTTCAGGGCAACAGACTGCCATCCAGGCTTTATACATCTCCTTACCACATCATTATCTACAGTCTTATTCAGGATGACTATCTGTCGTGGGAAAATGACAGTGATGCGATGCTGGCAGAATTATTTGAGTCATTAGATAATCTGTGCAACGCACCTGTAGGTGATCCTGCTGTAATTCTATTGCTTGGTGCAGAGATCCCGTATGAGTCCGGATCAGATACTGATAAAAAGCTCGCCGAACTTCACAGCGAGCTCAATCCGATGATCTGTGATTTTGTCTCGGATCATCCAACGGTCAAAACCATAAATCTCACCGATTACATTCACGATCAATCGGATTTTTATAACTCCGCAAGCCATTTCAGTGTCAGAGTCTATTCTGACATTGTGGCGGATATTGTTACGATAATAAACGACAAACTCAGTCAAACAGAGGGATTATTATGAAGATAATGATTGATGGAACCTATTATCAGAATGGTGCTTACCATGGAGGCGGCGAATACGGGAATGTCATTATTGACCGGCTTCTCAATGTCACTGACCGGGAATTTGGAATAGTATACTTTGACGGGTTGAGAATAAATAATACCAGGATCAGTGTCTGCTCAGACAAAGGATGGGAAATATATCCCATAAGCAGTTTTTCTGAAGTTCCTGGCATCCTGTCAGACAATAATTATGATGTCTTCTACACTCCTCTGCCATATCAGGACGGCCGGACAGGCATTACTCTTCCGGGAAACGTCAAATATATAGCAACCATTCACGGCCTTAGAACGATTGAATTACTTGATTATATAGGTATCACCAACGATAACCCGAACAGCATCTGGCAGTGGGAAGACGTGGACGACGTATATCGAAATTACATGGATGCGATCATGCTATCGGCTAACAGACTGATCATCACCCCATCCGAGCATTCAAAATACAGTATTTACAATTTTTTCCCCAGCCTTGAAAACGAGCACATAGAAGTTCTGTACTCCCCACAGAAAATCACCCCTC
>CAMNOS010000170.1 GCA_946546925.1 uncultured Butyrivibrio sp.
GGAAAGCTTGCAGCAGCCCTGCTGAGGAGCACACCAGCCAATACCGTGTGTATAGCCGGAAATGTCCTTTATTTCTTTTGACTTAACCCACTTTGCCTCTTCCGGAATGGGAGCTGCGCCATGGTGTACCCCTTGTGTTACAGGGCACATGTTTTTTACCTCTGTTGAGTAAATCATGTAAAAATCTCCTTTCGTATTGTAAAGTAATTTAAGATTACTCACTCACAAAACGCCGGGCCGAAAAACCCGTGCCAACTAATATTTTTGCATAATTTTCCTAACATTTCAACAATTTTGACATATTTTTAACAGTAATTTTATTACTCCGTTGTATTCTTGCGGTACTCGCTGGGAGATACGCCCACCACAGCCTTGAAGGTCTTCATGAAATGCTTGTCGTTGTCATACCCTACCCTTACTGCTATCTCATTGACACGAAGATCTGTCTCGGACAGGAGCCTCTTTGCCTCATTCATCCTGAGCTCTTTGACGTAAGATACGAAATTGGTACCTGTGTAGTTCTTGAATGCAGATGAAAAGAGTGAGTAGTTCATTGACACTTCGTTGGATACAACCGCCATATTCAGATCCGAGGCGAAGTTTTCTCTTATATACTTGACGGCTGTTGCCATCTTCTTTTCCGTCTGATCTTCAGATGCCCTCTCCATAAAAGAGCTGTTCTCTTCAAAGACCATCTCGAGAAACTGCTCCTTAAAATCAGAAAGTGAGGCAAAGGAATAGGGCTTTGACAGGTTTGAAGGAAGTTCATGCCTGTAGACTCTTTCAAATTCTTCAAAAAAGACTGCTATCGCATTTTCAAAATCTTCCGAATTGATCTGGCACCTCTGGGCTGCAGTAAAAAAGCCGTTCCATTCCTTCTCAAGGGCTTCAGTCCTGTCAGTTCCTATCAGCTGTACCCTTGCGCTTACTGCCTGCTTATCAGAGAGCTTTTTGGCATTTTCAAGAAGTGTATCAGGAACCTTGATGATATCCTCATTCCTGCAGATAAGATTTTCTGCAAAAAAAGCTGTTTCCCTTCTCTTTCTCGCCTGGCGATAAGCTTTTTTGAGATCTGTGGCATCGCAATATCCGTCACTTACTCCGGCAGTTGAAATGAAGCCTTTTTCCTCATCACGGTATTTGGCAGATACCTCTTCAAATTTGTCTTTTCCCAGGATAAATACATCGCAGCCGTCTATCTCTGAAAGGGATACGGATTCGGACAGATCACTCTCTATCTCATCATCTCTTGCGCAGATCAGGACTCTGAACTCATCTCCGACATCGGTTTTGATGCGCTGATCAAGCAGCTTTAAGTTGTCATCACTCTCTTCTTTGTCAGTGAGGATGTAGGTAATGAGTATCTTTCCAAGGTGCTCGGTCTTTTTCTCCACATCCTTTTTTCGAGCGATCTCGGCTTCCATCTTCTCCATGACTTCCCTGAGCTTGTCCCTCTCAACAGGCTTAAGGATGTACTCGCGGACGCCGTGCCTCATCATCTCAACGGCATAGGAAAAATCGTCGTAGCCGCTCACCGCAATAGTCAGCGGTACCCTGTCAAGATCCTGCATCGCATCAACAAGCTCCATGCCGTTCATCTTGGGCATGCGGATGTCTGTGAACATCACATCCACGTCCTTCTGCCTGAGAATCTCAAGAGCCTGAAGGCCGTTGGCACATTCAAGGACTTCTCCAACAGGCACGCCGCATCTCTTTATCATAGTGGCAATTCCCTGCCTTATAAGCTTCTCATCTTCTACTACAAGAACCCTCTCCATATCAACCTCGCTTCATGGGAATCCTGACATATACCTTGGTGTAGCAGCCCTCCATGGCAGTCACGTCAATACCGCAGTGATCCCCGTATTCCATTCTTATTCTGTCCTGAACGTTCTTAAGTCCGATACTGTTGCCGGAGCCGCCCTCTGTGACTATCTCACCGGAGATCTTTTTGCGAAGAATCTCAAGTTCTTCTTCATTCATTCCCCTGCCGTTGTCTGTGATCTCTATCGTGCAGTACTCATCCTCAGGGATGCCCTTGACATATATGGTGGTGTCATCCGCGAGTTCCTCAATACCATGTATTATAGCATTCTCTATGATGGGCTGCAGTGACATCTTTGGAATTCTCTGCCTCATTATCTCATCGGGTATATTGAGGGAAAGATATATCTCATAATCAAACCTCAGGTTTATAAGTGCCATGTAATCCTTGATGTACTCTATTTCCTCCGAAACCATGACGGTGTCGGAGGTCCATTTCATGCTGTAGCGAAGGAGCTTGCCAAGGCTTGTTATGGCATCAGAGATGTCATATTCTTCCTTCATTTCCGCCATCATCTTGATGGACTCCAGAACGTTGTATATGAAATGTGCATTGATCTGATTCTGCAGAGCTCTTATCTGGGAGTCCTTCACAAGTACTTCTCTGTTGATATTCTCCTGCATCAGCTCCTGAATATTGTCAAGCATCCTGTTGACCTGGTGTGAAAGCTCGCCCATCTCATCGGCCCGTCCGTCTTCCACCGTCCTGACATTCATGTCTCCCGATCTTACTTTTCGGATAGTTGAGAGCACGTCATAGAATCTCTTCAGGACGTGGTTGACCACAACGTCTATCACAAAAGCCATACCTGCGAGGATTATAAGCATTCCGATGATATAGTTGGTCCTTAGTTTATATACCTCGTTAAGGCTCTGTGTTATGTCATCAACCGATACCAGGGTTCCCTTGAGTTCCGGGATATACATCCCTGAGATAACGCTCTTTTTAGCCTTGTTGTAGTTTGTGGATATCCCGGGCAGATCAGGGTTCTTTGAAGATGCCTTAAGGCCTTCTGACAGTTCTTTTGCCACTTCTGCTATGCTCTCATCCTCGTTGCTTCCATAGATAATGTAGCCGTCATCTGTGACAAAACAGCTGCTCTCCCCTGATATGCTCTCGTACATCGAAGGGAACATGGTCTTCATTGTCATATTGGCCTCTATGACGCCAATATGGCCGTGCTGTCTGTCATTCATAGGTGTTATAAGGGCTATCAGCGGTGTCGCCTCCGTGTTGGCAAAGAGATTGTCTTTGTAGTCAAAGACCCATCCGCCAGTGTGCGATATTCCTGCCCAGCTCTGCTTTTCCATCCTGCTGTGATTGTAAAGAACGGGCACCATCTCCTGAATGTTATCATTGGTCGAGTAATACCTCACCCCCCGTAGAACCGGGTTGTTATTGATAAGTCGCTCTAAAGCGGCAACATCATTTCTGTAGATAGATATCCACTCCTTAGTGCTGTAGGTGCCGCTGTTGGCCGCCCTCAAAAGCACGTTGTTCATGGTGTCGTTGGTCAGAAAGAACTGCGTCGTCATATTTATTGAGTCGATATTGTTGGAGATGCTGTCACGACGTCTCTCCATAGTCGACTGCATGTAGTTGACGTTCTCCCTGATCGAGGACTGCTCCATGTTATAGAAGACAATTCCCCCAAGGACAGCGATAGGAAGCATGACAAAAAGAAGTACCACGCCGGTCAGTCTGCTATTAAGTTTCATGTTATTAATTAAGGCCCAGCCTCTCTTTTGCCGTTTCAACATATCTGTATTTTTTCTCCTGCAGCTGCTTAAAGCCCAGCGCGTCACGCTTCTTTTTGAAGCTCTCCAATATGCGGTCAAATTCCTCTTCGCTCTCTGCAAGAAGCAGATCCTGAAGGGTCGTGCTCCAGAGTTTCTCAATTCTTGCGTTTATATAAGCATCCTCAGTATCAGCAGGAAGTATTATGTCATAAACTCCCGTGTAGGTAGCATAGGGATAGGTCCATTTTTCGAGCTGCTCTGTGGGACCCTGACTGTCCTGTCTCCATTTGAGCTGCATTACATTATCCTGGAACATCCAGTAGGCATCATCGGCTCCGTACAGGTTGTCATAGGCAGCCCTGTCAGTGTCAAGGAGCTTTTGCACATCACTCTTTACAACTTCCTTGCCGTTTATGACATCATAGGTAACACCTTCAATTCCAAGGTATACCATCTTCTGTCCCTCCTCAGACAGCATATAGTCAATGAACTTTATGGCCCTGTCGGGGTGCTTACAGTTCTTGCTGACCATGGTAATTGTCCATCCGCTTACTGTATTGGTGGGAAGAATGTGATCATCGCCATTTCTGTTCTTGGGCCCGTCGACTGCGATATATATGCTGTCCGGGTCTTTGGCATAAAGTTCCTTCTGCTGCGCAGACATATCGGTGTACTGGTACATCATGCAGAAATATCTTCCCTCTGATATCTTCTCCTCCATCTGAACTCTCTGGTCGATGAAAAGGTCTGTGGAGAGGTACCCCTCTTCATTCAGCCTCCTGAACATTTTAAGCCACTCTATGTATTCGGGGTCTGTATCCCTGTCATAGAGCTCTCCGTCCTTTTCATAGGGGACAGCAAGGAAATTCTGAAGATACAGGTCAAAAGAAACATTTCCGGTATCATCAAAGATATGCGCCCCGATAGGTATGAGCGGCTTACCGCCAACAGTCGGAAACATCATGGCTGCCTTTTTTACAGCACTCTCAAATCCCTCTATCGTAGTCATATCGGGACTTCCTATAGCTTCATATATATCCTTCCGAACAAGAAAAGTCTGGTTCGAGCCAATGTTATCATTGCTTTCTACGTCATCGGGAGTTACCGAAGAACATGGGTATCCGTATACATTGCCATCAGCCTGAGTATACCAGGACAGAGCCTGAGGATCTGCGACTTCAAAGAAGTATGGGTCGTACTGATCTGCCAGTTCGTTAAGGGCATAGACCATGCCCCCCCGGATCATCTCGTTGACCTGTGGTTCCCACCATCCAAGAGTTATCAGGTCTGGAAGGGTTCCTGCAGCAATGATCGAATTGAGTTTTTCCTCCTCATTGCCCTGGGGTGTCACGAAATTGATATCGACCCCTGTCTTTTCCGTAATTGCTTTGGATACAGCATTGTCACCCCACTTGGTGTTGAACCATGAATAATTGATATACCAGTCAAAGGTAACGGTATCTGCCAAAGCTTTGTTTGCAGCGCTCTCACCTTTATCTGATGTGGAACCTGGCCTGTATCCAAAGGCCAGGTCCGTAGATGAGTCCTCAGATGGTGCGCTCACCGCACCCGGATCTTCATCAGTGCCTGCGCCCTGCGTATCCACTGTACCTGTTCCTGCGCCTGCACCGGATCCTGTTCCCTGCGTGTTCACTGTACCTGCGCCGGATGCGCCAGGCATGTCTGTTACCGGTCCTGCGCAGCCTGTCAGCATTGCCAGTGCCGCAACCGCTGCTATTAAGTTCTCTGCTGTCTTTTTACTGCTTATCATAATCTGTTTTTGCTACCTTTGCTGTTTTGTCTACGCCTGATTTTCCTCTTGAATCACTTTCTCACAAAATCCTTAGTAAATACAGTTTTCTGAAAATAATTCAAGAAGTCATAATGTATTATTGTACAACATCATTTTGTACCACATTCTTAAAACTTGTTTGAT
>CAMNOS010000171.1 GCA_946546925.1 uncultured Butyrivibrio sp.
CAATCTGTGGGGATGGTAACGGCATAATATGATTATCAAAAAGTATGTTGGAAAAACTGAAAGTGAGGCAACAGAGGAAGCAAGAAAGGAACTTGGCCCCAATATTGTGGTCATGACGGTCAGACCTGCCAAAAAGACAGGCTTTTTTGCATTCTTCAAACCTCAGAGGATCGAGGTCACAGTGGGACTTGAGGAAGAGGAAGAAAGGCCACGCAGGACCATCTCGCCGGCCAGCGCTGTAAGTTCCCCTGCCCGGCCTGCGGGAGAGGATCCTTCCCAGAAAGATACGATAATAGCTTCATCAAGAGGAAGTATTCTTAAGCCCGAGTTCAGGGATGAGAACAGTGCAATTGAGGAGAAACTCGACAACTTAAGCAATCTCCTCGAAAAGAACTTTCTTAAGAGTGAAAAAAACGATCTGCTCGATACAGGTCTTTCCAAAGAGCCTGAAGAAAAAGCTCCCAAGGCTCCACCAAAGCCGGAAGTATCAGAGGAGATAATGTCTTTTATCAAGCTCCTCTACAATACCCTTATTGAAAATGAGGTGGATGAAATCTACGTCAATCAGCTCACTGATGAAGTCGAGAAGATTTCCAAGCCCGGACTTCCTTTTGATTATGCTCTTTCAAACGTCTATCAGAAGATGGTTCTTAAGTTCGGTAAGTCCGAGCCTATAGAGCCTCCCAAAGAGGGGCCGAGGGCCGAGATATTCATAGGCCCCACAGGTGTCGGAAAGACGACAACTATTGCTAAGCTGGCATCTGAACTGTTTATAACTCAGAAGAAAAAGGTGGCCCTTCTTACAGTTGATACCTACAGAATTGCTGCAGCTGAGCAGCTTCGCACCTTTGCTTCCATCCTTGGTATTCCCTTCAGGGTCATCTACACCGTAGAGGAGATGAAGCAGGCCACTGAGGACTTCAAGGACTATGACTATCTGATGGTTGATACCGCAGGGCATTCTCTGCACAATGAGGAGCTCAAGGAAGAAGTTGAGAGCTTCATAAGAGTACTTGAGGATATCATGGAATGTGAGAATTTCCTCGTACTTTCCGCAACTACAAAGTACAGAGATCTCATTGAAATCGCAGACGCTTATTCGGAAGTAGTGGCTTACAAACTCATATTTACCAAGATGGATGAGACGGGGGCCAAGGGCAATCTTTACAACATCAGAATGCACACCGGAGCTCCTATCGCTTATATAACCAACGGACAGAATGTCCCGGATGATATTGCGGTGTTCGACGCCCAGGTGATCGTAAAGCATCTTCTTGGCGGTAAGAGTTGATTTTGTTGGGTGAAAAGATGGATCAGGCACAACAGTTAAGAAATATAATAAAGAATACAAATGTACCCCAGAGGCCTCTTGCAAGGATAATAACCGTGACAAGCGGAAAAGGCGGAGTGGGTAAGAGCAACGTGGCCATTAATCTTGCGGTTCAGTTCAGGAAAATGGGCAAAAGAGTGATTATTCTTGATGCGGATTTTGGCCTTGCCAACATTGAGATAATGTTTGGAACGATTCCTAAGCATAACCTCAGTGACCTCATATATCAAGGCAAGAACATCAAGGACATAATCACCTGGGGCCCTGACGGTATCGGCTTTATTTCCGGCGGCTCAGGTATATCCGGAATGTACAACCTGAGCAGGGACTACCTTGTTTATATCATTGTGAATCTTGCAGAACTCGATGCGATCGCGGATATAATAATTATCGATACGGGAGCCGGTATATCCAGTGCAGTCATGGAATTTCTTGTGGCAAGCGGCGAGATTATTCTTGTCACCACTCCTGAGCCCACTTCAATCACAGATTCATATTCTCTTTTAAAAGCCCTCAATCAGTCTGAGCGGTTTTCAAGGGAGAATACCAAAGTCAAGGTAGTATCAAACAGGGTTTCATCAGATGATGAGGGACAGCAACTCTTCAACAAACTCAATGCTGTAGTTGCAAGGTATCTCAAGCTTCCCCTGACCTATCTTGGAGCGATTCCGCAGGATCAGATGCTCTCAAGGAGCGTTATGCAGCAGTCACCTGTGTCAATCCAGTATCCCAATGCCAGATCAGTAAGGGCATTTGAGAACATCGCAGCCAATCTGACCAACCCGGGACAGACACAGGAAGTCAAACAAAGGGGCATGGCAGCTTTCTTTTCACATATCATCACAGGAAGAAAACTATCAAGCACACAAGTAACAAATAACACTGTAATATGATATACTTAATCTATATTATTTAACGGAGAAATCGTAATATGCTCACTGACTACATTGCACCAGGAAACAGGGTGGAGCTGAAGGCCACGGGCAAGATGTGGATGGACGACGATGCGCGCACCAAACACATCTACATGAGCAAGATAATGGATATTACCTCGGATGACAGGATTGAGATCCTGATGCCTTTTGAGAAAGGTAAGATCGTTCTTTTGCCTGTGGATGGAGAGTACAGCCTGTGCTTTTACTCAACCAGAGGCTTATACCAGTGTTTTGCCAGAATTGCAGACAGATACAGAAGTGACAATATGTACATTCTGGTCCTTGATCTGACAAGCGAGCTGAGTAAGCTACAGAGAAGAGAATATTACAGATTCAGCTGTGCCCTTGAACTCAGATCAAGGTTATGTACCAAAGAAGAGCTGGATGCCTTTGAGAAGAATCGCAAATATCTATTCGATCCCGGAGACAACCTTCAAAAGAGTGTTGTAGTTGATATAAGCGGTGGTGGCTTACGTTTTGTCGCTAATTTCCACTATGACGAGGAAAGCACCATTTACTGTTCGTACAGACTTCCATCGGGCAACAATCCCAAGGACTATGAGATGATCTGTAACGTCCTCAAGGTGCAGGAGCTCGAGAGCAGGCCGGGACTGTTCGAACACCGTATACAGTACATTTTTATTGACGAGAATTCCAGAGAAGACATAATTCATTTCATCTTCGAGGAAGAACGAAAAATCAGAAAGAAGCAGACTTAATTATGAAAAAAATTCTAGTTATTGATGACTCTGCACTCATGAGAACTGTACTCAGTGATATTATTAATGCAGATTCAAGATTCCAGGTAGTAGACAAGGCCAAGGACGGAATTGAGGGACTTGATCTTCTAAAGAAGAAAACCTATGACGCTGTAGTTCTTGATATCAATATGCCGCGTATGGACGGTATTACGTTACTCAAGGAGCTTCAGAAGAACAGGATCAAGGCCAAGATCATGATGGCAAGCACCGATACCAAGGATGGTGCCAAGGTCACTATGGATGCACTCGATCTGGGTGCTCTCGATTTTGTGCATAAGCCTGATCGGGCATCAGAGTGCAGGGGTGAGGATTTCACCAAACAGTTCATCAACACTCTTGCAGCAGTAGCCAATTCCAAGGCACCTACGTCGACAAGAGCATTCTCTATAGATGACGTAAGGGAGTCGAGGAAGGTTGTTGAACTTGTAACCAAGTCTGCAAGCAAGATCACAGGAAACAGAATAGTTGCCATAGCCAGCTCGACGGGCGGACCAAGAGCACTTCAGGCAGTTATTCCCAAGCTTCCCAAGAATCTCAAGACGCCGGTTGTACTCGTTCAGCATATGCCGGAGGGCTTTACAGCTTCTCTTGCCGAGAGACTTGATTCTCTCTCGGAGATCAAGGTCAAGGAAGCCGCTGAAGGAGACGTGCTTCAGCCCGGAACCGTTTACATCTCAAGGGGTGGCAAGCACATGCACGTGGTCAAGAACGGAGGAAGGAACTCCATCCACTATGTCGACGGTCCCACGAGAGAAGGCGTAAGACCCTGCGCAAACTTCATGTATGAGTCCTTGATGGATTCCGACTACGACGAGATATGCTGTGTTGTCATGACAGGCATGGGAGCAGACGGAACAGAGGGAATCAAGAATCTAAAGTCTAAAAAGAAAGTATATGTAATCGGACAGGAAGAGAGTACCTGTACCGTTTATGGAATGCCCAAAGCTATAGCAACAGCTGGGCTTGTGGATCAGGTTGTTAAGCTTGACAACATAGCTCAGGAAATAATAATGCGTGTCGGTGTGAATTGAGGGATTTCATATTACTTTAATTGTTCTTTTATCTTTAGTTTTTAAATTCCTCCATTCAGAAAGCCGATATTATGTTCAAAAGTATGCGCTTTGACGAGCATATTTTCGAACACAAATCATTTCTTATGGAGGTAAATAGGTTATGGATGTTTCCCAGTATCTAAGTGTCTTTCTCGATGAAGCAAAGGAGCACCTTCAGTCGCTCAATGACAACATCATGATTCTCGAGCAGGATCCTGAGAATGAAGATTGTATCAATGAGATCTTCAGATCAGCGCATTCGATGAAAGGTATGGCCGGAACTATGGGCTATACAAGGATGCAGAATCTTACTCATGACATGGAAGATGTGTTCTCAGATGTACGAGGCGGCAAGATCAAGATCAAATCTGCTGATATCGATGTACTTCTCCAGTGTCTGGATGCTATCCAGGGATATGTTGACAACATCACGGAGAATCAGGACGAGGGTACTGACGAACACCAGAATATCATCAAGTCTCTTGCAGACATCAGAAATGGTGGCGGCAGCGAAGCTGCTGCACCTGCTCAGGATGCTTCCGCAGCTGCGGCAGAAGCACCTGCACAGGATGCAGCACAGGGAGCTGACGGCACTTCCGATTACAGAGCCATCAAGCTCGATCCATCAGTTAAATCCACATTAGAAGAAGCTCAGTCTCAGGGCAAGAAGCTCTACGGTGTCACCGTTCATATACAGGAGTCCTGTATACTTAAGGCTGCAAGGGGATTCCTTGTATTTAAAGGTCTTGAAGAGATCGGTGAGATCGCTGTTTCTGATCCCTCTACTCAGGATATAGAAGATGAGAAATTTGATTTCTCCTTCAGCCTTGTACTCATTACCGATGAGTCCAAAGAAAAGGTTGAAGAGATTGTAAAGTCTGTTTCAGAAGTAGAAGGCTGTGAGTGCGGCGAATTTGATCTAAACGGTGCAAAGAGCACTGAGGATAAAGATGAGGCACCTGCACCTGCAGCTGAGGCAGCACCTGCCGCAGCAGCACCTCCTGCAGCCGCAGCGCCTGCCAAGGTTCAGACTCCCGCACCTGCCTCACAGGGCGGAGCAGGTGGCAAGAAGCCGGTAGGCAAGCCTGTTGTTAACAGAACAGTCCGTGTAGATATCGAGAAACTTGATGTGCTCATGAATCTCGTAAGTGAGCTTATCATTGCGAAGAACTCACTCATCTCCGCAGCCAATACGTCAGGTGTATCAAATGGCAATGTCAATGAACAGATTGAGTACCTTGAGAGCGTAACCACTAACCTTCATGAATCAGTCATGAAAGTTCGAATGGTTCCTATCGAGAGTGTACTTCAGAAATTCCCTCGTATGATCCGTGACCTCAATAAGACACTGGGCAAGAAGATGGAACTGACCATGACCGGTGAAGAGACAGAAATGG
>CAMNOS010000172.1 GCA_946546925.1 uncultured Butyrivibrio sp.
GAAACAGATGTTGCTGAATTGATGCCTCTGCCAAAGCCAAGGAGTCCCGTATCAGTCTTATCAGCATAAACAACGTTGAGCACGCGGCAGGTTGATGCCTGGTACTCGATAACCCAGAGATTACTGAATATCTCGCCATTGACGGTATCATCACCCATGATGGCCACATTCTGCTGTCCGGATCCGCTGCTGTCGATAATGAACAGCTTTTTACTTCCTTCAATAGTATGTTCTTTATAATCGTCAGCTGCAGGGTCAAACTCAATAGTGCCCATCTTTCCATAGGCATAAAGTTCGCTCAGTCTGTCCTGGGCTGCATGGAATATGGTCTCGGCAGTCTTATCAAGCTGAGTCTGCTTCATATTCCTGTATGTAGTTACAGCAGCCACCCCTCCAAAACCTGCCAGGATACCTATGATGGCTACTACTATCAGAACTTCCGACAGTGAAAAACCTCTTTTTAGTTTTTTTCTGACTGTACTGATTCCTTTGACTTTATTCATAATATTCCCCTCCTGAAAGACATTGTTTAGTTAAAAGATTTTCTTTCAGTTTGTATTTCTTTACTGCTCTTTATCTTCTTCCGATTTGGGAAGATCTGCGTCCATATCACCGGAAGTGTTATTGCTCTCTCCACTGTTGTCTGAACTCTGGCTTTCACCACTATCTGTGCTCTCGCCATCCTGACCATCGTCATCGTCATCTCCGCTTTCAGCCGCGGCGGGAACCATCTTGTCTTCGTCATTAGGCTTGGCGTTCTCTTCGATGCCTTCCTTGTTGTCAGTATTCTCAGGTGTCTGCCCCTGTGCGGGAGCATCCGCATTCTGCTGATCCTTGCCAGCACCGTCTACCTGAGACTGATCCCCGGCTTCGTCTTTCTTATCGCCGGTATCCTTAGACTGATCCCCGGCTTCATCCTTCTTATCGCCGGACTCCTCGCCTTCCTTCTTTTCTTCGGTATCTCCTTCAGCTTTTTCCTTGTCCTTGCCCTCAGGATCTTCTACTTCTTCCTTGGAAGCTTCTTCATCAGTAATCTCAGACTTATCTTTCTTAACTTCATCAGCCTTGTCTTCTACTTCAACCTCACCGTCATCCCATACCGTAACAGTGTACCAATTCTGATATACGCTCATATCTTCATCGATATCAGGTGCATCATCAGAATTAAATACGATATTTCCGTCTCTGTCAGCAAACTTGACTTTGTTGATCTCTACATCGGAAGGATCAAAGCCATCCTCCTTGTATTCGGAAAGAAGCATTTCTTTATCCGAATCAGCTTCGCCATCTGATCCGAAATCCGATGAGAAGTAATATCCGATAAAGTACTTTTTAGCAACGCCGTCCATATCCTTTTCATCGCTGTGTACTTTTTCTTCATGATCTTCGGGAATACTGCCGGTAACATCAGCTATATTGGATATCCCGCTCATAAGCTCAGCATCACTGTAAGCTTTTCCGTCTGAGAAATAAACTGAGGAACCATCAGCTGTGATTATGTGATAGAAACGTGCATTGTACTGCCTGTTGCCATCAAGTGTGCTGGGAGCATCAACGATATTGCCATCGCTTCCAATGCGCCTTGTAAAAGAGCCTTCGTCTCCGCTTTCATAGTATCCGGCAAAATGACCTCTTCCAGTATTGCTGTCGTAGGAAAGCTGTGAAAGGATATCTCCTCCCACATTGTCAAAACCTTCAGTCTTCTGATAATCACTGTAAAGACTGCCGTTATCAATATCTGAATATACGGTGAGTGAATCTGCACTCTCTGCATTCAACGTAATGCGATAGCAGTACTCAGCCTGAGCTTTAGTGTCACTTCCTGCCATAGCCTTGTAGTCTTCGGCAGAAATCGTGATGGATCCGTCAATATCCAAAAATTGTCTGCGATCGCCGCCATTTTTGATGTAATAACCTGTAAACATGGGGGCATTCTCATCTCTGCCTGAGGGTACAAGAGCCTCAATGCTCTGAAGCTGATTCATATTCTCGTCATAGAAATAATTGGAATCGTATACGAAAGATACTTCGTTATCTCCGTCAGAAGCTGCACCTCTGTCGAGATATCCTATCTTTCCATCCTGTGAGATCGTAAAAGCAGGAAGCTTCTCGTATTCACCGGCAACTCTTGCAACATAGACAGACTCACCGCTAACATTAAGAGGGCTCAGATATACAGTTCCTCCATCTGCCTCAAGGGTGTATCCGGAATCTATCGAGCCATATTTGAACATAGCAGGCATAACCTGAGAAAGGTCTGAAAGTTCATTCTGTCCTGACTCATCGGAATACAATCTGCCATTGATCAGATAGAACGCCTTTGCCTTTGCGCCAAGTTTAGTGTCTCCGCTGCTGCTTCGATTTGCCTCAAGGAATTCTTTTACATCTTCATTGTATGCAAGAAGATTTCCCTTCTCATCGACGAGCTGTATGTACCTGCCCTGGTTGTCTGTCGCAAATTCACCGTTTTCTTCGATCATGAGGTATGTGGTAAACCTGACAGGTCCCGATGCGCTAACATGACAAACAGCCTGGGGGGAACAAATCGCCACCAGGCTTCCAAGCGCGGATAATGAGACAATTTTAAGTCCTCTTTTTACACTTCGACTCAAAATTCTTCCATAATCTTTTTTCATAATTACCACTCCTCTTCTAATAGATTGGACCATTATTTAGCGAGGGAGCCCGGCTCATACTCGTATGTTCCGATAACTTCCTCCTTATTCTCCGAAGAATCCTCCGGGAGCTCGGCGTCAGCCACACCGCCGAACATGGTCTCATAGAAAGTTGCGACGCAGCTGGCTTCCACTTCGCCATCTTCCACACTGAAATCCTTCTCAACGGGTTTAACACTGAAGTCACTGATAAGGCACCTTAAGTCACTGTGCTCAAGAATATTTAGAATATTCTCAGCTTCTTCGTAGTTCTCAACCGTAAACTTAAGGGAAAACTCTCTTCTTATCTGATTGCCCTTCCTTGTGATGTTGGTAAATCCAACGTAATAATCCTCTGATGCTGCCAGGGTGCTGTTAAGGAAAACCAGTTCCTGCTTGCCCGCGTTATAGCTGGGCATTATGCTTATAATATGTCCGTTATCTGCATACTCCTCAACAGATTTCTGCATCCTCTGTATCTGAGCAACTTTGGTATCAAGTGCCACAAGCTGAGTCTCAAGGTCAGCTGCGCTTGACTCTGCACTCTTCGTCCTGTTAGTAACAGGCTGGAATATAAATAGATAGTAAAGAGCAGCAATAATGATCAGAACAAGAACTAAAAGCAGTACCTTTTCTCTGGTGGAAAATTCTCTTGAAAATATACTCATTGCTCTCCTCCCCGGTTCTCTGCATCAAGTGTAGTCAGGTAAATATTGATCGTAGCATTTACAATGTTATCGGATGTATCTTCTGAGTAGTATTCGTCACTCAAATCGTATGCAAACTCATCATCAGTTTCATCTTCAATCTCATTGCCAAACTCATCTACAATCTCTTCGTCTACAATTTCTTCATCAACTGCATCTTCCTCTTCATACTGCACCGGTTTTCTGGACAGTGTCTGAGGTCTCGTCACGTTCTCGTCTGCACTCTCCTTCTTGGCAGTGGTGAGTGAACAGCTCTCAACTATATCCTGATCAGTAAGTGCTGCTGTGAGTCTGCTCATGGTGTTGAGGGAGTCTCCCACAACATCGACTACAAGCGTAGATTCTTTCAGATCCAATGATTTGACAGATACTCCCTGGCTCACTATGAAATCTGCAAGCTGTGCTACATCTACCCTGCTTACTCTTCCCTTTTCTTCAGCAGTCATGTCATCCCAGGTGTAATGGTAATACTCGACGGATAACTCTTCCGACTGCTGTATGAACATAAGGTCTGCATTGACCCTGTCCTGCAGTTCAGCCTGATGGGCTTCAGCCTTATTGAGTGCTGCGTACTTATCTACAATACCGATCTTGGCAAAAGCTACGATCGCCGCAATCGCTGCTACAACTCCCAGAGCCACCAGCTTCCAGTCTGTCTTCTTGACATCTGCATAAGCTGCACTCTCAGGAATTCCGATGTTATCAGTAAGACAGTTAAGCACTGTCGCAGATGTGAAGCTCACATTAAGTCCCGGATCCTCAGGTCCATCAGGGAACAGCTCCTGAATTGTATATACCGCTTTGTCAATTCGCTCCTGAAGAAGCATTACCAGAGGCTCCGTGAGAGCACCGGGTCCGCAGAGAACAACGTCACGAAGCTTTGAGGTCATATCCGACATATCGTAGTAATTAAGGCCTTTTATGATCTCAAGAGATATGTCTTTATATGCATTTGTTGCACTTCTGCAGTTGCGACAATCCTGGTAGTTACTTCTTAAATATGTTTCGGCTAAATTGACGTCAACATTTAGTTCATCGGCGATAGATTGAATTATTTTATTTTCTCCGATGTCGATTATGTGGGTGAGCCTGTATGCGCCATCCTTGAAAATACGCATCGTCATGTGGGTGCTGCCGATATCAAGGAAACATCTCTCTTTTTTGACATCTTCTTCATCCTTAAGGCCTGCAAGAAGCATCTCGTAGCAGAGAGTCTCAGGTACAGCCCTCTCAAGTCTCATGCCAATGAGTCTTAAAGTACTGCCGATCTTTCTGACGATTTCAACAGGAACTGCATAGGCTATAAGATTTACTTTGCCCTTAGCTTCCTCGCCATCTGATTTTCTCTTAACAAAATCGAATATATACTCCTTCATATCGCCGGAGATATAATCGCTGAATTCGTATGGAACATTGAGTTTGAGCTGCTCGTCGTCCATTTCCGGCATATCAAAGCTTCTGATCACCAGATCGGAATCAGATATTACGCATACTGCTTTTTTTGCTTTAATGCCGTTCTCCTTCATCTTGTCCTTGATAAACTCAGAAAAGAGCTTCTCGGACAGGATCTGGTCGTCGTTGACGATGTTGCCCGGTATATCTGCCCATGCTGTTTTGTGGATCTTACCTCCTCTGAGGATTGACATAGAAAGTTTGCCGTGTCTTACGTCGATACCTAGAATTCCATCACTCTTCGCCATTTGTTTTCCCCTTGCAATATACTTTTGTTGTCGTTACATAAATAAACCAAGGTACCAGTTCGTGAGTTTATCTCCAAAAATCAGAAGAAGATAACCACTTAGTGCTATTGAGGGTCCGAAGGGAAATTCCTTCGAAGTTCCTTTAATAAGTGCCTTCCTTAATCCGGCAAATAACAGCCCAATTAAACAGGACAAGATGATAAGTTCATATGAGCCTGCATACCCGAGATACAGGCCAAGCAGCGCAAAGAGTTTAATATCTCCGCCGCCCATGCTGTCCCGCCTCAGAACCTTGTCCATCACAAGGCTTATGAGGAGCATCACTCCACCTATCAAAAGTCCTGCTGCAATGTGGTGAAGTATCCATTTAAGATCATGGATCCCAAG
>CAMNOS010000173.1 GCA_946546925.1 uncultured Butyrivibrio sp.
TTGACTCCGTCCCCATGGGACATTCCAGTCCTTTTGCCTGGTACTCGGATGGGCTCTTTCCTACAAGTTTTTTGAAGGTGTTGGAGAAGTATGCGTTGTCTGTATATCCCACCTTTTCAGTTACTTCGTAGACCTTGGTCTGCACATCCTTGAGGAAATTCATGGCCTTTCTGATCCTGTATCTCGTGAGATAGTTGTTGATGGAAAGTTCAGTCTCTGCTTTAAAAAGTCTTGATATATGGCCCTCGCTGACACTCATTGACTCCGCCAGAGCTCCCAGTGAGAAGTCTGCATCGGGATAATGCGCTTCTATATACTCGATCGCAGTCTGTACATATCGGTTTGCTACTTCCTCTTTTTTCTTAAGAGGTATGAGCTGCTCCTCAAGGATGGCGCTCTCTGCGGGAGCGTTGGGGTGAAGATGAAGGAGCCTTTGTATTGAAGCTTCCAGCTCGCCGTCCTCAAAGGGTTTTAAAAGATAGTCCGACACACCGATCCTGATCGCCTGCCTCGCATACTCAAACTCATTATAAGCCGTCAGGAATATTACCTTGATGTCCGGATATCTCTCCACCAGCTTCTCGGCCAGTGCAATCCCGTCCATCTTTGGCATCCTTATATCAGACACAACAAGGTCCGGCCGCACTTCTTCCGCTATCTCAAGTGCCTCGAGCCCATTTGAGGCTTCTCCCACAACTTCGCACCCAATGAGCGTCCAGTCGGTCTCACTCTTTATTCCCATTCTCACATACTTCTCATCATCAACTATCAGGACTTTCGTCATGCTATTTACCTCTCGGGTTCTTTCTCAAGATAAGGCAGTGTCACGATCATGACGGTTCCGCCATTGGTTGGCCGTATTGCCATGACCCCGTACTCTTTTCCATAGTAGAGCCTTATAATAGTGCTCACGTTATTAAGGCCCAGGTGTCCCTCAAGAGCCTTCTCGTCTTCGTTGTTAAGTGCACAGAGCATCTCGTCGCTTATGCCCTTGCCATCGTCCTGGACAGATATCTTCAAAAGATCTTTTTCCCCCTCCCGGACTTTCATGGCTGCAATATAGATATGGCCCGACTCCACTTCGTCCATGCCATGAATTATGGCGTTTTCTACGATGGGCTGAAGGATGAGCTTTGGGATCACCGCATCCATCAGTTCACCCGGCACATCTATGGTTATGTCGAACTTGTCATCAAATCTTATTCTCTGGATATCACTGTAATTCTTGATGAGCGCCAGTTCCTTAGATAGAGTGACAAACTGTTTCTCGGATATGCTGCTGCGCAAAATCCCGGCGAGGGATGCGCTCATAGTGGCGACTTCCGGCACATTGTTAGCTTTGGCAACCCACTTCATCGTGTCCAGCGTGTTGTACAGGAAGTGTGGATTGAGCTGCGCCTGCATCATCTTAATCCTGGTCTCGTTCACGCATCTCTCAGCCCGAACCCGCTCCTCCATTGTATCCTTCAGCTGAGTAGTCATCTTGTTAAAGCCAACAGCCAGCTGCTCAAACTCATCTTCCCTGAAGAGCTCGATCTTGGCATCAAAATCTCCATGCCTGAACCTTTTCATTCCACGGGCGAGCACTGTTATTGGCTTCGATACATAGTCACTCATCCTGTTGGCAACAATAAGGCAGACAAAAATACTGATGAGAGCCAGAAGTATCAGTATCTGATAGCTGGCCCTTATGGAAGTCTCATCAAGGGCAGGGGGAGTTGTATATATCCCCAATAGCCCCGTGTCACTGATTTCATTTATGTACACATTTTTCTTAAATCCCATGTTATAGGGATTTCCGGAAAAGAGGTTTTCCCTTATGAGGGTCAGGTCCTTTTGATCCATTGCAGTCCCCAGAAGGCAGAAGGGCCGCAGGTAGCTGTTTGTGAGCATGAAACCGTCGCTCGTGTTTATGGAACTTGTCAGCTGTTTTTCAAGTTCCGCCTGAGGTATCCTCACAACCACATACCCCGGTGTCTCGCCTTTTTGTATCTGTCTTGCAATAAGAAGAGCTGCACCGCTCTCCGAAGCCTCTCCGGGATCAAGGGTGTACACGGTCTTCCCGCCGCTGTTTGACGCCTCGTAAAGAACTGAGTAGTACTCGGGAAGTGCCTCTGACTTAAATCCACTTCTTGTGCTGTACATGCACATGCCGCCCATGTACAAATCAACCACGGCATAGTCCCTGATGCCTGAAGTCAGCTCATAGAGCGAGCTGTAGATGGCAAGGGAATTCTTTCTTCCCTTGGTAAGTGCGTCAAGAAGCACCGGAGTTTTGGCGATACTCTCTATGGTGTCCTCCGTTCCGAGGATGATACCGTTTATCTGGTCCTCTACCTCTTTCTCCCGCTCGGCATCTCTTTTCTCATAGTCCGCTTTTACTCTGGCCTGGAAGCCCTGGATCGTCACAGCACCTCCAACTATTACGAGGATCAGGGTAACTGCAAGGAAGGTTATGAACAGCTGTCTTTTAAAAGACTGCCTGACAAATCCCATATTCAGCCGCCCTCCTTCCCGGAAAGCTGCATCCACAGTTCAAGGACCCGAGCCTGCTGCGCCGCAGATTTCTTAATATCAAAATCGATCTGATCTATCATGCCCGCATAGGTCAGGTTGATATCACTTCGCACTGACCTTCGGTAGAATTTCTCCACGGCAAATTTCTGAGTGTCATACCCTACAATGAAATCTATGAACTTCCCCGCATTGTAGCTGTGAGGCGCATTCCTGACCATAGCGCACCCGTCCGGAACGCAGCTGGTGCCCTCCCTTGGATAGACAAAAGAAATATCCTCACCCTGAGCCATTGCCTTTCTTGCAGTCTCCTCGAGTGTGATACCGATGAGGCTGTTTCCGCTGGACACTTCAGGGATGACCCTGCCTGAGGAAGAGAGCACTTTTCCGTCCAGCTGGCCGTAGAATTTCTCAACCAGTTCTTTTGTATCCATTTCAAGGATCTGCTCCATTGTAGATAAAATGGTATAACTGGTTCCACTGCTTCCGGGATCCGCAAAAGCGATCTGCCCCTTCCAGCTCTCGTCAAAGAGATCGCTCCAGCTCTCAGGCACTTCTGACCGGGAAACAAGCTTGCTGTTGTAGATAAAGACGATTGGGAGCTCGGTAAACGGCGTCCAGTAATTATCCGGATCAGTGTATCTGTCGTCAAGCTCAGCCTTATCATGCACCTCGTAGGGAATAAAAAGATCTTTTTCCGCCTCGTAGCTCTCGATACCGCCTCCGAACATGATGTCACAGGCTCCGGTATCTATACCCTCCTCAACAAGTGAGAGCATCTGCGCCGTTCCACCTGAATGGATCTCGACATAGATACCTGTGCGGTTCTCGAACTCCCTGATTATGGGAAGGTACACCTCCTCTTTGTGTGAGGTGTAGACAATAAGCTGTTTATCATCGGGCACAGCATACTTCCGGGAAATGTACTCTATGTCAGCCTGTCTTTTGCTGTTCCCACATGATGAAAGCAGAAGCATTGCTGCTTCTGCCACTATCAGTATCCCTATTCTTTTGAAGATGTTCCATTTCTTAATTGTCATAAATATAGATCATTCTCCGGCGACAATCTGCCCCTGCTTTTTACTGAGCATCTCTTCTTCGGCCCGCATGCACACATCCTCAACCGTGAAGTCTCTTTCAGGGTCAAAAAGAGCTATTCCCATGGCGGCAGAAATCTTCTCAAAGGGCTCAAGAGCATCATCAAGTCTGCGCCTCTCTATCTCGAAGCAGAAGGTCCTTGTAAGTTCATCTATCATTTTCAGATCGCCGTTTCTGAGGATAACAGCGAACTCGTCACAGCCGACACGAAATACCGGCGAGTGTTTGAAGGTGTTGCACACGAGCATGCAAAGCTGCTTGATCGCCACATTCCCTTTATCATATCCGAATTCATCATTGATAGCAGTCAGGTTATCAAGATCAACAAATGCGATTCCGAATTTATCACTGCCATGGACCGCCTCTCTCTGAAGCCTCTTGATCTCGTCATCATAGGCAATCCTGTTCCTTACTCCGGTCAGGGAATCCCTGTTGGCAAGCGCCGCAAGACCCTTGGCCTGCTGCCTTGTCTCAGAGAGCTCCTTGGTGGTGTTGACCAGATTCTTCATGTACTTGTCAAGCTCTGATATCATCGCCGCAGTATGTCTGGCAAGGTCTGACACCTCATCCCTTCCTTTTATCTCCGCTTCGATCACCTGTGCAATCTCAGGATTCTTGGTGTTCGTAAAGTTTTTAACACTTCCTGCAAGTCTCACAAGCCTGCGAAGGTGCTTTCTGTCTATGATGAGCAGAAGAACAACTACGCTTATGACCAGGACCAGCGCCAGTGCCCCGCAAAGTGAAAATGTATTCCTTAGGATCTCTTCATTGGAATCGTCTATCTCATAGTCAACTGCTATAAGACCAATAGGTCTGCCCCCGATCATCAGCGGATAATAGTAGCCATAGACATATCCGTATTCATTGTTGTAGATCTCAAATTCATGGAGTGGCTTTTTGGCATTCCACACATTCCATAGAACCGGAACCTTGTCAAGGTTCTCATCCACATCAAGGGCCAGCTTGATAAGGCTTCTTTCCCCCTCTTTTCGCTCTTCCCTGATGGCGTCGATCACATAGAAACAATGTCGGTTCCCTTCACTTGGAACCATATAGTAGGTATAAGCCACATCAAAGATATCCCGTGCCTCTTCAAACATCTTAAGGCAGTACTCCTGAACATAAACCGCCCTTGCCCGTTTGAGCTCATCACTCATCTCTTCAAAAGAGACATCTCTGCCGTAAACTTTCCCCGGGAATTCATGAGCGAACATCTCCTCATATGTATCCCGTGCGGGAATATAGTTGTGATCATAGTCATAAGGAATCGCAATCTCGTCAGCATGGTCGATGAGGTATTTCTGATGATTCTCAAAATCAAGAGCCTCATCGGAAAGAATAAATGACAGATATTCCGCGATTTTCGAGACCGCTTTCTCAACCTGCTTCTTGTGCATCCTTGTCTGGACAAAATACGCAGCCGTCCCGCTCAATACGATCGTGACCATTGTGAAGACTGCAAATATAATGGCAAACCTGATGATCAGACTGCCCGACTTGCTGTATTCTTTTTTGTTTTCGCCTGAAATCAAACTCTCCATGATTACCCTCATAATCACATATATATCTTTATTCTACTACATCTATAACATTTTAACCAATATGCATTAATGGTTTTACGTTTACATCACATTTTGCGCATTACTTCTCAATGGATCAGCGGTAAGCTCTTTTGACGTCTTGATTTACACTGATTATTGTGTTAATATAATTGTTGCGTGTTTCCGTAGCTCAGCAGGATAGAGCGTTCGCCTCCTAAGCGAAAGGTC
>CAMNOS010000174.1 GCA_946546925.1 uncultured Butyrivibrio sp.
CCGATCCAGGCCTGCTGCTCTGCGCTCTCTGCCGGGTATCTTCCTGTGTCTATATCCTGCTGTTCTACAGATCCGATGACCGTAACTTTTACCGTTGCAGATTTTTCTTCGTGATCCTCGTCAAACTCGTCATCTTCGTAGCCTCTGTATGTTGCCCTGATATATGTCGTTCCTTCGCCGGTAGCCATCACATATCCGGTCTCATCATCGAAAATTGCCACTTTTTCGTCATCAGATTTCCACTCTATATAACCATATTTTCCAGCAATCTCAGGATAGATTTTTCCGGTAAGCTTTGCAATTTCGCCTTCCTTTATACCCGGTACAGGTCCTTGAAGGATAAGAGATTTCGGCTCTACGGTTATGAACTGCGCTTTTGGCTGTGACTCAACAGTAATATCAAAGTCACAGGTAACACCATCGATATACTCTTTATCATAAGGTCTCGGTTTTCCGGTGTATCTGAAAGCTTTAGCCGTAACAGTGGTCTCTCCCTCTTTATCCGCCCGGATAATGCCGCCGTCATAGGCCTTTACGATGTCTCTGTTATTACTTACCCATTCGATTCCGATGTTTGTACAGTATGCCGGCTCTACAGTATATGAGATCTTAGCTACATCATCAACATACAGCTTATATTCTGTTTGCAGGGGCTTTATAGAAGTGATCCTTACATTTTCTCCACCAACCGTAACTGTCGCAGATGCAGAAAGTCCCGTTGAAGACTCAGTAACTGTTATGTGCGCAGTTCCCTCTTTCAATGCCGTGACAGGACAACTCTGCCACGGGTAGCCTTCTTCAATTTCTACTACTTCAGGATTATCCACAGTCCAGAAGAGGGTATAAGCATCGGATACATCCCCTATCGCATTTAAGGTCACGCTGTCGCCGATGTTCTCGAGCACAACATTTGTCATGTCAAGGTCAAGTGATGACAGTTCATCATAAACAACAACCTGAATAAAATCCTCATGTCCATCGGGAGTAATGGCATAAATATCTGCAGCACCTGTCCTGAAGCCTGTAACGATTCCGGAACTGCTGACTGTTGCAACAGGTTCATCAGAAGAATCTCTGTTGACAGCTTCCCACTTCACATAAAGGTCAAGCTCGTCCTCATCATCAGGGTCGTATTCAAATTGTGTCCAGAGCTTAGCCACATTGCCTTTCTTAATTGCGATTGAGATAGGTCTCTCCATCATGCCCTGCTTCATAATAGCAACGCTTTTTACTGAAGGTTTCACTCTGATCGTATTAGATGCGATGAATTTTGTTCCGCTCTTCGTAGTAACAACTGCCTTTATCCGAGTTGTTCCCTTTTTATATGCTTTTACATCGGGGTACATCCAATATCCATCATCACTGCTCACCTCTGCAACTGAAGGGTCACTGCTGCTCCACTCAACACTCTCAATCTGCCCCATCTCAAAAGTCTCAGGTTCACATACCAGTTCAACAGAAAAATAATTTATATAACCGTAGCCCGGATTTGCATAAATATCTTTGCGCTGAACGATCTGTACTCCTGTAAGCTGCGTGTCTACTGTCACTTTGTAATATCCGTCAGGTGTCTTAAGGAGTCCTGATTCTCTGTCAGTTCTTCCAAACTTATCGACTACTTCCCCCGTCTGAGCATCAACGATCGCCTGCACTATTTCTGCGGTACCATTATTAGACGCATGGACAGTTCCATCATTGTCGGTATATACAACAATGTTTTCTTCCGTCGTGGGAGTCTGTTTGGCTGCGAACCACATAATTTCATAGTCCTCAAGCCCTGAAGGAAGATTGAAGTAGGATTTAAAGGTATATTCCGTATCACCGGGGAAATTCAGAGTAACATCTCTGTTTTCTTCAACATCTTCCGTTACTGAATAGAAGATATAAGGAAGTGATGCACGAACCTCGTCATCCACTACTGCTGTTATGGTAACTATTTCCGGTTCAGACGCCTCATTAAATGTGACCTTTGCAGTAACTTCACCCTCTCCGTTTGTGTTATTAACAAAATCGTTGACCGCAGATACAACTGCCACATCGGGATTGCTTGATATCCATTTTACAGGAACACCCTTTACTGCCTTATCATCTTTATCCTTAACAGTGGCCTTAAGTGTCACAAATCCATTCGGTACCTGACCGGTCTGAAGGAATACACCAAGCTTATTGGTAAGCTCTGTTACCACCACTTTATACTCTGTCTGCTTAAGCGTGATGTTTCCAAAGCCTATCGCATAGATAACCTTAGCATTTGCACTTCCATCTGTTATATCAACAATTATGTATCTCTTCTCAGCTGTGCCTGCCAGGTCTTCAGCATTGAAGTATGTCGAATAATAGCCTCCCTGCTCATTGAACAGTTCGTCATGAGTATGCCATGTAATATCTTCATAGTCCTTTGGTATCTCTTTTACCTTGGCATATCTGACGCTTCCCATAGCCTCATAGACCTGAGGAATTGCAACGCCGACCCAGTAGCCCGCCATACCGTTTCCTGCAGTATGCAGAGCAAGGTCCCCGGCATGGATATCATAATCGATAGTATATGTCTTGCCATCCTCTATTGCTGTAAGGTCTGCACTGCTTCCACCCTCAGTAACAACCTGTGTAACCTTATAAGAGTCTTTTGCAAAAAGATCTTCGTCCTTTAGTGCATCCTGTGCTGCGTTGTCATGAAGATTTGCAGTTACGGGATTATATTCTTCTTCCTCAAGAGAAGCAATAATTGTATGCACTCCATCAAAGTTTATCCTGTAAGTAAAGATCTCAAAGTCATCAGGGTCTCTGTCTGATTCATATCTGGCATATACATATCCGACCTTTTTGGAGTCTTCATCTAAAAGATCTGCTTTTGCAGTGTTGAAATATACTGTATCATGTGTGATCTCCGGGGCGGGTTCTTCTTCAGTAGGGCTTGGCCACACATCGTCAAGTCCGTCCTTCCAGTCCTCTATTGCTGCAGGATCTTCTATTTCCGAATATGACTGCCTGTATTTAATAGAATAATTGGCGCCTTCAATGCGCGGGATGGCAATACCTGCCCAGTATCCCATACCGGCGCCATCACCGGCTTTGTGCTTAAGGAGGCTGTCAGCACTTACGCTTACATCTATAAAGCTTCCATCTTCTGTTTCGCTTGCTCTGGCTTCTGATACCATATAGCCCTTACTGAGCTCATCATCCGGTATAGCTGCATTCTTTTCATCCGAACCCTGTGCAGCTTCATTTCTTGTGTCGTGGAGCTTTGCTGTCTGAACAGCCGTCATCTGGTCAATCGCAGGAAGATCGTTGCATTTCACAACCTGTGAAAAAATAGCAACATACTCAAACATCTCACTGTCGCCGTCTTTTGAGTACTCTACAGCAAAATATTTGGCATCATCGGTGTTTTTTGCATTGAAATAAAGTGACAGATACGGAATCGCATCTTTACCTTCGCCTCTTGTATAATCACTTTCGGCAGGCCCAAGATTGTCTATCGACTTTGCGTAGGTTACAGTGCCGTTTTCAAGTTTTCCGTTGTAATAAAGCTTTGCCTTTATCCCTTCAAAGAGAGGAATTCCAAGCCCCACCCAGTATCCGTTGGACTTAGGATTGTCGTTGTTCTGGTGTGCCCTGAGATTTTCGGCAATTATGGGAACAAGATAAGATGAACCGGTCCTGGTTATCTCACCAACCCCGTACTTATCATAGAGCTTCTCAATCCGCACATCTTCGGGAGCATTATCAAAAAGAGGTGCCGCATCAAGAGCTGTAGCTGCCTGTTCTGTAGGAAGTCCGCTGTAGTAGACGTCGTTCATGTCCACCTTATATGTGTAGATAACGTAGTCTCCGCGCTCAGCCGTGTACTTCACGTACACATATCCGGTCCTGTTTACAAGTCTTTCGTCAGCCGCATTAAAGTATACGGTATCATGTGTGATCTCCGGATTCGGAACTTCTTCAGTCGGGTTTGGCCACACGTTATCAAGTCCTTCTGACCAGTCATTTACAGTCGAAAGGTCGTCTATAGCGGTGTAAGACTGCTTGAACAGAGCTTTGCCCTCATCTGCTCTGGGTATGCCGATTCCAACCCAGTAACCGGCTTTTTCTCCTGAGCCTGTCAAAACACTGTGCTTTACAAGACCTGTTGCCATGACAGGAACTGTTGCTTCTGTCTTTTCCTCATTAACTGTAACTTCACCAAGTCTATAGCTTTCGCTTTCGTACAGCTCATCATCACCGATGGGCTCTTCTGTTGCCTGATCGTGAAGCTTAGCAGCAATGAGATTCTTAGATATGATTTCCTCAGGATATCCATGATCTGCAGATACACCTGACATATCTATACAGAACCTGTAGGTTACCGACTCATCTGCAGCATTGGTATATCTGACTGCGAGAAGTCCCACAACCATCCCATCCTTGAGTGCTGCAGGATTAACTGATTTTGCATTGTAATAGAATGTATCATATGTGATGTCGTCAGCTACAAACTCAGAAGTATGAACGTTTTCAACAGGCGCATAGTTGCCCTCAAGTGTCCATCCTGCCTCTGCTTCTGCAGTAATGCCTTCATCATCGATTCTTGGGATTCCTACGCCGACCCAGTATGCATCGATACCGTTATCAGCCCTGTGCTGTCTGAGATTTGTGGCATTTACAGGGATCACATAATTGTAATCATAGTTCTCATCATAAGCTGCATCGTCTTCTCCGAGAGGGGCGATATCACCAAGTCCGTATGTGTCATAGAGTTTCTCAATCTTATCATCGCCTGTGGCCTTATCTTCAAGAGGAGCTGCAACAGCCATTGTTACATCTTCCGGCACAGGAAGACCTGTATCCGTCTCAACATCTGTCATATCAAGTACGTATGTGTAAATCACATACTGCTTGTCATCAACAGCATACTTAACATAAACATAACCTGTTTTCCCGTCAAATCCTTCTGTTTCCTTCCCGACATTGAAGTAAACAGTATCATGAGTAGCCTTTCCTTCATCGTCCACAAGAACATCATCAAGCTTATCGGACCAGTCTGTTATTTCCTCAGGCTTCTCAATCGCTACATAAGACTGTTTGTACGATGTAGTAATGCCCTCAGCTTCGACCTTTGGAAT
>CAMNOS010000175.1 GCA_946546925.1 uncultured Butyrivibrio sp.
AAAGAGGGTGTCCCCCCGGGACGGAGTCAGGTGGTCATTTTTGCAAAATGACCACCTGACTTCGTCCCGGGGGGACACCCTCTTTTGCTACCCTTTGTTATGTCTTATGCTACGATCAGACTTTGAAAGAACTGATAAGGGATTCGATCTTCTCTGAGGAATCCGATACTGCGGAAGCACTGTTGTCTACGCCGCGGGAGTTCTCTGCCACGAGCTCTGCGCTGGTGGTGAGGTTTGTGGCTGTAGCTGTGACTTCCTGGGTGCTTGCCGACTGCTCCTCTGAAATAGCGGCCATGTTGGTGGCAATCTCGTCTACGCTTCCTACCTTGGAGATCATCTCGCCCACGATATCGCTGGTCTCATCCAGACTTCTGAAGATCTCTTCGAAGGTTGCGCCTGCAGTGTTGACTGCATTCATGTTGGCATTTATCTCGTTCATGTTGGACTGTGACTTGTTGGAGAGTTCCTCAATCTGAACAGTGATCTCTTTAATTATGGAAGAAATCTGCTGTGTTGATTCTGCACTGTTCTGAGCGAGCTGTCCGATCTCCTGAGCAACAACCGCAAATCCTTTTCCTGCCTCACCTGCTCTTGCGGCCTCAATGCTGGCATTGAGTGAGAGAAGGTTGGTCTGGCTGGAAATCGAGTTGATCATATCTACGATGGAGTTGATCTTATGTGCGGATTCGCCGACAACCTCAACTACATCGTTCATTTCCTGTATGGAGCCGGCGATTCCGCTCATGCCGCTCTGAACTGCTTCCATGTCGCGCTGGCCGTCTTTTGCCTTGGTAACAAGGGCGGCCATTGTATCTCTTGTCTGCTGACTCTTGTCCGTGAGGTTGCTGACTTCCTGGGCAAGGGTGGTAGCCTGGTTGGCGAGTTCTGTGACTGCGTGTGCCATGTCGTCCATAGCGCCTTGGATCTGCTGCATGGATTTGGACTGTTCGTCGGCCTGGACATTGAGATCGCTGGAAGCGCTCTTGCTGTTTTCGGCTTCTCCTGCCAGCCGCTCTGTCACATCCTTGAGTTCTGTCAGGGTGTTCCTCATCTGGAGCACGTAGTCGTGCATGTTGTTGTTCATTAGGCCGATCTCGTTGTTGGTCTGATCGTTGCTTCTCTGGATATCTACTGTAAAGTCACCCTGGGCGATTCTTGTGATATTGTTTGTGAGAGCGCTTACCGGCTTGGTTACCATCCTGGAGATTACCAGATACATTACAACTGCCATTGCTATGATCATGATGATTGCAAGAATGGAACTGATAAGGATGAACCTGGACAGAGGCGCAAGGACATCGGACTTCTTGACGAAGGATGCCAGGTACCAGTTTGTTCCGGTCACGTTGTCTATGGAAACATAGTAGTCAGCGCCGTCTGTTCCGCGGATGACCTGTATCTCGCTTGTGCCGCCTGCGTTTACGATGCTTGCGATCTTTTGAATGAAGCCGTCGTTTGGATACTCAGATACGTCTTTTCCTATCTGGTCCTCGGCGGGGGAAGCTATCATAAGAGAACCGTCGAACATCATGGTGGATCCGGTTCTGAGTGGCTTATATGCACTGGCGGTCTTGGAGATTCCGGCAAGTGTGATGTCTGTGGAAAGAACACCGCTTCTGCCGTCAGTCATGTTGACGGCTCTTGATCCGCACACAACCATCTCGCCTGTTGTCATATCGACACTGGGGGCGCCGAGAACGATCGAAGATGCTCCGGATCCGTTTTTGTACCAGGCTCTTGTCGTTGCGTCATAATCTGCATCGGGAACCCAGAGTCCGCCGTCTATAAAGCTGTCTTTTCCGAAGGCCATATAAACATCGATAACAACTCCGGGATACTCTTCCATGCCGGGGAGCAGAGCCTTTAAGATTTCGTCATTGGAAGTATAGTTTGACTTCTCTATGCCGTCTGCAAGTCCGTTGTAATAATTCTTTATACCCGTGACAAGTTCGGATATCTCATTTGAATTGGACTTGGCTTCCTGGGCAAGACCGTTGGTTGCTTCTTCTTCTATGACTGACTTTGCTCTTATTGCAATGAATATGGTTACGATTGCGATAGCTATTGTGATCATCGGAAGGATCACAATCAGCAGCTGAGCGCTGATCTTTTTTGACTGTTTGTTGTTTGCAGAATTATTAGACATAAGCCCTCCATGTTTTTTATTTGGATAAAGAACACCCAATAATCATTGTATAATTAATATGTTATCGAATTATTACCAATGTATATATTAAGTATAAAATTTAATTGTAATTAAATTTAATATATAACTGTCACAATCCTATATTATTAAAAATTTGCCGCATCCTTTTCCGATTCGTATAAAAGGATATACAAAAAGAAAAGTTTAAGGAGGAAGCAGGATGAATACAATGGATAAGGTTCTAGGATTTTTCGGGATTTACAGAAGAAGGTACATTGATTGCCCTTCTCACAGATAATAAATATGAACTAACATTTGAGCCCGGTGGATTATTTCACCGGGCCTTTTGTTGCACAAGACCGGCAAGTATATATAATAAGTGTATGGCACAGGAGATAAAACTTATCCGCAGCAGGCGGAGAACAATTTCAATAGAGATAACCCCGGATGCTCAGGTCATAGTACGCGCCCCCCTCAGGGCGAAAGTCTCGGACATCAACATGTTCATCGGCGAAAAAGCTGACTGGATCGATAAGCATCTTAATAAGATGAAGGCCCGAAAGGAAAAAGAAAAGGAGAATCCACGCAGGGAACTGACACAGCAGGAGATCAGGCTCCTCACCACCAGGGCAAAGCGGATCATCCCGCAGAGGGTCAGGTACTACGCCGAAATGATGGGAGTCGACTACGGGCGCATAACCATAAGGATGCAAAAGAGCCGCTGGGGAAGCTGTTCATCCAAGAAGAACCTCAATTTCAACTGTCTTCTGATGCGGGCTCCTGATGAGATAATAGACTATGTGGTGGTTCACGAACTCTGCCATTTAAAAGAGATGAATCACTCGAAGAGATTCTGGGCTGAGGTTGAAAAAGTCATCCCTGACTATGCAGACAGGAGAAAGTGGCTGCGTGACCACCAGGAAGAGGTTTCGTTTTCTGATGTCTGAACAGGTCTCTTTGTGTTATACTGTAGATAGATTTTTGCACAACGACGTCCATATTGTTGGGGAAGAGGACAGGTTAAATGGCTACTAAGAACAGAGTTAAGTTAAAGGGGAGACTCAAGTCTTATTTGAGAGTCTTTACATATCTGGGGATTCTTCTGGTATTTGTCAACGCAGCCGTGTTCACCACGGGCATCACAGCGGGGCTTATCCTTTTAGCATTTACCGGTTTATATCTGATCGCAGTTCTATATATGAACTTCTACAGCAAGCCCATAATCATGAATGAGCTGGTGAGTTTCGCTACTGAGTACGGGCAGATACAGAAGAAGCTCTTAAGAGAGCTGGATCTGCCGCATGCGGTTCTGGATGACAGCGGCAAGGTGGTGTGGACCAACCAGGCTTTTGAGAAGGTGATCCATCAGGAGAAGGGATTTAAGAAATCAATTTTTTCCCTGTTTCCGAGCATCACCATGGACAAGTTCCCCGAGGGGTACGATGAAGTGTCCTATGAGCTTGATTATGAGAATAGCAATTATACCATCAAGATGAAGCGTATCTCCCTAAAAGAGATGGCCTTGAACAGTGACATAATCGATGCGGAAGGGTATGAGGGAAGCCTCATCGCAGTATATCTTTTTGATGAGACGGCACTTAAGCTTGCCATTCAGGAAGTTGACAACCAGTCACTGGCAGCAGGCCTCATCTACCTTGACAACTATGAGGAGGCGCTTGACAGTGTCGAGGAAGTCAGACGATCTCTTTTGACTGCCCTTATAGACAGAAAGATCAACAAGTACATCGCATCGGCAAGTGGTATTGCCAAGAAGATTGAGAAGGACAAGTACTTCGTGGTAATGCCCAAGAAGTCATGTGAGCTATTGAGGGAGCAGAAGTTCGACATCTTAGAGGATGTCAAGACAGTCAATATCGGCAACGAGATGGCGGTGACGCTGAGCATCGGAATAGGTCTCAACGGACTGTCTTACGCGCAGAACTACGAGTTTGCCAGAAATGCCATAGATGTTGCCCTCGGACGAGGGGGAGATCAGGCAGTGGTCAAGGCGGCAGACAGTATCTCCTACTATGGAGGTAAGAGCCAGCAGATCGAGAAGAGCACCAGGGTCAAGGCCAGAGTCAAGGCACACGCCCTGAGAGAGATCATCTCCGGCAAGGACAATGTCATTGTAATGGGACACAGGCTGGGCGATGTGGACAGCTTCGGCTCCTCGGTGGGTATCTACAGGATAGCCAGGACCCTGGACAGGAAGTGCCATATCGTACTCAATGATGTGACTACTTCAATGCAGCCGCTGGTAGATCTTTTTAAGAACAATCCCGAGTACGAGGATGACATGATCATCAGCAACCAGCAGGCCATAGATGTGGCGGGGAACAACACGGTTCTTGTTGTGGTTGATGTCAACAAGCCGAGTATAACAGAGTGCCCGGAGCTTCTTAGATTTTGTAAGACGATAGTGGTTCTTGACCATCACAGGCAGGGCACGGAAGTCATTGAGAATGCAACCCTCTCCTATGTGGAGCCGTACGCTTCATCGGCCTGTGAGATGGTTTCGGAGATACTTCAGTATATAGGCGACAACGTCAAGATCCGCAATGAGGAAGCGGACAGTCTGTATTCCGGAATGATCGTGGACACCAACAACTTTATGAACAAGACCGGTGTAAGGACATTCGAGGCAGCAGCATTCCTAAGGCGAAACGGCGCGGATGTCACCAGAGTAAGGAAGCTCTTCAGGGAAGATGCGGGTGAATACAAGGCCAAGGCTGACACGGTCTCCCAGGCAGAGATCTACCGCAGCAGATTTGCCATTTCCGTCCTTTCCAACGACGATATCTCAAGTCCTACGATTGTCGGTGCGCAGGCAGCCAACGAGCTTCTCAACATCAAAGGTGTCAGAGCCAGCTTTGTCTGCACAGAGTACCAGAGCCAGATTTATGTCAGCGCCAGATCCATCGATGAAGTCAATGTACAGGTCA
>CAMNOS010000176.1 GCA_946546925.1 uncultured Butyrivibrio sp.
GGCATAGAAACTGATTTTGATGAAACAGAAGAAGTTATAAATGCAGATGGGACGGAAACTGAAGAAGTGGCAGCCCCGGTGGAAGAGAGCGCAGATACAGAATCAGAAAATGAAGCAGTATCTGACGAGACACTATCAGATGGGATGACTGACGACTCATCTACAGATGTTTATTACACACTTACACTGAATGCCAATGGAGGTCTCTTTGAGAATGAAGAGGACACACTTGTTATTCAGGTTAAGGCAGACAGCGTAATTGAAGAGTCTATTGATGCCCCTGTCAGGGATGGATTCCTTTTCGAAGGATGGTACCTTGATGAGGCATTGTCAGAAGAAGTTGATCTCTCAACCTATATATTCACGGATAATGCAGTTTTATTTGCTGCATGGCAGGAGGCTTCGACTGAGGAAACTGATGTAGAGGAAGAAGATAATCTTCTTAATGAAAGCTATTCTTTTACTCTAAATGCCAACATAGAGGGTGGAAAGTTTCCAAATGGCGAGAGCACTTATGTTGTGAAGTCAGAGAATACATATCTCAACTCTTCAGCTTATAAGCCTGCAGCAGAGGGGTGGTGCTTTAAAGGCTGGTATGCCGACCCCGAATGTAATACTCTTCTTTCACTTAGCGATGTTCCTGACAATGCCGGCAGGTTCACTCTTAAGGAATTGCCGGAAAATGGAGCTGTTCTTTATGCAGGATGGGTTAATACATATAAACTGACTTTTATTTTTGGCACGGAGACGGGCGAAGATCCGGTAAAGGACCTTGGATACTGGTGGGACCACTCCAAGAAAGAACGTGTAAAAAAACTCGAATATGCAATTCCGGCAGGTTTGAAAATTAACAGCAATTATTACCCATCAAGCATCTCATATATTAGAAATGCTGATCTTCATTATAATTTTACCTCCTGGTACAGCGATGAGGATAGGCAGAATAAGATCAGTAACCTTAATTCGGTAAAACCTGAAGGGCCTACAACATTTTATGCAGGATTTGAAGACTATTATGATCTGGTAACTTGTCACAACATTGATGATACCGCATACTTTATCAGGTCAAACATCCTCTTTACTGAGGTGGAAGATAAGACATCAGAAGTATTTATTGTTACTAATCCTAAGAACAACAGAAATTATTTTTATACAAAAAATATAGGATCTTATGCAAAAAGTACTGATCCTAAAAAAGCAGTGGAAGGATACTATATTGACAGTGCCGGAAAAACACCGGTCACAGTTGATCAATATGGATATACGACCATAGAAGGTGACACTGATATATATTTGAACTGGGCAGACACAAATAAAGTCCTGACCCTGGATGCCGGAGATAATGGCAACGCATATTTTGTCAATGATGAGGATCCTCAGGATACCAGCAGACGTACATATCAGTATGGTGATGCTGCCTCAGAAAAAAAATATATATATCCTCCCAAGCTGATCAATAAAGATCCCCACAAAAAGTTCGTCGGATGGGGAACAACAGCAACTGCTACAGAGCCTGCAATTACTACTACAGCTACCGGCTATGGGAGCACAAATGCCGAATTCCCTATGACGGATGATGCTACCTACTATGCCATCTGGGAAAGTGCATACCATGTTGTCACTTTTGATCCGGGTGAAGGTGCTACATTAAAATACTATGACAGTGACAAAGGATATTCTGTAGTAGATGCTAACGCGGCTACAATCAGAGTTAATGAGAAAGGTAAACTGGTCTCCAACAATATCACAGTCACCCCTCCGGAGAATACTTTGTTTGTAGATTGGTACAACGGGACAGAAAAAGTGAGAAGCCTAAGCTCTCAAGTGTTCTCACAGGATACAACTTTAACTGCCAAGTATATTCCTGTGTATACCATCACACTTGATGCTATGGGGGGGACATTTACTTATTACGACGAAGACAAGAAAGAAACAGTTAATGATGCAAAAACTGGCATTATTAAGACTGACAAAGATGGTGAGTTGAAATATGCACCAAGTAATATAACAGCTCCCGAAGATGGATTCATATTTGAAGGCTGGTATATTGGTGATGAGAAGATCAAATACATAAGCAGTTATAAGTTTACAGAGAGTACCACACTTACAGCTCACTACAGGCCTGTTTACACAATTACATTGGAAGGAAATGGGGGAAAGTTCAACTATTCCAGCAACAATCCATATGAGAGTCATGAAAACGCAACCAATGCAATATTAAAAACCGGTTCAAATGGTGAAATTGATGGATATATTAATGATCCGGTTATAGATGACCCCAAAAAAGTTTTCGAGGCCTGGTACGATGGCGACACCAGGATAGAGAGCATAAACAGCTACGTGCCGGTAAAGGATACAGTTATTAAAGCTCACTATGCAGAAGCAGTTACCATCACACTACATGCGAATGGTGGCTATTTTGGCAGTGGCGATAATAAGACTGAAACGAAAACGTACATTGTTGCCAAAGGAACTGAAAAATGGTTAACAACGCCAAGTTATGAGAACGATGCCAAGGAGTTTGGTGGTTACTATGAACACAAAGATCCCTGGTCAGATAAGCTTGAAGATAGAAATTATGTGGCAGTTGCTGACATAGAATTCTATGCAAGATGGTATGACAGATTTGCTATCACTTTTGACTACGGAGAGGGAAGTCTTAACGGAGAAAGCACCAAAATCTACCAGGTAACTGAAAACGAGACTTTTGGACAGCATCATTCAGTTCCCGCAAACCCTACAACCATTCCCGAAGGCAGAGCGTTTGTTGGATGGTTCACAGAACCGAATACTGTTGCTGATGATAAGAAGATTGAAAAGGCAGACATTCTCGAATATGTTGTAACCGGAGAGAAAACATTCTATGCAGGCTATAAAAATGCCTACCAGGTTACCTTTGATGTTGGTACAAACAAAGGTAAATTTGCATCCAAGACCGGTAGCACATATACCGTAAATGTTGCTCAGCATGAGGCAATCAAGGGCAAAGTTCCGACGGTTGTATCCACTGAGACAAAGGTATTTGAGGGATGGTTTACCTCAGCTTCAGGTGAAGGACAAGAGATAAAGAATGTTTACACCTACAAGGTTACAGGTAATCTTACGCTTTATGCTCGTTTTACAGAGTGCTATACAATTACTTTCCATGGCAACATGGCGGGGACCAGGCTTGATGGAGTTTCCGGAGATATAGTTGTACGTGTAGTAAAGGGAACTCCCTACAGATATGGAAAAGAAGGAAGTGCGAAAGATGTTCTTTTTGAAGGTCCCAGGCTTGATTATTCAAGTGTAAACACCAGTAAGCTGCCCTACATCTCCTACGACTATAGTAATGATCCACAGGTGGGATGGTGTGATAATCAAAATGGAACTGGTAATGTGTACTTCTTTGGAGAATACGGCCACAGGTTCTATGACGAGAACGGAACCTACAACAGCTACAATATGTACGGATACGTTCCCACAAAGAGTATGGACTTCTACGTAAAGTGGGCTGAACCGGTTAAGGTTACGTTCGACGCTAACGGATCTAAATTCAAAGAATCTTCAAGTGCTGATGCTGTTTATGGCCCTCTGAACGCAGATAAGACGCAGAGGACAAGAGCTTATGCCAAGGGGACACGCTATCGTGACATAAATGAACCGGGTTCATCAGATGTATATCCAAGAGAGGGATATTACAGCCCTAACTGGCCATATACTGACGAAAAAGGAAAGGAGTATTTCGGTTATGATAATGCAATTAATAGCGATACGACTTTCTATGCAAGATGGTACAAGTCAAGTGGCAGCAGCGGTGGCGGAGATTCCGAACCGGAGAAAGTACTGACGCTGCATTCCGGAGAAGGATATTTCTCTAATGTAAACACCAGGACTTCCCAAATTGAGTATAGCGGAACAAGTAGTACCAATGATCGTTATACCACGGTTCCATCTATAAATGATGAGAACAGGGCATTTCTTTCATGGTACAAGGATGAGAGCTTAACGAAGCCATATCCGGCAGAATACCAAAGCATAAAGTATGGAGATGACTACTACATCCTGATACCGGAGGACATAACAGACCTTTACGCCAAGTATGGTACTGCATATACAGTAAAGATTGATGCCAACGGCGGTTACTTTGATAAAGACGATGACCGCACAAAGGATCCTGATGAGAGCATGAGAGATGACACGCTTATCATCAAGAAGCAGTCGATTGTGGGATCGGCAATAATAATATCCGAATACACAAAGAGAATCAGACGTGACGGAAACAAGATCTTTGGCGGATGGTATACTGATGAGAACTGTACAGAAAAAGCCGTATTGTCATCTGACAGCAGTAGTTACGAGTATTTCACACCTACTCAGAATACAACTCTTTATGCTAAGTGGATTGATTACGACCTTCCTGATGGAGAGATAACAGCTTCAGCAGATAAGACCGGTCTTAAGATAGGAGAAAAGGCGAAGCTTACCTCTAATATCAGCGGGGCACGCTGGTTTATCAATTCTTCAAGTTATAACTCAGGTTCAGACAATCCGTTTGATCTGTCACCGATCGTTCTTTACAGCGATGGAACGGTAGAAGCAAGAAAAGCCGGAACAGCAACTGTTTACGCTGAGTACAACGGAAAGAGATCTAAGAATATCGAATTTACTGTATCAAAGGGAACCGTTACACCTACCCTCACAGTAAATAAGAGTTCTGTAAGTCTTATCAAGAATGAGCAGACTACAATTACAGCCACGGTTACCCCTTCTGAGAATGTCAGAAAAGTGACATGGAAGAGCAGCGACACTAACATAGTTGAGGTCACTGGTAGTACAACATCCGGCGGTCAGTCGACAGCAACGATCGTAGGTGGCGGCAAAGAAGGAAAAGCTACAATTACGGTATCTGACGGAACTAATACTAAGAAAGTTGAAGTTACTGTAAGTGTACCGCTGAAGCTCAATAAGAATGCATCATCAATCACAGTCAAAGAAGGCGCCGAAGAGACACTGACATTATCAATTAATTCAGAAGCACTCAGGGATAAGTCTGTTATCTGGTCGAGCTCAGATACAGCAGTCCTGAC
>CAMNOS010000177.1 GCA_946546925.1 uncultured Butyrivibrio sp.
AAACTGAAAGAACGTGATGGATGCTGTATCGACATGCCACAAGAAGCACTTGAGAGGATGAAGAAAGACGGGGTCACAGACGTCTTAGTACAGCCCACTTTTATCATCCCGGGATTGGAATTTGAGTATCTTAAGGAAAAAGTTACGGGGTATGAAAAAGACTTTGATTCAATAAAGATGGGAAGGCCTCTGGTTGGCAGCGGAGATGATGCAGCTGAAGTAGCGGGTATCATCGCGAGAGATATAAGAACAGATGATGATGAGGCTCTGGTACTCATGGGACATGGAGTTTTTAACGACAGGAACGGTATCTACCTTGATCTTGAAAATGCAATTAACGATCTGGGCAGGGTCAGAGCTTTTGTAGGAACAGTCGAGGCAGAGCCTGATCTGGGATGCGTTATGAAAAAAGTAAAAGCATCCGGCCTTAAAAAAGTCATGCTTACGCCCCTTCTGATCGTTTCCGGAGATCATGCTAACAATGACATGGCAGGGGAGTCGGATGATTCATGGGCATCAGCATTCAGAAGAGAAGGCTTCGAGGTGAGGTGTCTTCTTAAGGGTCTTGGCGAATATGAGGAAATAAGGAAGATGTTCGCAGCCCATGCGAGGGCGCCATATACAAAGGGTGAATAATAACCGATTAGCCGTTGACAACTGAGACGGCGTATGCTATAGTTTACACAATAATTGATAATTAATTAATTAATAACAAATATACAGGGAGTAGCGCTTTCACGGAAGCGCTTTAAAAGGGAAACAGGTGAGAGACCTGTGCTATCCCGTAACTGTAATTGATTTGGTCTTTCATAAAGTCACTGGAGAGATCCGGGCGGATGATCTGCCTGCTGTATGCTCCGGGAAGGCGAAAGTCCTTACATCATAAGCCAGGAGACCTGCTTTCTGTACATTATCTTATGTGTCACGAGGTATGGCACCGATGATGAATAGGACATGACCGTTTTGCGGATGCTAGTTTTAATTGTTCGTTTATTGTTGCCGACCTGTTTCACAGGCCGGCTTTTTATTATCCATTAAGGAGGAAAGTATATGAAAAAGAAACTATTGGTAGTTATCCTTGCACTTACTATGCTGTTTGTTTTTTCAGCGTGCGGTGATGACAACACGGTAACAGGATCAAAGGGCGACACCTATACTGTACAGGAAGGGAATATCGCAGTAGGGATCGACGGAAATGAATACGAACCCTACACCATCACCCTGAACCTTGAACGTTCCGGTATCGGACAGAACATGGAAGAGACCTTCACAGCTCCTCCTGTCGCAGCCATCGCTGACGGAGACCAGATGGCTGACTTCTTCTTCGATCTCGGACTTGAAGACCACATGGCAGGATTCACAAGAGGTGCCTGCTGGTCAACAGTTTCCAACTATCCCGCAAGGGACAAGGTGACCAAGATCACAGAGGACGGCGTGAATTTAAGGAACGCTTCCAAGGAGCAGATCATCGCTACAGGCTGCGATTTCATGATGGGATGGGATTCACTCTTCTCAGACGACAACTTCTCAGTTCAGTTCTGCCTCGACAACAATATCGTTCCTTACTTCCCGTACTGCTGCTCTGACTCTGCCACATTTGAAGACATCTATAAGGACTATGAAGTTCTCGGACACGTTTTCGGCTGCACAGAGAGAGCGGAAGAAAAGATCCAGGCCATGAAGGACAAGCTTGCAGAAGTAAGAGAGACTCTTGGTGAAGAAGTATACAAGGATCCCATCACCGTATTCGTATATGATTCCGGTGAAGACGCTCCTTTCACAGCTTGCCAGGGAGTTCCCGGAGACATGATCAAGCTTGCAGGCGGGATCTCCATCTTCGATGATATCGAAAAGGGATGGGCTACACCTTCCTGGGAGGAAGTTATTGCAAGAGATCCTGACGTCATCCTCATCCTTGACTATGACTACGATACCGAAGAAAAGACTGAATTCCTTAAGACCAACGAATTCACCTCACAGTTAAGAGCTGTCAAAGAGGGCAGGATCTATTCAGCTTGCTGCTCTGATATGCAGGGATCCGCAGGTTCTGCAGGAACCGTTGAGATCATGGCAAAGCAGTTCTATCCTGAAAAATTCAACTAAGACATAAACCTACAAAGTTTTTCATTTCATTTATTGCGCCAGCAGGCCCGGATCGTCCGGGCCTGCTATCGGTCGTTAAAAAGGAGTCTGAAATGGACAAGGAAAAAACACCGGTTTTCCCGCTGCACAAGAGATCGCATTATCTGTGCTTTTGCTGCATCATGGTGGTGATATTGTTTTTCTCATTTATCATGGCTACGACTCTTGGAAGCGTGGATCTGAGTGAAGAATCCGTCGGCAAGGTCATCATCAACCAACTGGCGGGAAGGGAAATATATGAACCGACCTGGGAGGAAAGCACGGAGACGATACTCTGGACCATCAGGATCCCCAGGATACTGACTGCATTCATAGTCGGAGCAGGACTTACCCTCTGCGGCATCCTCATGCAGGTACTCACCAAGAACCCTCTGGCGGATCCGTATGTACTGGGTATATCTCATGGTGCATCCGCAGGAGCGGTATCGGTCATCATGTACGGATATCTTTCGTTCTTAGGAGGATACGGCACCATGGTAGGAGCTTTCGGAGGAGCAGTGCTCAGTATAGTTATGGCCCTTAAGATCGCTACCATCAGGAACAAGGTCACCGCAACTCAGCTGGTGCTTGCGGGTATCGCGGTCTCAGCTCTTTTCAGTGCTATAACAAACTTCATGATATATCATACCAAGACGGGATCCGATAAAGTCAAGACGGCAACGTACTGGATGATGGGTTCCTTAAGCGGAGCATCGTGGGAAAAACTGAAATATGCTACGATCGCTTTTGCCGTATGCTTCGTCGTCATACTGTTTTTGACGAAGCAGCTGGACGTCCTTCTTTTAGGTGATGACGTAGCATCCACTGTAGGAGTAAATACTGATAAGCTGAAACTTGTGATAATAATAATCGCCACACTGCTCACGGGTATCATAGTGTCGATCTCCGGAACCATCGGTTTCGTAGGTCTGACGATCCCTCATATCACAAGATCGATAGTAGGCACAAAACACAAGTGGCTTGTTCCTGCCTCGATGCTGGTAGGCGGGACCTTCCTGGTGATAGCGGATATACTGAGCAGAGTCGTAGTAGCTCCTGAAGAACTGCCTATCGGAGTAGTTTCGGCCTTCTTCGGAGCGCCCTTCTTCCTGTACCTGATCAGGAAGTCAAACGGAAAGATAGGAGGCTGACGATGAGTGAGAATACTTTGAACGTAAAGCTGAACGTCAGCGATCTCAAGTACTCCATCAATTCCAAAGTTATAGTTGACGGAGTGAGCCTTGACGTTGAAGAGGGGACCTTCGTAGGTCTGGTAGGGCCTAATGGCTGCGGCAAATCCACGCTTCTTAAAAACATCTATAAGGTATATACTCCAAGCCGCGGAGCCGTATATATAGACGGAAAGAGCGTATTCGAGATGACCAACAAAGAATCCGCCCTTGAGATGTCCGTAATGCAGCAGGAAAACAACGTGGAGTTCGACATGAACGTTTTCGATATGGTTATGCTGGGGCGCTTTGCCCATCAGAAGATGTTCCATAACGATATGCATGCCGAAGGAGAGATCGTGCGAGCCGCCCTCAGGGAAGTAGGGATGGAAGGCTATGAGGAAAGGAGCTTCCTGTCCCTTTCCGGCGGCGAGAAACAAAGGACGCTGGTGGCCAGAGCTCTTGTACAGCAGGCACAGCTGATCATCCTTGATGAACCCACGAACCATCTGGATATAGGCTATCAGTATCAGATCATGAACATATTGAAAAGTCAGGATGTTACTGTTTTTTCTTCTGTCCATGATTTGAACATAGCAGCCTGCTACTGTGATAAGATCATTCTGATGAAAAAAGGAAGGATCTATGATGTGGGTACGCCTGAAGAAATGTTTGTTCCATCAAAGATAAAAGATCTGTTCGGCGTGGATACCCAGATCAGTATCAACAGTGTAACAGGTAAGCCAAATGTAATATTTATGCCGGATGTACGATTCTGATCCTACAGGACCGGAAGATGTAAATGCTTATTCAAAGAGAAAGGAATAATATGGAAAACAAAGCAATTCTCGTCGTGAGTTTCGGCACATCTTACCCTGAAACAAGGAGTAAGACCATCGACATTATAGAGGAAGAACTTGTGAAAAGGTTCCCGGACAGAACATTCTACCGCGCATGGACCAGCGGCATGATCCGCAAAAAGATAAAGGAAAGAGATAACACGGTCATTTTCTCTGTTGATGAGGCTCTGGACCAAATGGAAAAAGATGGCATAACAGACCTTCTCGTGCAGCCGACACATCTGGTGGCAGGAGAAGAGTATGACAAAATCATGAACCGGATCTGCGCCAATCAGAACAGATTCCAAAGCGTTTCTTTGGGAGAACCCCTGATCAGTTCATTCAGAGATGTATATCATGTCGCAAGAATACTAGAGAGCAGATATTCTGAACTGACAGATAAAGACATGCTTGTGCTTATGGGACACGGAAGCGCGAAATTAGAGTTTGACGCCTATGAAGAACTGAAGAGACAGTTCAATAAAGATGGACATGATAACTACGCGATAGGTACTGTGGAATTCACTCCGGGAATCGAGCCTGTGCTTGAAAAAGTAAATGAGTTTAAACCTGGGAGAGTATTCCTGACACCGCTTCTTCTGGTTGCAGGGGATCATGCTACCAATGATATGGCAGGCGATGGTCCGGATTCCTGGAAGAATCAGATCGAGGCTCTGGGGCCGCAGGTGGAATGCCATGTCAGAGGCCTGGGAGAATTTCCGGAAGTGGTAAAGATGTATATCTGGCATGCAGAGCATGCGAGTGTGATCAAATAAAGTTTATTATTTTGGAAACGCAGAATACAGAAATAAACCTCCTGTAATATATGCGAAACCAAAGAAATAAAAAAAGACCTC
>CAMNOS010000178.1 GCA_946546925.1 uncultured Butyrivibrio sp.
TCTTTATCCAAGAATGCATGACTTAGACCTCACCTTCAGTCTGAGGCATGAAGGATGCCACAATTGCGACGATCATGGATGCGGCCATAAGAACTCCTGATATGATAAGAGCAATCACCGTGCTGATATCATCAAGTCCTGAAACCACGTATCCAAGCTGATTTACCATGGGGTTAACAGCCCAGATAACTGCTGTTGCAGACAGAAAAGCTATAACTGCAGGTGCCAGTGTTGTGACAGTATTGTTGACACCAACAAAACTTGCTGCGGCCAGAGCGGCTGCCGCTATCAAAAGAACAAATACTATCGGAAGCTTGTACATAACGGTCACGTATACAACGCAGGCTGCAATTGCCAGGATCCCTGCAATAAGTGTTAAGAATGAACCTCTCTTTTTACCCTGCATCATTATTTATTCTCCTTTCTTCCTTCTCTGATCCCAAGGAAAGCAAACAGTATTGTGAGAAGTGCGCCTGCTGCGGATACTCCAATGAGAAGCATCTGATACCAGGTGAGCACATGCTGAATCTTGGTGGTCTTGCTGATTCCGTTCATGGCATTTGAGCTTGCCAGATTGTACATCCAGTACTTAAGTGAATACTTCATCATCTGCTGGAACTGGGTGTCCTTGGCAATCTTGCTCTTGGATGCAGCCATGGTGCCTATTATCGAGCTGTCGTAGGCTGAGGTTGTGAGGCAGTTTCCGCCGCCTGCTGCTGTTATGTCGCGCCAGTTCATGTACTCTGTTCCATTGATCATGTCAGTGTTGTACCAGCCTGTGTAGCCCCACTCGTTTCTGGCAATGTTTACAAGAAGGTTCTTAAATGCACCCACGTATACCGTACCTGCGCGGTTGAAGGCTGTCATGATACCCTGACAGGAGTTGGATGACATTACAAGTTCAAAGCACCGCAGCTCGTTCTCTCTTGCGGCCTGTTCGTTCATAAAGGTTGAAACACCGGATCTGTTGGACTCCTGATGGTTGAAAGCAAAATGCTTGGGCTCCATCTGAGTTCCCTTCTCCTCACCGCCTTTGCATACAGCTGTACCGATAAGTGATGTGAGCATGGGATCCTCTGAGTAGTACTCATGGTTTCTTGCGCAGTAAACTGTTCTGTGAAGGTTCATACCGGGAGCAAACAGTGAGCTCTCATTGGACCAGAGAGCATCCTCTCCAAAAATAAGTCCCTCCTCATGAGCAAGCTCAGCGTTAAAAGTAGCTGCTACAACAGGATCTGTAGGCATGGTAGACATTGTATATGTTGCCTTGTCATCCTTGGTTGTTGTGTAGGTAGCCTCACCGGAATTGGAAGCAGACCATCTGTAGGTATAATCTGCAACCTGATCTGATGTGTATCCTATAGGTCCGTCATTGGCGTAGGTTCTGCTAAGAAGGATCGAATCGATGTTCTCAACGTCATCGCCGCCTTTTTCTATGAACTGAATCGCCTCATCGAGAGTTATCTCGTCTACAAGCTTATCCCAGTCAGGGTCGCTCAAATCTTTAACTCCTGCATAATTGCCGTTGTCGTCAAGATTGATCATGTCGAGGATCGTAAGGCCATTGTCTGCACCCCAAACAACTCCATCGCCGTTTGCAGTAAGCTCATAGTTGGCATTGTTAAGGCCTGTCATCATTTCTTCCACAGGAGTGATGGAATCCACCGTTGTCCATCCCTTGGTCCAGTCGGCTCTTGTGGTGTACTCAACCGTATCAGGAATGTAATTGTTGATATCCATATCCTGAAGCTGGTTCTCAACGCCCTCGGAATATGTCGTTGAATCCGTAGCTGCAAGGTTCCACTTAATCGCGCCGTCTGCGCTTACTGTCTCTTCGTCAGAGATCATAATGAGTTTGTCTGTGCTACCCGTCTTCTGTGCCAGTACGTTGTTGAGTGCTTCGTGGGCTCCGTTACCGATGGCAAAATAGTAATCTCCTGCCTCAAGAACCCAGGCTCCCTCTGTACCGGATGAGTTTGCAGCCAACTCGTCATAGCTTGCAAAGTAGGATGCGTCAAAAGAGATCTCTACAGCTTCACTCTCACCGGGCTTAAGCTCTGAAGTCTTTCCAAATCCAACAAGCTGGATCGCGGATTTTTCAAGACCGCCCTCTGAGTAAGGCGCCTGAACATAGAGCTGAACAACGCTCTTTCCTGCAACAGAACCGGTATTTTTGACATTTACTGAGGCTGTGCTCTCACCGCCAAGCTCAACATTTACGCTCTTGAGCTCCTGCTCAAAGGTCGTATATGAAAGGCCGTATCCGAAGGGGTAGCTTACTTCTGTCTCGTAGCTCCATGCCTTGCCGTTTGATGATCCCTCAGTGGCAGTGGCATTGCCCTGACCTAAGATCTCATCCTCATACCTTGTCTCGTAGTACTTGTATCCGTTGTAGATACCTTCGCCCTCAACAACAAACCAGTCCGACTTGTTGTTTGAGTCCATGGCATCTGAACCCTTTGCTGTTGAAGCATTGGTGTAATTGTAGACGCCAAAGTTCACCATGGCAGGTGCAGAGGTGGAATCCACAGCGTATGTGTCAACAAGGTGTCCCGAAGGGTTCTCTGCTCCTGTGAGCACATCCACAACTCCCAAAAATCCGTATGCGCCGGGGTCGCCTGTCCACACAATTGCATCGATATCATCATCCTGCTTGAGCTCTTCAATCTCTATGGGGTTGGATGAGTTGAGCATTACGATGACCTTGCTGCTGTGCTTTTTGGCATTGTCTATCATTGCCTTTTCGTAGGTCGAAAGAGCAAGCGGCACGTCGAAGCTGTCGCCGTCCCCCTCAGGAGTTGTCATTGATGTGGAATAATCCGCAGCCTCTGAACTTCCCCTTGAAATAAAGCATATTGCAACCGTGTTATCTGCTGATGATAAAACAGAAGATGTATAAAGAGACGGATCCATCTCACCCACGCCGTAGGTTGAGGGATTCTCATATATCGGACCAAAGCTGGGCTGAATCACCCTCTTGCTGCTGGCCTGGGCTGCATCCGAATTGTACAGCTCTGTCATCTGGGTGTTTACTGTTATCCCTTTTTCCTCAAGTGCCTCAAGAATTCCATAGGATTTCTGTCCCGCGTCCGCATTGACGTTAACAGATGATCCGATCATTCCGCCAAGTACGGGATTCACACTGTTCATACCCCAGACCGTGACCTTGTCGGTTGTGCTGATAGGAAGCGCACTCTCCCTGTTCTTTAAAAGAACTGTTCCCTCAGCTCCGATCTGCTGAGCAAGTGCCTCTTTGGCCTCAACCACCTCTGCAAGTGTTCCGTAGGATGACTTGAAGTAATCGGTATTCTGAGTTCCGTCACCTGTCTCTACAAGTTTGATGTTAGTTGTTCCCAGGCGAGAATTGATAAACGCTGCATTAGCATTGACTATAGCCACACCTCCGATGGCAATTGTCATCAGTGAAGCTGTTATCGCACCAAATCCTCTCCATTTTCTGTATGAATGTTCGCCTTTCATACTTCCCTCCTTTAATCTTTGAAAGAAATGCTTTTCTCAATTGTCATGTTAACTTAAGTTTCTAATCAGTGAACGCCGTCTGCGTCATCTGCATCTTTTTGAACATGAACTGAAATCTTTTTTTATTCCAGTCCTTTTCTTATTTTTATTTCTTCCTGCTCCTTCTTCAGGTTCTTTTCCACGGTGAAACCAAGGATAAGAAGTGCGCAGATCCCGTAGCATACAGTCTCGATCCAAATGTAGGAAACAGAAAGTGCCATCCTTGCGGAAGCGCTCTGAACGCCCTCTCCGAAGACAAGTGTCTGATCAAAACCAAAAGCAGTAAGAAGCGCGTTAAGTATTGCTGAACCGATCGGTGTTGCAGCTACCATAAGCGATGAGTAGATGGACATTGTAAGTCCGTCGGTCCTCATGCCGGTCTTGTACTCAATGTGGTCGATGACATCTGCCAGCATCGCAAGAATCAGGTAACACGCCGGGGAAGATCCAAGACACTTTATGCCTACTCCGAGTCCCACCATCAGAAGGTTCTCAGGGAAAAGACCTGCAATGAGACCTCCAAGGAAACCGATCACCAGAAAGATAAAGGTGGTCTTTGCTTTGCCGATCTTACCCGCAAGAGGCATCACCACAACCACGGCAACCGCCATGGGAACTGCTCCTGCGATCGACAGGATGGTCTGGGCTATTCCCCAGTCTCCGCTTACCACATCAAGCCCGACTACCCACTCACAGAACTGCGTCATGGCTCCGTTCTTGATGGCACCGGCCCACTGAAAGAGCATGTAAAAGATTATGATGATCCACCACCACTTCTCTGAGGTGACAGCCTTAAGCTGCTCTTTCATGGTGGCAGTTTTGACCGCATTCTCTTTTTGCGAAGGATCTGCAAGCAGATCTTCTTCAGTGACCCTCTCCCTCGTGAACTTGTACTGGAGGATGATGGTAAGAGCTGTGATAAGTGCCACGAAGATCATAATCATGAGCCATCTGCTCCGGTAGTTCTTAAGGATATTGGAAGCCAGGATCGGGAATACCATTGAACCGGTTCCCATAACTCCGAGTCCCGCTATATTGCTAAGGGATGCAAGCATGCTCCTCTGCTGGCCGTTTCTCGTTGACACCGGTACCATTGTGGCATTGGCTGTGTTGTAGATCGGATAAGCAACTGAGTAATAGAGATTGTATGCAACCGCTATCCATATCATCCTTGCCATGCCATCCGCCGGAACAACAAACATTAGTATCGATGCTATGGAAAGAGTCGCCGCCGACAGAAGTATCCAGGGCCTTGCCTTTCCCGCCAGCACTCTTGTCTTTTCAATGAGCTGACCCACAACCAGATTGGCGATTATGATGAAGATGGTTGACACCAAAGGCAGCGCCGTCAGAAATGAGTTGGGCAGCCCCAGCACCTCGTTTAAATACTTCTGGAGCATGCTTGTAAATATTCCCGATGACAAAAGAGCTCCGAA